>NZ_JAVYJH010000015.1:0-125353 GCF_032621685.1 Pseudomonas sp. zfem002 | reverse complement strand
GTCGACAGGTTTTGGATAGAGGTAGACTTTTTCGACTTTGGCGTCGGGTCGCATCATGGTCGGCGGGCTCCGGAAAGAAATCGGGAGCACAGCATCCGGAATCAGTTGAGCGCTTTGAATGTGGGGTTCATGGAGCACTTACGTTACTTCGGCATCCAGCTGCGCAAGGACTTCTGACATGAGCAAAAGCCCACGGCAAATGAGCCTCGGTGCCTTCTTGATGGCCACCGGACATCACGTTGCTGCCTGGCGTCACCCCGATGTTCCGGCCAATGCCGGACTGGATATCCAGCACTACAAACAGCTGGCAAGGATCGCCGAGGACGCTTGTTTCGATGCGTTGTTCGTCGCCGACAGTGTTGCCGCCGCGGAAGGGCAAATTGCCAGCAGGATGGCCCGTTCCGACCACTTCGAGCCCCTGACCCTGCTGGCGGCGCTCAGCGCGGTCACGGAGCGCATCGGATTGGTGGCCACAGCTACTACAACGTACAACGAGCCATACCATGTAGCACGCAAGTTCGCTTCGTTGGATCATTTGTCGGGAGGGCGGGCGGGGTGGAATCTGGTGACGTCCGATGCGGCCGCCGAAGCCCTGAATTTTGGCCTCGATACCCATGTAGGCCACGCCGAACGCTACGCCAGAGCCCGTGAGTTTCATGAGGTGGTGGTCGGCCTGTGGGACAGCTGGGCCGACGATGCCTTCATTCGAGACAAGAAAACCGGTACGTACTACAAGCCTGATTCAGTACGATTGCTCAATCATGACGGTGAACACTTCAAAGTGCGCGGCCCTTTGAATGTAGCTCGCACCCCGCAAGGTCGCCCGGTGGTGGTCCAGGCCGGTTCGTCGCCGGCTGGCCTCGATCTCGCGGCGCGCACCGCCGACGTGGTGTTCACCGCGCAAACCTCGCTGGCGGCAGCCCAGGCCTTCTACGCCGATCTCAAGGGGCGCCTGGCCGCTAACGGGCGTGATCGCGAGTCGCTGAAGATCATGCCGGGGGTGTTCGTGGTCACCGGCCAAAGCCAGGCCGAAGCCGAGGATAAATTCGCGGTGTTTCAGCAATTGGTCGAGCCGGAGGTGGGGATTGCCCTGCTCGGGCGGATGCTGGGCAACTTCGATCTGTCGGGTTATCCACAGGACGGCCCGCTGCCGCCGCTGCCCCTGACCGACAGCGGTCAGCGCAGCCGCCAGCAGTTGCTCAGCGACCTGGCCGAGCGGGAAAACCTCAATCTGGCCCAGCTCGGTCGGCGCATCGCCGGCGGGCGCGGGCATCACAGCCTGATCGGCACGCCGGCGCAGATCGCCGACCAGTTGCAGGAATGGTTCGAGAACGACGCCGCCGACGGTTTCAACGTGCTGGTGCCACACCTGCCGGGCGGCCTGGAAGACGTGGCGCGTCACGTCGTGCCGGAACTGCAGCGGCGCGGACTGTTCCGCCGTCACTACGCCGGCACCACCCTGCGCGAACACCTGGGCCTGAGCCGGCCGAACAATCCCTACTTCTCCTGAGGAACACGCCATGGCCTATGTCGCCGCGGAAAATCGCTACACCTCCATGCCCTACCGTCGTGTCGGGCGCAGCGGGCTGGTGCTGCCGGCCCTGTCCCTGGGCCTGTGGCACAACTTCGGCGACAGCACGCCGCTGGACGATCAGCGCGCGCTGCTGCGCACCGCCTTCGACCTGGGCATCAACCATTTCGACCTGGCCAACAACTATGGCCCGCCCTACGGCAGCGCCGAGACCAATTTCGGCCGCCTGCTGCGCGAAGACTTCAAGGGCTATCGTGACGAGCTGATCATCTCCAGCAAAGCGGGCTGGGACATGTGGCCGGGGCCCTACGGGCAGGGCGGTGGATCGCGCAAATACATCCTCGCCAGCCTCGACCAGAGCCTGGCGCGGCTGGGGTTGGACTATGTGGATATCTTCTATTCGCACCGCTTCGACCCGGACACGCCGCTGGAAGAGACCGCCGGCGCGCTGGCCACGGCGGTGCAGCAGGGCAAGGCGCTGTATGTCGGCATCTCCTCCTATTCCGGGAGCAAGACCCGGGAAATCGCTCGTCTGCTGCAAGAGTGGAAGGTACCCCTGCTGATCCATCAGCCGGCCTACAACCTGCTCAATCGCTGGGTGGAAAAGGATCTGCTGGCGGTTACCGACGAACTGGGCGCCGGGGTGATCGCATTCACCCCGCTGGCCCAGGGCCTGCTGACCGGCAAGTACCTGAACGGCGTACCCGCGGATGCGCGGGTCAACAAGCCTGGCGGTGGATCGTTGCTGCCGGCGCATCTGTCCGAGGCCAACCTGGCCCATGTCCGCGCACTCGATGAGATCGCCCGTGCGCGCGGGCAGAGCCTGGCGCAACTGGCCCTGGCCTGGACGCTGCGTGATGCCCGGGTGACCTCGGCGCTGATCGGTGCCAGCCGGCCGGCGCAGATCGTCGAGAACGTCGCCGCGCTGGACAACCTTGTCTTCACCGCCGAGGAGCTGGCAGCGATCGACCGGCATGCGGTCGAGGGCGGTATCAACCTCTGGGAAAAGCCCTCGCTGGCGGAGTGACCAATGAACGCAGTGGCAATGTTGAGTGCCGGCCTGGCCCTGCTGGGCCTGGCGACGGTGGCGGTGGCCGATCCGCAGGAATTGCGCATCGGCTACCAGAAGGGCTCGATTGCCCTGGTCCTGGCCAAGGAACATGGCCTGCTGGAGAAGCGCTTCGGCCAGACCCGGGTGCAATGGATCGAATTCCCGGCGGGGCCGCAGATGCTGGAGGCCTTGAATATCGGCAGCCTCGACGTCGGTTCCACCGGCGATATCCCGCCACTTTTCGCCCAGGCGGCGGGGGCGGACCTGGTGTATATCGGCGCCGAACCGGCCAAGCCGTCGGCCGAGGTGATCCTGGTGAAAGAAGACAGTGCGCTGCGGCAGGTGACTGATCTGAAGGGGCGCAAGGTCGCGCTGCAGAAGGGTTCGAGTTCGCACAACCTGGTGCTGCGTGCGTTGAACAAGGCGGGGTTGGATTTCAAGGATATCCAGCCGGTCTACCTCAGCCCGGCGGATGCGCGGGCGGCCTTCGAGCATGGCAGCGTGGATGCCTGGGCGGTATGGGATCCCTACGTGTCGCTGGCCCTGAGTGAGGGGCACAGCCGCAAGCTGGTCGATGGCGAAGGGCTGGGACTGTCCGGGCCGGTCTATACCGCGCGCAGGGCTTATGCGGCGCAGCATGCTGAGTTTATCCACAGCCTGCTGAACGAACTGACCGCCGCCGAGGACCTGACCCGCAGCGAGCGGGCGCAAAGCCTGAAGCTGCTGAGCGCGTCCATGGGGCTGCCGGAAGCGGTAGTGGCCGGCTATGTGGATAACCGCCCGGCATCGCCGATATTGCCGATCACGGAGGCGGTGATCGCGGCGCAGCAGGCGACGGCGGACCTGTTCTACGAGAACCGCTTGTTGCCGAAGCGCTTGGAGGTGCGCAAGGCGGTGCCTTGATCGTCAATCCAGGTGACAGTGACGCAACTGGTTCATGCGTGTGTGAACCAGTTTTCCACGGCCGGGATTGCTCCGGACCGAGCCCGAACTCTGGATCGCGTAGGTGATGCCCTCCAGCCGGGACAGTTCGGCGATACCGGAGGCGATGAATTGTCTCAGGCTGCTGTCGGCCTGTTTGATCTCCTGATAAAGCTCTGGCCGCCCGTCGATAAGGACCACGATATCCTCCACGTCCTTGTGATAGGGATCGCCATTGCCCCGACCAGTGAAGGCCTCCAGCTTGCTCGCGAGGAAATGGGCCGGCTGAAAGAGGCGAATCTGCTGGCCGCGGGCGAGGGTAGTGGTCACCGCATGCGCCAGCCCTTCGATGAACCAGCGATTGGCATAACCCAATATCGCCGGGTCGGAAGGCATTACATCGACGATGGTGCCGTGATAACGGAACCGGCAGTTCACCTCGTCTTCTCCGGTAATCTTGAAGCCCCGCTGTGCCAGGCGTTCGACAAGGCGATGCCAGTCAGCGATACCTGCCAGTTCGACCACCAGATCGACGTCGTCGGTGAAACGGATGTCATCCATGACCGCATCGTCCGTTACCAGCATCGCGGTGGTACAGCCTCCGACGAAGGCAAGCTCCTTGCGCAACGTCTCCCCCAGCCCGTCTGCGACCAATTCGATCAACTCATGGTTGTGCGAAGCATTCCCGCCCATCTACCCCAACCCCATTGCTGATTTGAGAAGCGTGACCGCAACACCGGTTTCCCGCGGCCCACCCACGCGGATTGCATCAACCAGCGCGAGGTAATGGTAGAGCGTCGAATCCTGCTGCACGGCGAAGGGGACGGTCTTGTACAGGGGCTCAATCGCTTGTCCGCGCGTGGTTGCGGCGGGGTCGGGCCAGACATGGAGCAGCTCGCCGGCGCTTTTCAGGCTTTCCGACAAAGCTGGGGCTGAAAATGCTGTGGGAATACCCCGAACGATGGCGCCGACTTTTACCGGGAAGAAGTATTTCAGCGCGTGTTCGGCGATGTGGAACAGCGCTCGGCGGTTCACCTCGGGGCGGCTGCTTTCGAAATCATCCATGAGCAGATCGGCATCACGGCAGCGTGCCAATGCGTTGGATATTTCGCTCTTGCTCAGCCCCAGTGACGCAGACAGGGCTCGCAGGGTGTAGTGCTCGGCGCCGGGCACGGGAGTCGTTTGCGTCGAGACACCTGTCTCCTGGAGGCTGAGCATCTTGAAGAGAAGCACGATGTCTTGGCTTTTCATGGCGATTGCCCTGTTCTGTCCACGATCCATAAAATGTGGACAGAATTCACACAACTGAATTTTCCCGTCAAGGGCGCCGGGTGTGCGCCCGTTCGGCAGGCGACCAGGCACTAACGAAAAAGGGCCCTGACATCACGTCAGAGCCCCATTCCCAAGTAACCTAAGACCACCAAAAACACGATAAGTTTCACAGTAAAATCAATAAGTTAGAAATATGTGTTGCACTCGTGCTACTCGTCGGATTTCCGTTGTCAGCCTCACGTGCGGGACGCAGGATCGGCCCCGTCATCCCTTTGAGGCTCTCGTATGAAGTACTCCTCGATTCTTCTGTTGTCCCTCAGCCTGCTCAGTGGCGTTGCCAGCGCGGGCGGCACCACCGAAGCCGGTATTGGCGGCGCATTGGGTGGGGTATTGGGCTCGGTGGTCGGCCAGTCGATCGGTGGCAGCACCGGTTCGGCGATCGGCGCCGGCCTCGGTGGTGCAGCCGGTAGTGCTGTTGGCGCCGACAAACGCAGCCGTGGCGAAGCGGCCATCGGGGGCGCCCTCGGCGCAGCCGGCGGCAACGTGGTCGGGCGCAGCATGGGCGGTACCACCGGCAGCCTGATCGGCGCCGCCGCCGGTGGCGGCGCGGGCGGTGCGCTGGGCAACTACATGGGCAACAAGGCCGACGATGACGATCGCCGCTATCGCGATCGCGGCCGTGGCTACGATCGCCGTTATGTCCACGACCGTGGTCACCATTACGGGCATCGCAAGCACAAGCGCCACTGGCGCCACTGAGTCACCGCCCCGCATTCCGTTCCGCCGAGGGACGGAATGCGGGAAAGCCCCCACACTCCCTGTAACCAATTTCTTATCAAGCTAAACGCCATCACACCATTGGCTTAAGCCATACACCTACGTCCCCCGCCTTCTCCTACTCCTGACCGGAATCCTCCGGTGCGCAGCGCATAAAGCGTTTCAGTCGGCAATCCTGTCGAAGTGGTCAACGCAGTCCCGCATTGTTTTGCCAAGTCACTTTTATGACTGCCCGGTCGGCTTAAGGGGCGTCCCGATTTTGACGTCAAATCACTACCGCTACCATGCGAAGCCTTCACAGAAGGACGGTGAGCGTAAGGGATGCGAATGCACGTAGGTATCGGGATAGGGATCGTTCTGTGCGTCGCCGCGATGCTCGCCGCACTGCCTTGGCTGAATGTTGCCGGGCTGCTGCTGATCGCCGCCTGCGCGGTGTTGCTCGCACCGCGCAAGGCCGCCTCGACGATCACCCCGCTCGCCGAGCAAAGCCACCCCGGCGAACTCCAGCCCCACGCCCTCGAACGCCTGCTGCCGGCCGTGCTGCCGTCCTGGACCGACAGCCTGCAGCAGAGTCGTCGTCTGCTGTCCGACAACATTGCCGGCCTGCTCGGCCGCTTCACCGATATCAGCCAGCGCCTCCAGGCCAGCCTCGACCGGAGCGACGACGTCCTCACCAGCGGTGGCCTCGGCGAGAACCTGCGCCAGGCCAACCAGCGCCTGCAAGGGGTGACCGAAGCCTTCGCCGCCGGCAGCCGCCGCCAGCAGGAATTCCTCGCCACCATCGACCACCTCGGCGGCTACACCGGCGAGCTGCAGCAGATGGCCCGGCACGTCCAGGAAATCGCCAGCCAGACCAACCTGCTGGCCCTCAACGCGGCCATCGAGGCGGCCCGCGCCGGCGAGTTCGGCCGCGGCTTCGCCGTGGTCGCCGATGAAGTGCGCAAGCTCTCGCGGCTGTCGGCGCAAACCGGTCAGTCGATGGACAGCAAGGTCGGCGAGATCAACCAGGCGATCCAGTCCAGCATCGAAGCCGCCAACCAGCTCGGTGCCGAGGAACAGCAGAACCTGGCCCGCCTGGAACAGGTGCTCGGCGAAGTGATCAGCGGCCTGGGCAGCAACCTCGACGAACTCGACGCGGCCTCGCGCGGCCTGCAGGACAACGCCCGCTCGACCCAGAGCGATATCCACGCGGTGATGGTCGCCCTGCAGTTCCAGGACCGCGCCGACCAGATGCTCGACCACCTGCAGACCGACCTGCGGCAATTGCTCGACGCCATCGAGCAGCGCGACCAGCGCCTGCACGACGCCCAGGCCTGGCTTGCGCGCCTGCGCGAGCGCTTCACCACCAGCGAAGAGCGCGCCGGCCACAGCCAGGCCGCGACCGCCAGCGACGTCACCTTTTTCTAACTGCCGAGGGCCCTGACATGGCCAAGACCATCCTGATCGTCGACGACTCCGCCTCCATGCGCCAACTGGTGAAAATCAGCCTCAACGGCACCGGTCACCAGGTCATCGAAGCCTGCGACGGCCGCGATGCGCTGAGCAAGCTCAGCGGACAGAAGATCAACCTGATCATCAGTGACGTGAACATGCCCAACCTCGACGGCATCGGCCTGGTCAAGGCAGTCAAGGCCCGGCCCGAGTACCGCTTCACGCCGATCATGATGCTCACCACCGAAAGCGAACAGGCGAAGAAGGCCGAAGGCCAGGCCGCCGGGGCCAAGGCCTGGATCGTCAAACCGTTCCAGCCGCAGCAGTTGCTGGCGGCGGTCGAAAAGCTGATCGGCTGATGGCCACCGTCACGCTGCATCCGGCCGGCGACCTGCACCCCGCGCGGCTGGAGGTGCGCGGCGACCTGACCATCTACGAAGCCAGCGACACCCGCCAGGCACTGCTCGCGCTGCTGGCGCAGGATCCGGGCCCCTGGGCCCTGGACCTCGGCGCTGTGGACGAACTCGACAGCGCCGGCCTGCAACTGCTGCTGTCGCTGCAGAAGACCCTGGCCCAGGGCGCGCAGGTCATCGCCCTGTCCGCGCAGGGCCGTGCGCTGGTGCAGCTGCTGCGCCTCGCTTCCCTTTACCCGGTCGGCGCCGCGGGCGTCGGCGAGGAATGAGCGATGTTCGATAGCGATCAGTGGGCGCAACTGCTGCAAGGCTTTCTCGAAGAGGCGCGCGACCTGCTCAAGGAAGCCGAAGACAACCTGCTGCGCCTGGAGCAGGCCAGCGACGATGGCGAGGCGATCAACGCACTGTTCCGCGCGGTGCACACCCTCAAGGGCTCGGCGGGGATCTTCTCGCTGGAGCCCCTGGTCGCCCTGGCCCATCAACTGGAAAACCAGCTCATGGGCGTGCGCGACGGCCAGCGTCAGCTGAGCCCGGCGCTGGTGTCGCTGATGCTGCAGTGCATGGACGAGCTCAACGGCATGGTCGAGAGCATCGACCCGCGACACGCCACCCTGGCACCGCATACCCCGCGCCAGAGCGAACTGCTCCTGGCCCTCGGTGGCGCCGTCGCGGACAGCGGCGAAGCGGTCGCGCAGGTGACCGAGGCAGCAGGCGAGATCAACGAGTGGTTCCTGTCGATTCGCTTCGACAACGAACTGCTGCGCAACGGCTTCGAGCCCAGCAGCTTCCTGCGCTACCTCGACCGTCTGGGCCGTATCGAGTCGTTGCAGACCCTGGCCTGGGCGGTGCCGGACCTTCACAGCCTCGACGCCGAAGCCTGCTACCTGGGCTACGAGCTGACCCTGCGCAGCGCCGCCAGTCGCGAAGAGCTGCGGGATGTCTTTGCCCTGGCCGAAGACTTCTGCACCCTGCGCCTGCAGAGGCGGGAGGACGACCACACTGCGCCGCCAGTCAGCGAAATCCTCGAAACGCAAACGTTGGCGCCTGTTACCCAGGCGCCAGTCAGCGCCACCAGCAGCGAACCGCGCAACACGCCCGGCAGCAGCATGGTCAAGGTGGCCGCGCACAAGCTCGACGAGCTGATCAACCTCGTCGGCGAGCTGGTCATCAGCACCGCCGGCGCCCACATGCAGTCGCTGCGCAGCGGCTCCACGGCGTGCATCGAGAGCGTCCAGGCGGTGCAGCAGCACGTCGAGCAGATCCGCGAGCGCGCGCTGAAGCTGCGCATGGTGGAGATCGGCGAGACCTTCAACCGCTTCCATCGCGTGGTGCGGGATGTCAGCCAGGCGCTGGACAAGCAGATCCAGCTGAGCCTGTCCGGCAGCGACACCGAGCTGGACAAGACCCTCATCGACCGCATCGCCGACCCGCTGGTGCACCTGGTGCGCAACGCCATCGACCACGGCATCGAGCCTGCGCATGAGCGTCGCGCCGCCGGCAAGCCGGAGCAGGGCAGCCTGCGCCTGAATGCCTTCCACGATTCGGGGATGATCGTCCTCGAAGTCAGCGACGACGGGCGTGGCCTCGACACCGCGCGCATCCGCGACAAGGCCATTGCCCGCGGCATGCTCGATCCCGACGCGACGCTCAGCGACCAGGACATTCACCCGCTGATCTTCGAGCCCGGCTTTTCCACTGCCGAGGCGGTGTCCAACCTGTCCGGTCGCGGGGTCGGCATGGATGTGGTGCGCAGCGCCATCGACGAGCTGCGCGGGATCATCGAGATCGAGTCGCAGCCGGGCCAAGGCTGCACCTTCCGTATCCGCCTGCCGCTGACCCTGGCGATCATCGACGGTTTCCTCGTCAGCATCGGCGGTGATCACTTCGTGATCCCGCTGGACATGGTCACCGAGTGCATGGAGGAACGCGCGGATGCCCTCGATGCCGGTGGCCACCTGAACCTGCGCGGCAGGCCGCTGCCCAGCGTCGACCTGGGTCGGCACTTCGGCTTGCGTGGCGACCCGCGCGCGCGCCGCAACATCGTCGTGGTCAGCCAGGGCCGGCAACAGGCCGGGCTGATCGTCGAGCAGTTGCTGGGCGAGCTGCAGACCGTGATCAAACCGCTGGGGCAGATGTTCCAGCACCTCTCGGGCATCAGCGGCTCGACCATCCTCGGCTCCGGCCAGGTGGCGCTGATCCTCGATATTCCCAGCCTGTTCCGTCAATTGCAGCAACGCGCCGAGAGCGAGCCACGTCTCGTCGCCCCCCTGAGCCTGCCCAGCCTTTCCGGAGAGTCACCATGCAAATGATCAGCAACATGAAGATAGGCGTGCGCCTGACCCTGGGCTTTCTGCTGGTGGTCGCGCTGACCGCCATCATCGGCTTCCTCGGCATCCGCAACCTGAGCCAGGTCAACGACCTCTCCGACCGGATGTACGACATGGACGTGGTCGGCCTGAGCACCCTGCAGGAAGCCAATATCCAGCTGCTCACGGCCAACCGTGCGGTGCGCCGCAGCCTGATGGCGGTGAGCGCCGAAGACCGCGACGAGTCCGCCGCTGTCGCCCGCAGCGCGATGGAGAAGACCCGTGAGCTGCTCACCGGCGCTCGCCAGTACTTCCTCACCCGGGAAGGCAAGGCGCAGGTCGAGGCCATCGACGGGCCGCTGCAGGAATACATCAACGCCGCCAACCTGGTGCTCGACACCCATCGCCATTCCGGCGAGCTGCAGACCATGAGTGCTGCCATGGAACTGATGCCGCGCAACAGCGCCGCGGCCAACGAAGTCGATCGCCTGCTCGGCGAAGCCAGCGAGGCCAAGCAGAAGCGCGCCGGTGAAGCCAACGCCTCGATCACCGCGATCGCCGAGAGCTCGCGGGTGCAGATGATCATCCTGGTGGTGGTCGCGACCGTGCTGGGCATGCTGGTCGGCGTGCTGGTCACCCGCAGCATCACCCGGCCGCTGGCGGGCGCGGTGCAGGCCGCCGACCGCATGGCCGCGGGCGATCTCAGCCAGGACCTGGTGGTCGATCGCAAGGACGAGACCGGTCGCCTGCTCGGCGCCATGCAGAACATGACCGAGCGCCTGCGCAGCATCCTCGGCGATGTGCGCAGCTCCGCCGACGCGCTGTCGTCGGCGTCCGAACAGGTCAGCTCGACCTCGCAGTCGCTGAGCCAGGCGGCCAACGAGCAGGCGGCCAGCGTCGAGCAGACCAGCGCCTCGGTGGAAGAGATGTCCGCCTCGATCGCGCAGAACACCGAGAGCGCCAAGATCACCGATGGCATCGCCGGCAAGGCGGCCAACGACGCGGTGCAGGGCGGCGGCGCGGTGGGCGATACGGTGCTGGCGATGAAACAGATCGCCGACAAGATCGGCATCATCGACGACATCGCCTACCAGACCAACCTGCTGGCGCTCAACGCCGCCATCGAGGCCGCCCGCGCCGGCGATCACGGCAAGGGCTTCGCGGTGGTCGCCGCCGAGGTACGCAAGCTCGCCGAGCGCAGCCAGGTGGCGGCCCAGGAGATCGGCCAGGTGGCGTCCAGCAGCGTGCAACTGGCCGAGCAGGCCGGGCAACTGCTCGGTGAAATCGTGCCGAACATCCAGCGCACCTCCGACCTGGTCCAGGAGATCACCGCGGCCTCGCAGGAGCAGAGCAGCGCCGCCGGGCAGATCAATATCGCCATGGGCCAGATGAACCAGATCACCCAGCAGAACGCCTCCGCCTCCGAGGAACTGGCGGCCACCGCCGAAGAGATGAACGCCCAGGCCAGCCAGCTGCAGGAGCTGATCGGCTATTTCCGCTTCGAACAGGGCACGCTCGCCCCGCGTCCGTCGCGCAGCGGCGACAGCCTGCCGGCACCGACGCGCCCCGGGCCGAAGGCGCTGATCGATGAAGGCCAGTTCGTCAGCTTCACTTGAGCGAGGTCGCCATGAGCCAACCGCAACGAATCGAGGCGCAAGCCGACGCCATCCAGCACCTGAGCTTTCGCGTGCGCGAGGCGGGCTACGCGCTGCCCATCGAGCTGGTGCGCGAGATCATCGAATACGCCGAGGTCACCCGGGTGCCGATGATGCCGGCCTATATCCACGGTGTGCTCAACCTGCGCGGCAACGTGGTGCCGGTACTCGACCTGGCTGCGCGCTTCGGCCTGAGCCTGACCGCGCCGGGCAAGCGGACCTGTATCGTCATCATCGAGCTGCCGCTGGACGGTGGCCTGCAACGCATCGGCCTGGTGGTGGACGAGGTGGACGAAGTGCTGGAGATCGAGCCGCGGCAGATCATGCCGGCGCCGGCCTTCGGCACGGCGATCCGCTCCGACTTCATCGCGGGCATGGCCCAGCAGGCGCAGGAATTCCTGATCATCCTCAACATGCTGCAGGTGCTGTCGCTGGACGATATCCGTCACCTCAGCCAGGCGGCGAAGGTCCACTGACATGTCCGCCATGCCCTCGTTGCCGGTGCTCGGCGAACAGAACTTTCGCCAGTTGCAGCAACTGATGCGCGATGCCTCCGGCATCCACCTGTCGAACAACAAGCGCTCGCTGGTGGCCGGGCGCTTGCTCAAGCGCCTGCGTCATCACCAGCTGGACAACTACGACGATTACCTCAATTGCCTGGCGTACCCGCAGTACGCCCGCGAGCGACGCCTGGTGATCGACCTGCTGACCACCAATGAAACCTACTTCTTCCGCGAGCACGCCCACTTCGAGTTTCTCGGCCAGTGGCTGAGCACGCGCGGCGGACCGTTGCGTCTGTGGAGCGCGGCCTGTTCGTCGGGAGAGGAGCCCTACAGCCTGGCCATGACCGCCGCCGAGTTCGCCCGCGGCAACGAGTGGTCGATCCTGGCCAGCGACCTCAGCCAGAGCATGCTCGAGCTCGCCGAACTGGGCATCTACGACATGGCCCAGGCGCGCTATTTCCCGGAAGGCTGGTTGCACCGCCATTGCCTGTGCGGGATCGACGACATGCAGGGGCGCATGCGCGTGCAGGGCTGGTTGCGCAACAAGGTGCAACTGCGCGAGATCAACGTGATCCAGCCGATGCCGGAGAGCCTCGGTCAGTTCGACGTGATCTTCCTGCGCAACCTGCTGATCTATTTCGACACGGCACAGAAGCAGCACATCGTGCGCAACCTGGTCGAGCGCCTGCGCCCGGGTGGGCTGCTGTTCATCGGCCACGCCGAAAGCATCCACGGTTTCGACCTGCCCTTGCGGCCGGTGCGGCCTTCGGTGTTCGAACGCTCATGATCGACCGCAGCAAACCGATTCGCGTGTTCATCGTCGACGACTCGGCGCTGGTCCGCCAGGTGTTCAGCCAGTGCCTCGGCAGCCACCCCGGGATCCAGGTGGTCGGCATGGCCGCCGACCCGCTCTATGCCATCGACAAGATGCGCCGCGACTGGCCTGACGTGCTGGTCCTGGACATCGAAATGCCGCGCATGGACGGCCTGACCTTCCTGCGCCAGATCATGGCCGAGCGACCGACCCCGACGATCATCTGCTCGACCCTCACCGAGGCCGGCAATGACCTCGATGTCGAGGCGCTGGCCGCCGGTGCGGTGGGCGTCTTCACCAAGGCCAGGCTAGGTCTGAAGCAGAGCCTGGAAACCATCGCCGGTGATCTGGTGCGCTGCATCGAGGACGCGGCGAAAACCCGGCCAGTGGCCCGTCACGTCCTGCCGGCGGCGGAAAAAAAACACCCGCCGGCCACCCCGGCGCTGCGCCAAACCACCGACCGAATCGTTACACTGGGCTGCTCGACCGGCGGTACCCAGGCACTGGAGTTCGTCTTGCGGCAATTGCCGCCCGACTGTCCCGGCCTGGTCATCGTGCAACACATGCCGGAGAAGTTCACCGCCGATTTCGCGCGCCGTCTCGACAGCCTGTGCCAGATCGAAGTGCGCGAGGCCAGGCATCTGGATCGCGTGCACACCGGGCTCGCCTTGCTGGCGCCGGGTGGCCTGCACATGCAGCTCAAGCGCAGCGGTGCCCACTACCTGGTCGAAGTGCTCGACGGCCCCGCCGTCAACCGACACAAGCCTTCGGTCGATGTCCTGTTCCGTTCCGCCGCTCGCCATGCCGGCAGCAATGCCCTGGGCATCATCATGACCGGCATGGGCGACGATGGAGCCCGTGGCCTCCTGGCCATGCGCGAACAGGGTGCCAGCACCGTGGCCCAGGACGAGGCCAGCTGCGTGGTGTTCGGCATGCCCAGGGAAGCCATTCGCCTCGGCGCGGCCCAGACCATCGAGCCGTTGAGTCGCCTGCCGGCACTGATCAACCAGTTCTGCGTCAGCGCCCGCAATGGCTGAGCATTTCCAGGTCAGACCACCCCCTCCGACGCCCTGTTCGCGACACCGCTGAGCGGTGCCCGAAGTGCAGGCATGCCCACCGTAATGGAGCAACACCCGGCAGCGACGATCCGTTCATCAAAACTCATGCGACACGGGCTCAAACCTATGCTTTGCCGATTACTGATTGCCGACGATTCGCCCCTGTTCCGCGCAGGTCTGCGAGCGTTGCTCGAACAAAAACAAGAATATGCCGTGGTCGGTGAGGCGGGCGATACGGTGACCACCGTCGAGCTGGCCGAGACGCTGAAGCCGGACATCATCCTGCTGGATATCGGCCTCGGCACCCTGACCGGCGAGGAGCTGCTGCGCGAGCTCTACCTGCGGGTGCCGGCCTGTACGGTGCTGATGCTGTCGTCGCGTTCGGAGCTGGAGTTCGTCATGCACTGCCTGCAGCAGGGCGCGCATGGCTTCCTGCTCAAGAATGCGACGGTGCAGGAGCTGGAACTGGCCTTGCAGTCGCTGCGCGGGGGAGGGCAGTACCTGTCGTCGGCGGTGCTGCCGCTGGTGATCGGCCAGGCGGTGAAGCAGAACCGCCGGCGCCCGCAGGTCAGCGCGGCGATGCAGCTCACCGCGCGGCAGATGGAAATCCTGCGGCTGATCGCCCGTGGTGAGTCGACCCGTTCCATCGCCGATGGCCTGGGCCTGAGCGTGAAGACCGTCGAGGCCCATCGCTCGCAGATCATGCACCGCCTGCAGATTCACGATGTGCCGGGGCTGGTGCTGTTTGCGGTGCGCGAGGGGATCATCCGGCTCAACGATTGAGCTCAGCCGCGCAAGGCCTCCAGCGCTGCCTGCAGGCGTGCTGGCAACTGCGCTGGCTGGCCCGATTGGCGTTCGATGAATACCTGCACCAGCCGGCCCACCGCGCAGGGTTGCTCCTGGCCGACCTGGAACAGGGCGAGGGCATATTCCACCGAACTGCCGGCGAGGCGTTCGACTCGTACACCGATCTGCAACAGGTCGGGGAAGGCCGCCGAAGCGTAGAAATCGCAGCTGGAAGTGACCACGAAACCGACGACCTCCCCCTCCTGCGGGTCGAGCCCGGCGTGTTCGATCAGGCAGGCCTGGAGCGCCGTGTCGAAGAAGCCGTAGACCGTGGCGCTGACGATCTGGCCGTTGACGTCGTTGTCCTGCCAGCGGCTGGAGAGTGGGTGCAGATAGGGGTAATGCGGGCGTAGGGCGGTGGGGGACATCTGCTGCATCCTTCTGGGGCTGCGAAGTTTCTCATGGCAACTGAGCATAATCTCACTTCGCTACCTGATAGAAATGCCAGTTGTGCTGCCCCTGTATCGGGCCTCCAATAGCGGCGTCGACAGTCGCCGACTCTTCTGGAGGATCTGACAATGGCTACCGTGGTCGATGGTTTCGAAGACCTGCCGGTGAAAACACATGGCAGGAGTATCTCGCGTCCGGCCTTTACCCTCACCGTCCCTTCCGGTACCGGCACAGAGCTTGAGACGGTCAAGGACCCGCAAGGACTCAACAAGGGAATCTGGGTCAAATTCAAGTGGGGCAGTCACTACGGCGAATACGACGACATGACCGTTACGCTCGCTGGAACGGGTGCGCAGCGGGTCACCTTCGTGAACTACCGCAATGAAGCGGGAAACCCCTGCAGGTTCTACGATGCCGCCGGCAAGCAACTGGGTACCGCTGCGCTTCCGGCAAAAAGCGTTACGCCGGTGGTTTGCGCCAGCAGCGGGGCCGCGATCAGGAAGATCGAGGTGTCGGTCGCAGGAGGGCCTGGGGCCTATATCGTTTTCGACGACTTCACCATCGAGTCCGTCTGAGAGTGGGTTTTCAATGGGTGCGACGAGAAATTTGAATCAGAGGAGCCTTCGGCATGAGTGCGAAAATTCTGATCGTCAATGATTCCCTGGTGGTGCGCAAAATGATTGTCAGGGCGTTTCGAGCCGCAGGCTTTGAGGGGCATGCGTTCGTGGAGGCGTCGAACACGGCTGAGGTGTTGGAGCGACTGGCTGAGGGCAGCGTCAAGCTGGCTATCTGTGATTCATATCTTCCCGGATCGACTGGCATTGATCTGCTCAGACAGATCCGCACAACACCAGCTTATGGCTCATTGCCTGCCTTGTTCTTCACCGTGGGATTGAACCAAAGCCAGATAGACCGCGCCCTTGCTGCAGGATATCAGGGGTATCTGAAGGACCTGACCGTCGAGGAAGTGCAGTACAAGGTCGAGGATATTCTTTACTGACCAGCGCGGAGTCAGGCTCGAGGTCCTTCCCGCCTGGGGATTGTCGATGGCGATCTGCAAGGCGCTGAATCGACGCAAAAAAAAACCGGCTCTCGCGAGCCGGTTTTTATCAGGCGCAGTCAGCTTACAGCTGAGGACCGGCAGCCTTGATCGCGTCGGAAACTTCGAACTTCTTGAAGTTTTCGATGAACAGCGAGGCCAGGCCTTTCGCTGCTTCGTCGTAGGCAGCCTGGTCAGCCCAGGTGGTGCGCGGGTTCAGCAGGGCGGTATCGACACCTGGAACGGCCTTTGGCACGTCGAGGTTGATGATGCCCAGGTGCTCGGTCTCGGCACCGATCAGCGCGCCGCTCTGGATGGCAGCGATCACCGCACGGGTGGTCGGGATGCTGAAGCGCTTGCCGACGCCGTAGCCACCGCCGGTCCAGCCGGTGTTGACCAGGTAGACCTTGGAGCCGAAGCCCTTGATGCGCTTGATCAGCAGTTCGGCGTACTCGCCGGCCGGACGCGGGAAGAACGGTGCGCCGAAGCAGGTGGAGAAGGTCGACTTGATGCCGCCGCCCGAACCCATTTCGGTGGAACCGACCAGCGCGGTGTAGCCGGACAGGAAGTGGTAGGCCGCCTGCTCGTTGTTCAGGATCGACACCGGTGGCAGAACGCCGGTCAGGTCGCAGGTCAGGAAGATGACCGCGTTGGGCTCGCCGCCCAGGTTCTTCTCGGAACGCTTCTCGACGTGCTCCAGCGGGTACGCGGCACGGCTGTTCTGGGTCAGGCTGCCGTCGGCGTAGTCGGCGTGCTTGGCATCGTCCAGGACAACGTTTTCCAGCACCGCGCCGTGCTTGATGGCTTTCCAGATGACCGGCTCGTTCTTCTCGGACAGGTCGATGCACTTGGCGTAGCAGCCGCCTTCGATGTTGAACACGACGCCTTCGCCCCAGCCGTGCTCGTCGTCACCGATCAGGTAACGGCTTTCGTCGGCCGACAGGGTGGTCTTGCCGGTGCCGGACAGACCGAAGAACAGGGTCACGTCGCCTTCTTCGCCGATGTTGGCGGCGCAGTGCATCGGCAGCACGTCGGCGGCCGGCAGCAGGAAGTTCTGCACCGAGAACATGGCTTTCTTCATTTCACCGGCGTAGCGCATGCCGGCGATCAGGACTTTCTTCTGGGCGAAGTTGAGGATGACGCAGCCATCGGAGTTGGTGCCGTCACGCTCTGGCACGCACTCGAAGTTGGCGACGTTCAGCACTTGCCACTCTTCGCGGCCAGCCGGGTTGTACTGGGCCGGGTTGATGAACAGGCAACGGCCGAACAGGTTCTGCCAGGCGGTCTGGGTGGTCATCTTGACGGCCAGGTAGTGCTCGGCGGCAGCACCTACGTGGACGTGGGAAACGAAGTGTTCCTGGGCGTTGTTGAACGCCTCGACACGGGCCCACAGGGCGTCGAACTTGTCGGCGGGGAATTTGCGGTTGATCGGGCCCCAGGCAATGGCGTCCTGGGTGCTCGGCTCTTCGACGATGAAACGGTCAACCGGCGAACGACCGGTGCGGTGACCGGTTTTCACGACCAGCGCGCCAGTGTCGGCCAGCTCGCCTTCACCGCGTTTCAGTGCTTCTTTTACCAGCTCGTCGACGCTCAGATCGGTGAACACGGCGTTGTTGGCTTGCGTCATGAGATTCCCCATCCGGCCCGGTGGCCGAGTGCTCCAAACGATTTGTAGTAGATCTTTGCAAACTACTACAGCGAAAAAAGTGGCCGGATTATGCCAGAAACGCCCAAAAAAAGTAGGGCCCTCCTGTCAGAACTGCGTCTTGACCGCATTCGACAGGAGAATTCCCTGGGCAGAAACGTTTCAGTGACGAGTATCTGACGGCGCGTCCACGCCACCGCCAGCGAACAGTTGCTCTACATCGGCAGCATCGAAGCGATAGCGCTCGTTGCAGAACTGGCAATCGATCTCGATCTGGCCGCCATGTTCGTCGACCAGGGCCTTGGCGTCGTCGACACCGAGGCTGACCAGGGCATTGCCGGAGCGCTCCCGCGAGCAGCTGCAACGGAACTGCAGCGGCTGGATGTCGAACAGGCGCACGGCGTCGTCGTGATAGAGGCGGTGCAGCACGGTTTCGTTGTCCAGGCCCAGGTGCTCTTCACGGGTCAGGGTGCCGGCCAGGGTGGCAACGTGGGCCCAGCTGTCGGCGCGCTCGTCGGCATCCGGCTGGCGGTCCACCGGCAATTGCTGCAGCAGCATGCCGCGGGCGCGGTGGCCGTCGGCGTTGAGCCAGAAGCGGGTGCCCAACTGCTCGGACATGACGAAGTAGTTGGTGAAGCTTTCCGCCAGGTCCTTGCCGTTCAGTTCGACGATGCCCTGGTAGCGCTGGCCATGGCGTGGATCGATGGTCAGGGCGAGGACGCCGTTGGGCATCAGTTCCTGCAGGCCGGCATCGGCGCCGAGGGCTTCGCCGTCATAGCGGGCGATACCGCGGATCTCGCGTTCGCTGGAGCACTCGACCATCAGCAGCGGCACCGGACCGTCGGAGCGCGCCTGGAGGATCAGCAGGCCATCGAACTTGAGGGTGCCGACCAGCAGGGAGGCGGCGGCCATCAGTTCGCCAAGCAACTGGGCCACTGGTTGGGGGTAGGGATGCTTGTCGAGCACGCGGGCGTAGCTGTTTTCCAGGCAAACGAGTTCGCCGCGGACATCGCGCTCGTCGAAGATGAAACGTTGGGTGAAGTCGGTATCCGGCAAATCGCTCATGGGGTGTTCTGGCTGCTCGAAAAGTTCGCTGAAGGGGTGTCGGAGCGCTCTGCTGGCGCTCGAATCGCTCTACTGTGTTTGCGCCCAGGGGCTTTGACCAGATCCCGGGCACGACAGACGACGAGTGGCTGTACCCCTTAATGGTGATTCACGGGGTGTTTTCCAAGGGGGTCGAGGGTACCGCTCAGTCGAAGCTGCCGTGCAACTGATGGATCTGTCGCCGCTGCTTCTTGGTCGGCCGGCCGTCGGTGGTCACCCCCAGCGCGCCGGCCTTGCGCAGCGCCGCGGCCTGTTCGCGGCGGCGGATGCTGTCTTCGGTTTCTTCGTACAGGGTCTGCGCCTCAGGTGCGCCGCGGCGCACCACGGACAGCGCCTTGACCACCACGGTGCGTTCGTCGAAGCCGGTGCGCAGGACGAACTCGTCGCCAACCCTCGGCTCCTTGCCCGGCTTGCAGCGCTCGCCGCGGCAATGCACCTTGCCGCTCTCGATGGCTGCCTTGGCCAGGGCACGGGTCTTGTAGAAACGCGCGGCCCAGAGCCATTTGTCCAGACGCACCTTGTCGTCGTCTTCCTGATAAGCCATCGCACTGCTCCGATCATTAGCGGTCATGGAACTGTACTACCGTAACTGGCGGATGCAAAAAGTCCGCTGCCTGCTTACAGTTCACCGACTTTTCCCGGGTTGTGCATCGTGAAGACATTTGATCATTTGAGCGTTATCGGTTTGCGCGAGTGGGTGGCGTTGCCCGACCTCGGCCTGGCCGGCCTGCGCGCCAAGATCGACACCGGCGCCAGCACGTCCAGTCTGCACGCCACCGAGGTCGAGCCGTTCATGCGCAACGGCGAGCGCTGGGTGCGCTTCAACGCTCACCTGGGCTCGGTGGTGCAGTTGCGGCACCGTCGCTGCGAGGCGCCGTTGGTGACCATGAAAACCATCAAGAGCTCCAACGGCCAGGCCCAGGTGCGCTACGTCATTCGCACGCCGCTGGCGCTGGGCGACCGGGTCTGGGAGGTGGAGTTCACCCTGGCCTGTCGCAAGGCCATGCGCTATCGCCTTCTCTTGGGTTCCAAGGCCCTGGTCCATGGCCAGCTGGTGGTCAATCCGGGGCTCAAGTACGTTCAGGACAAGCCGGCATTCCCGGCAACCATTACCCCTTCCACAGGTGCTGCATGAAGATCGCTGTGCTGTCGCGTAACCCGCGTCTGTATTCCACCCGTCGCCTGGTCGAGGCCGGTACGCAACGGGGGCATGAAATGGTGGTGATCGATACCCTGCGCGCCTACATGAACATCGCCAGCCACAAGCCGCAGATCCACTATCGCGGCAAGCCGCTGGAAGGTTTCGATGCGGTGATTCCGCGTATCGGTGCGTCGGTGACCTTCTATGGCTGCGCGGTGCTGCGCCAGTTCGAAATGATGGGTGTGTTTCCGCTCAACGAATCCGTGGCCATCGCCCGTTCGCGGGACAAGCTGCGCTCGCTGCAACTGCTTTCACGGCGCGGTATCGGCCTGCCGGTGACCGGCTTCGCCCACTCGCCGGACGACATTCCCGACCTGATCCAGATGGTCAACGGCGCGCCGCTGGTGATCAAGGTGCTGGAGGGCACCCAGGGCATCGGCGTGGTGCTGTGCGAGACCACCAAGGCCGCCGAGTCGGTGATCGAGGCGTTCATGGGCCTGAAGCAGAACATCATGGTCCAGGAATACATCAAGGAAGCCGGCGGCGCCGACATTCGCTGCTTCGTGGTCGGCGACAAGGTCATCGCCTCGATGAAGCGTCAGGCCAAGCCGGGGGAGTTTCGTTCCAACCTGCACCGTGGCGGTACTGCCAGCCTGATCAAGGTCACTCCGGAAGAACGCATGACCGCGATTCGCGCGGCCAAGGTCATGGGCCTGAGCGTCGCCGGCGTGGATATCCTGCGCTCCAATCACGGCCCGCTGGTGATGGAGGTGAACTCGTCGCCGGGCCTGGAAGGCATCGAGATCACCACCGGCAAGGACGTTGCCGGGATGATCATCGAGCACCTGGAGAAGAACGGCGGGCCAAATCTGACCCGCACGAAAGGCAAGGGCTGACTAGACCGCGTCGCGCGGCAGCAGGAGGCCCAGCGGCAGGCGCACACGGGCCTCGATACCGCCGCCGGAACGGTTGCGCAATTCCACGTTGCCGCCGTGCTGGGCGGCGATGCGCTTGACGATCGCCAGGCCCAGGCCGGTGCCCTTGCCGCTGCGCGCGCGGTCGCCGCGAATGAACGGATTGAAGATGGCTTCCAGCTCCGCGGGATCGATCCCGGCGCCGCGGTCGAGCACGCTCAGTACCACGTAGGGCGCGCTGCTGTCGCCGGAGACATAGGCCGCGACCTCGACGCCCTTGCCGGCGTGATGCAGGGCATTGCCGATCAGGTTGGCGAGCAGGCGCTTGATCGACACCCGGCGCAGCGGGAACGGTGGAATCGGCTCCAGGCACAGGCGCACCTGTTCTTCCGGCTGGTTGAACGGGGCGACCACTTCGCGCACCAGGTCGCTGAGGCTCACCTGCTCCACCGGCTCGTCGCGGCCGTCGCGGATGAAGGCGAGGAACTGGTCGAGGATGGCGTCCATGTCCTCGATGTCGCGGACCATGTCGTCGGTCAGCTCGCTGTCGTTGGCCAGCAGCGACAGCGACAGGCGCAGGCGGGTCAGTGGCGTGCGCAGGTCATGGGAGACCCCGGCGAGCATCAGTTCGCGCTCGCGTCCGGCCTGCTCGACGTCCTCGGCCATCTGGTTGAAGGCGCGGTACACCTCGGTCATCTCGCTCGGCGTATCGCTGATCGGCAGGCGCACGCTGCGCCCCTGGCCCAGTTGCCGGGCGGCGAACACCAGACGCTTGAGCGGCTGGTTGAGCTGGCGCACGAAGATCCACGCCGACGCGGTGGACAGCAGGCCGATGGCGAGGAACCAGCCGAGCACGTTCCAGATCTTCTGCCCGCGCAGCGGGTGCGGGTACAGCGGCACCTTCAGCCAGTCGTCACCCAGGCTCGGCGCGCGGACCCACAGCGCCGGTGGCGCATGCACGCGCAGGCGCACCTCGGTGTCCTCGCCCAGTTCGGCCTGCATCTGGCGCTGGTAGATCTCGCTGTAGGGCCAGTGCTGTTCGCCCTCGGGCACGCCGCTGCCGGTGACGCGGATCAGCCCGGCCGCCTCGGCGATCTTCTCCCGGTCCGATTCGTCCGCTGCCCAGTAGGCGCGCAGGGTCAGGGCCACGCCGTGGCTGTACTGGCGATCGACGAGCACGTCCTCGTTCATCAGCAGGTAGACCAGGGTCAGCGCCTTGGAGAACAGGACGACGATCAACACCAGCCACAGGGTGCGGGCGAAGAAGCTTTGCGGGAACCACAGCGGCGTTTTCATGGACGACGGCTACACACTTGGCAGGTGCGAGCGCGGCTCGCGGGCTTTGCGGGGCTGATCATGCAAAAGCAGGGCAACCCTGCGGTGGCCCTGCTTTCGATGCATCACTGCAGACAACGATGGATCACTTGCTGGCGTTGCCGTCCGGCACGAACACGTAGCCCACACCCCAGACAGTCTGGATGTAGCGCGGCTTGGACGGGTCGGGCTCGATCATCCGGCGCAGGCGCGAGATCTGCACGTCGATCGAACGCTCCAGCGCGTCCCATTCGCGACCGCGGGCCAGGTTCATCAGCTTGTCGCGGGTCAGCGGCTCGCGGGCATGCATGACCAGCGCCTTGAGCACGGCGAACTCGCCGGTGGTGAGCATGTGCACTTCGTCGCCACGCTTGAGCTCGCGGGTGGCCAGGGACAGCTCGTAGTCGCCGAAGGTGACGGTCTCGTCCTCGCTGCCCGGGGCGCCCGGTACCGAAGGCGTCTGCCGGCGCAGCACGGCCTTGACCCGTGCCACCAGCTCGTCGGGGTTGAACGGCTTGGCCAGGTAGTCGTCGGCGCCCAGTTCCAGGCCCTTGATCCGGCTCAGTTCGTCGCCCTTGGCGGTGAGCATGATGATCGGTACCTGGTTGTTCGCCGCGCGCAGGCGGCGACAGGCGGAAAGGCCGTCTTCACCGGGAAGCATGAGATCGAGGACGACCAGATTGAACACTTCGCGCGCCAGCAGGCGGTCCATCTGTTCGACATTGGGTACAGCCCGTGCGCGGTAGCCTTTGCTGGTGAAGAATCGCTCCAGCAGGCTGCTCAGGCCCGGGTCGTCATCGACGATGAGGATTTTCTCGCCTTCGGCTGTTTGTGCGGTGCTGCTCATGGGTTGCTCCTTTAATCACGGCGCGCATTATGGCTTAGCCGCCATTTGCGGGTCCGAGCTCATTGTTAGCAGATTTTTCCTCATGTGCCAGCGAAACGGCCGACAAGGCTGGCCAGCAGCTATCACCGCAAGCCCGGCGCGCTGGGTATAATGCGCCGCTTTCACTGAGCGCCGCCTTGCCCCGACGCCCTCTGGCGCCGGCCCTCGCGGCCCTAGCACTCACAATTTGTCAGGTGGTTTTATGGACAGCATCAACAGCCGCATCGCCGGGGAACTCGGCGTCCGCCCGCAACAGGTCGAGGCGGCCGTGGCTCTACTTGATGAAGGCTCCACGGTGCCTTTTATCGCCCGTTACCGCAAAGAAGTGACCGGCAGCCTGGATGACACCCAGCTGCGCAACCTCGAAGAGCGCCTGCGCTACCTGCGCGAACTCGACGAGCGTCGTGCCAGCATCCTCGCCAGCATCGAGGAGCAGGGCAAGCTGACCCCGGAGCTGGCGCGCGAGATCAAGCTGGCCGACACCAAGACCCGCCTCGAAGACCTCTACCTGCCGTACAAGCAGAAGCGCCGCACCAAGGGCCAGATCGCCCTGGAAGCCGGCCTCGGCGAACTGGCCGACGCGCTGCTGGCCGACCCGCAACTGAATCCGGAAGGCGAAGCCGCACGCTTCGTCGATGCCGACAAGGGCGTCGCCGACGTCAAGGCCGCGCTGGAAGGCGCCAAGTACATCCTCATGGAGCGCTTCGCCGAAGACGCCAGCCTGCTCGACACGCTGCGCGGTTTCCTCAAGCAGGAAGCGACCCTGGCCGCCCGCGTGGTGGCCGGCAAGGAAGAGGAAGGCGCCAAGTTCCGCGACTATTTCGAACACGACGAGCAGCTCAAGAGCGTGCCGTCGCACCGCGCCCTGGCGATCTTCCGCGGGCGCAACGAAGGCGTGCTGGGCGCTTCGCTGAAGGTCGGCGAGGAGCTGCCGGGCACCCTGCACCCGTGCGAGCTGATGATCGCCGAGCGCTTCGGCCTGGCCAACCAGGGCCGCCCGGCCGACAAGTGGCTGGCCGAAGTGGTGCGCTGGACCTGGAAGGTCAAGCTCTACAGCCACCTGGAAACCGACCTGTTCGGCGAGCTGCGCGACAACGCCGAAGGCGAGGCGATCAACGTCTTCGCCCACAACCTGCACGACCTGCTGCTGGCCGCCCCGGCCGGCCCGCGCGCGACCCTGGGCTTCGACCCGGGCCTGCGCACCGGCTGCAAGGTCGCCGTGGTCGATGCCACCGGCAAGCTGCTGGACCACGCCACGGTGTACCCGCACGCGCCGAAGAACGACTGGGACCGCACCATCGCCGTGCTCGCCGCCCTCTGCGCCAAGCACTCGGTGGAACTGATCGCCATCGGCAACGGCACCGCCAGCCGCGAGAGCGACAAGCTGATCAGTGAACTGGTGAAGAAGTACCCGGCCCTGAAGATCACCAAGATCATGGTCTCCGAAGCCGGCGCCTCGGTGTACTCGGCCTCGGAACTGGCCGCTCGTGAATTCCCCGACCTCGACGTGTCGATCCGCGGCGCGGTGTCCATCGCCCGGCGCCTGCAGGACCCGCTGGCCGAACTGGTGAAGATCGATCCGAAGTCCATCGGCGTCGGCCAGTACCAGCACGACGTGTCCCAGCTCAAGCTGGCCCGCGGCCTGGACGCGGTGGTCGAGGACTGCGTGAACGCCGTCGGTGTTGACGTCAACACCGCCTCGGTGGCCCTGCTGGCGCGCATCTCCGGCCTCAACGCGACCCTGGCGCAGAACATCGTCAGCCACCGCGACGCCAACGGCGCGTTCAAGACCCGCGCGGCGCTGAAGAAAGTCAGCCGTCTCGGCGAGAAGACCTTCGAACAGGCCGCCGGCTTCCTCCGCGTGATGAACGGCGACAACCCGCTGGACGCTTCGGCGGTCCACCCGGAAGCCTACCCGCTGGTGCAGCGCATCGCTGCCGAGACCGACCGCGATATTCGCTCGCTGATCGGCGACAGCGGTTTCCTCAAGCGCCTCGATCCGAAGAAGTTCACCGACGAGACCTTCGGTCTGCCCACCGTCACCGACATCCTCCAGGAACTCGACAAGCCGGGCCGCGACCCGCGTCCGGAGTTCAAGACCGCCGCCTTCCAGGAAGGCGTCGAGGACCTCAAGGACCTGGAGCCGGGGATGATCCTCGAGGGCGTGGTGACCAACGTCACCAACTTCGGTGCCTTCGTCGACATCGGCGTGCACCAGGACGGCCTGGTGCACATCTCGGCGCTGTCGGAGAAGTTCATCAAGGATCCGCGTGAAGCGGTCAAGGCCGGCGACGTGGTCAAGGTCAAGGTCATGGAAGTGGACATCCCGCGCAAGCGCGTGGGCCTGTCGATGCGCATGAGCGACACGCCGGGCGAGAAGGTCGACGGTGCCCGTGGCAGTCGCCCGGGTTCGGCGCCGCGCCAGCAGAGCGCGCCGGCACGGGTCAAGGACACGCCGCCACCGGCGAACAACGCCATGGCTGCCCTGTTCGCCAACGCCAAACAGTTGAAGAAGAAGTGATGGACGTGCCTGAAGGGATCGTCCAGAGCGCCTTCAGCCAGTTGCTGGGCTGCCGTCTGCAACGCCTCGAGGAGGGCGTTGCCGAGGTGGTCCTGGGGCTGGGGCCGCACCTGCGCAACCGTGGCGGTTTCCTCCACGGCGGCGCGATCTTCAGCCTGGTGGACATCGCCATGGGCCTGGCCTGTTCCAGCAGCCACGGTTTCGACCAGCGCAGCGTCACCGTGGAGTGCAAGATCAACTACGTGCGCGCGGTCAGTGAAGGCGAAGTGCTATGTGTCGCTCGGGTCCTGCACGCCGGCCGGCGCACGCTGGTACTGGACGCCGACGTATTCCAGGACGACAAACTCGTCGCCAAAGCTCAGGGCACGTTCGCCGTGCTCTAGCCGCAAAAGGCCATCTGCGGTACTTTCGGCAGTGCGCGGGCGCTGCCGATTTCCTGCGAAAACCAGGCGACAACGCCAGTTCCTCCTGTCCACCCTTGCAGACCGTCATCTCTACCCCCATATCGGGGCGACTGATGTGTGAAGGAATTCCATCTTGAGCGAACTTCTCAACCGCCGCCTGAGCCTGCTGGGCCAGGGCGACAATCTCTCCCTGCTCAAGCAGTGCCTGCACGGCATCGAGCGTGAATGCCTGCGCGTGACCGAAGACGGTCGCCTGGCCCAGACCCCTCATCCCGAGGCCCTGGGCTCGGCACTGACCCACGAACAGATCACCACCGACTATTCCGAGTCGCTGCTGGAGTTCATCACCCCGGCACAGACCGATCCGGCGCAGACCCTGGAAAGCCTGGAGAATATCCACCGCTTCGCCTACAGCCGGCTCGGTGACGAATACCTGTGGAGCCCGTCGATGCCCTGTCCGCTGCCGGCGGAGGAGGACATCCCGATCGCCTGGTATGGCACCTCCAACATCGGTCAGCTCAAGTACGTGTATCGCAAGGGCCTGGCCCTGCGTTACGGCCGCACCATGCAGTGCATCGCCGGTATCCACTACAACTTCTCGCTGCCGGAAAAGCTCTGGCCGCTGCTGCGTGACGCCGAGGGCGGGAGCGGCAGCGATCGCGACTTCCAGTCGTCGTCCTATATCGCCCTGATCCGCAACTTCCGTCGCTACAGCTGGCTGCTGATGTACCTGTTCGGTGCCTCGCCGGCGCTGGACGCGGGCTTCCTGCGCGGTCGCGCGCACCAGCTGGAGTCGTTCGACGCCGATACCCTGTTCCTGCCCTGGGCGACCAGCCTGCGCATGAGCGACCTGGGTTACCAGAGCAACGCCCAGGCCGGCCTGACCCCGTGCTACAACGACCTCGACAGCTACACCGACAGCCTGCGCCGCGCCGTGGCCACGCCGTATGCGCCGTACGTCGAGATCGGCACGCACCAGCACGGCGAGTGGGTGCAGCTCAACACCAACATCCTGCAGATCGAGAACGAGTACTACTCGAACATCCGTCCGAAGCGCGTGACCTATACCGGCGAGCGGCCGATCCAGGCGCTGATGGCCCGTGGCATCCAGTACATCGAAGTGCGCTGCCTGGACATCAACCCGTTCCTGCCCACCGGCATCGACCTGCCGCAGGCGCGCTTCCTCGATGCCTTCCTGCTGTTCTGCGCCCTGGAAGACAGCCCGCTGCTGCAGAACGGCGAGTGCGGCCAGTGCACCGACAACTTCCTCACGGTGGTCAAGGAAGGTCGCCGTCCCGGCCTGGAACTGCACCGCGATGGCCAGCCGGTGACCCTGAAGACCTGGGCCTCCGAGCTGCTGGCGCGCATCGCGCCGCTGGCCGAACTGCTCGACCGCGCCCATGGCGGCGACGAGCACGGCCGTGCCCTGGCGACCCAGGCCGCCAAGGTCGACGACCCGGCGCTGACGCCGTCGGCGCAGGTCCTGGCGAGCATGACCGAGAACCAGGAAAGCTTCGCCCGCTTCGCCCTGCGCCAGAGCCAGTTGCACGCCGACTACCTGCGCGGCCAGCGCCTGCCGGCGGACGAGGAGGCACGTTTCGAAGCGATGACGCGCACCTCGCTGGAAGAACAGGCCCGCCTGGAGCAGCAGGAGGTCGGTGATTTCGACCTGTTCGTCGGTGCCTACCAGGCCAGCATCCTGGCGATCAGCAACTGACATGAGCCGTGGTACCACCCCTCGCAAACCCCGCGCCCGCAGCCAGGCGCGGATCGACTCGATCCTCGACGCGGCCCGCGCCCTGCTGGCCAGCGAGGGCGTGGCCAGCCTGTCGATCTACAGCGTGGCCGAGCGCGCGCAGATTCCGCCATCGTCGGTCTATCACTTCTTCGCCAGCGTCCCGGCGCTGCTCGAAGCCCTGACCGCGGACGTCCACGGGGCGTTTCGCGCCTGCCTGGAAGCGCCCATCGACACGCACAGCCTGAGCAGCTGGCGGGACCTGGCGCGGCTGGTGGAAGCACGGATGCTGGAGATCTACCAGGAGGACGCCGCGGCGCGGCAGTTGATCCTGGCCCCCCATGGCCTGAACGAAGTGACCCAGGCCGACCGGCAGCACGATATCGAGCTGGGCGACCTGATGCACAAGCTGTTCGAGGCGCATTTCCGCTTGCCGGAGTTGCCGCGGGACGTGGATGTGTTCGCCCTGGCGATGGAGCTGAGCGACCGGGTGTATGCCCGTTCGGTGCAGGTGCACGGGCAGATCACGCCGCGCATGGCGGAGGAGGGGATGCGGGTGTTCGAGGCGTATGTGGGGTTGTATCTGCCGGCGTTCCTGCCGAAGAAATGATGGGCCTCTTCGCGGGCAAGCCACGCTCCTACAAGGTATTCGCGTCACCGCGTCGCTCTTGTAGGAGCGTGGCTTGTCGTGTGACGAACCACCGCGAAGGACCGCAAAGCGGTCCCAGAATCCACCGCTCACAGCTTGGCGATGGACACCTCGGTCGATTTCACGAAGGCAATCACCTCGCTGCCGATGGTCAGTTCCAGCTCCTTGACCGAACGGGTGGTGATCACCGAGGTGACGATCCCCGAGGCGGTCTGCACATCGATTTCCGACAGTACCGGACCTTCCAGGATTTCCTTCACGGTGCCTTTGAACTGGTTGCGTACGTTGATCGCTTTGATAGTCATCTGTTTGCTTCCTTCGTAGGTTCTGAGGTCAATGCGCCCAGCGCAGTTGCGTAGGCAAGGGTGCTACGGGTTCGGGCTCGGGCGGGGTGCCCGGGACTGAGAGAACACGGTTCAACACTTCTGTTTCCAGCGCGGCCAGGCGGTGCGAGCCGCGCTGCCGTGGCCGCGGCAGATCGACCAGCAGGTCCAGGCCGATCTCGCCGTCTTCGATGAGGATCACCCGGTCGGCGACCGCCACCGCTTCGCTGACGTCGTGGGTCACCAGCAGCACGGTGAAGCCGTGCTTGCGCCACAGGTCTTCGATCAGTTGCTGCATCTCGATGCGGGTCAGCGCATCCAGCGCCCCCAGCGGTTCGTCGAGCAGCAGCAGGCGCGGCTGGTGGATCAGGGCGCGGGCCAGGGCCACGCGCTGTTTCTGTCCGCCGGACAAGGCCGCCGGCCATTCATTGGCGCGGTCGGCCAGGCCCACCGCTTCCAGCGCCTGGTGAGCACGCGCCTGCCATTGGCCTTCGAGGCCCAGGCCGACGTTGTCGATCACCCGTTTCCACGGCAGCAGGCGCGCTTCCTGGAACATCAGGCGGGTGTCCTCGCGGGCCTCCTCCAGTGGCGCGCTGCCGGCCAGCAACTGTCCGCCGCTGGGCTTGTCGAGACCGGCCAGCAGGCGCAGCAGGGTGCTCTTGCCGCAGCCGCTGCGACCGACGATGGCGACGAACTGCCCGGCCGGAATATGCAGGTCGATATCGCGCAGGACCTTGCGCTGGCCGAAGGCCTTCTCGACATTCCGGGCCGCCAGCGGGATACCTCGCAGCAGGCGCGGCGGTTGTTCCTTGAGAATGGTCATGCGCCGTCCCCCTTGCTCGCTTGATAGGCCGGGTGCCAGCGCAGCCAGACCCGTTCCAGGCCGCGGGCGGCGAGGTCGGCGAGCTTGCCGAGCACGGCGTAGAGGACGATGGCCAGGACCACCACATCGGTCTGCAGGAATTCCCGTGCGTTCATCGCCAGGTAGCCGATGCCGGCGTTGGCCGAGATGGTTTCGGCGACGATCAGGGTCAGCCACATGAAGCCGAGGGCGAAGCGCACACCGACCAGGATCGACGGCAGCGCGCCCGGCAGGATCACCTGGCGGAACAGCGAGAAGCCGCTCAGGCCATAGCTGCGCGCCATTTCCACCAGGGCCGGATCGACGTTGCGGATGCCGTGGTAGGTGTTCAGGTAGATGGGGAACAGGGTGCCGAGGGCGACCAGGAAGATCTTCGCCGACTCGTCGATGCCGAACCACAGGATCACCAGCGGGATCAGCGCCAGGTGCGGCACGTTGCGGATCATCTGCACCGAGCTGTCCAGCAGGCGCTCACCCCAGCGCGACAGGCCGGTGATGAAGCCCAGGGTCAGGCCGATGCTGCCGCCGATGAGGAAACCGAGGCCGGCGCGCCAGCCGCTGATCGCCAGGTGGTTCCAGATCTCGCCGCTGCGCACCAGGGCGACGCCCGCCTCGATCACCGCGCTGGGGGCCGGCAGGATGCGCGTCGACAGCCAGCCGGCGCTCACCGCCAGTTGCCAGACCGCCAGCAGCGCGACCGGCAGGGCCCAGGGTGCGAGGCGCTGGGTCCAGGACGTGGAAGAAGAACGACTCATGTCCGGCTCCTCACAGCTGCGCCGCGGATTTCTTGGGCAGGATGTCGTTGGCCACCATCTCGCCGAACGGGCTGACATAGCCGCGCTCCTTCGGCAGTGACGGGCGCTCGACGTCCAGGTGCGGGAACAGCAGTTCGGCGACCCGGTACGACTCTTCCAGATGCGGGTAGCCGGAGAAGATGAAGGTGTCGATGCCGAGGGCGGCGTATTCCTTGACGCGGGCCGCCACGGTCGGACCGTCGCCCACCAGCGCGGTGCCGGCACCGCCACGCACCAGGCCGACGCCGGCCCACAGGTTGGGGCTGACTTCCAGGTTGTCGCGGTTGCCGCCGTGCAGCGCGGCCATGCGTTGCTGGCCGACCGAGTCGAAGCGCGCCAGGGAGGCCTGGGCGCGGGCGATGGTGTCGTCGTCCAGATGGGAGATCAGGCGTTCGGCGGCCTTCCAGGCCTCGTCGTTGGTTTCCCGCACGATCACATGCAGGCGGATGCCGAAGCGCACAGTGCGGCCCAGTTTCGCGGCCTTCTCGCGGACCTCGGCGATCTTCTCGGCCACGGCGGCCGGTGGCTCGCCCCAGGTCAGGTACAGCTCGACCTGCTCGGCGGCCAGGTCCTGCGCGGCCTCCGACGAACCGCCGAAATACAGCGGCGGACGCGGTTGCTGGATCGGCGGGTAGAGCAGCTTGGCGCCTTTGACGGTGATGTGCTGGCCGTCGTAGTCGACCGTCTCGCCTTCCAGTACCCGGCGCCAGATGCGGGTGAATTCCACCGAGGCCTGGTAACGCTCTTCGTGGCTGAGGAACAGGCCGTCGCCGGAGAGTTCCTCGGGGTCGCCACCGGTCACCAGGTTGAACAGCGCACGGCCATTGGACAGGCGATCGAGGGTCGCGGCCTGACGCGCCGCCACGGTTGGCGAAATGATCCCCGGGCGCAGGGCGACGAGGAATTTCAGGCGCTGGGTCACCGGTATCAGCGAGGCGGCGACCAGCCAGGAGTCCTCGCAGGAGCGCCCGGTGGGGATCAGCACGCCGCCGAAACCGAGGCGGTCGGCGGCCTGGGCCACCTGCTGCAGATAACCGTGATCGACGGCGCGAGCGCCTTCGGCGGTGCCAAGGTAATGGCCGTCGCCATGGGTCGGTAGAAACCAGAAAACGTTGAGGCTCATTGGAGTTGTCTCCTAAGGGGGGCTCAGACCGGGGCGGCGCCCCGGCGCGGGCAAAACGTCAGGGCGCGGTGGCGACCTTGGCCGGTGGCGTCCAGATCACGTCCTTGATGCTCAGCGGCTTGGGAATCAGCTTCAGGGCGGTGAAGGTGTCGGCGATCTTCTGTTGCGCGGCGACCACTTCCGGGGTCAGGAAACCGGCCCCGTAGCCCTGGCGCTTGACCGAGGTCAGGGTGATGTCGGCGGGCAGGCCGAGCAGCGGCGCGACCTGGTCGGTGACTTCCTGCGGGTTGGCCTTGGACCATTCGCCGACCGCGCGGACTTCGTCCACCAGCGTGCTGATCACCTCCGGATGCTGCTGGGCGTAGGGCTTGGTCGCCAGGTAGAACTGGTGGTTGTCGACGATGCCCTGGCCGTCGCGCAGGGTACGGGCCTGCAGCTGCTGTTCGGCGGCAGCCTGGTACGGATCCCAGATCACCCAGGCGTCGACGCTGCCGCGTTCGAAGGCGGCGCGGGCGTCGGCGGGCGGCAGGAACACCGGCTGGATATCGCTGTATTTCAGGCCGGCGTCTTCCAGGGCGCGGACCAGCAGGTAGTGCACGTTGGAGCCTTTGTTCAGCGCGACTTTCTTGCCCTTGAGGTCTTTCACCGACTGCACCGGCGAGCCTTTCGGCACCAGGATCGCTTCGCTGTGCGGGGCGGGCGGTTCATAGGCGACGTAGAGCAGGTCGGCACCGGCGGCCTGGGCGAAGACCGGTGGGGTTTCGCCGGTCACGCCGAAATCGATCGAGCCGACGTTGAGGCCTTCGAGCAGCTGCGGGCCGCCGGGGAATTCGGTCCATTGCACCTGCACGCCCTGGGCGGCGAGGCGTTTTTCCAGGGAGCCCTTGGCCTTGAGCAGGACCAGGGTGCCGTATTTCTGGTAGCCGATACGCAGGGTCTCGGCCTGGGCTTGGGTGATGGCGCCGAAGGTGACAGCCGCAGCGAACAGAGCGGCCAGACCACGACGCAAAACGACAGTGCGCATAGCGCTCTCCTTTTGCAGTGTTGGGTTCGGGCTGCACCTGCTTGCCTCGTTGGCGGGCGAGTAAGGTGAAGGGGTGACACGATGAAACGGTTGATGCGGCTCAGATGCTCCAGCGGGCACTGATCAGGCGTTCGTTGAGCAGGCCGGGCGCCAGGGGTTTCGGGCGGCGGGCCAGGGCACTGTGGAACAGTTCCAGCGATTCGTTCAGGCGCTGCTCCAGGGCAGGCGCCAGGTGAGCCGGGAGGTTGCCCTGGCCGTAGGCGATCTGGCTGTCGTCGGCGAAGATCCCTTGCAGGGTCTCCTGCGCCTTGAGGGCCGAGAGCACCGGCTTGAGGGCGTAATCCACCGCCAGCATGTGGGCGATGCTGCCGCCGGTAGCGATGGGCAGCACCACCTTGTGATTCAGGGCGCGCTCGGGCAGCAGGTCGAGCAGGGTTTTCAGGGCACCGGAGAAGGACGCCTTGTACACCGGGGTCGCGACGATCAGGCCGTCGGCCTGTTCCACCAGTTGCTGAAAGTGCTGGACCCGCGGGCTGTCGAAGCGGGCGTGAAGCAGGTCTTCGGCCGGGAAGTCCCGCACCTGGAAAGTCACCACTTCCACACCCTGGCCCTGCAGCCAGTCGCGGGCGCGTTCGAGCAGGACGCCGGAGCGTGAACGCAGGCTGGGACTTCCACCAATAGAAACGACCAACATTGAATGCGCATCCTTGGAACTGAACTGAAGGGGCCCGCGAGTTAGGTGGCTCGCTGGAATGAGGTGACATTAACAGGGGGATGCATATATCTAGAAATCATATTTTTTCATTTGTTTATGTGATTTGGAGATATGCGCTTTAGGTGCTTTCCCCCTGTAGGAGCGCGGCTTGCCCGCGAAAGGACCGCATAGCGGTCCCGGACCTCATCGCTATCTGGGACCGCTGCGCGGTCCTTTCGCGGGCAAGCCGCGCTCCTACGGGGGATGGCACCGGCCTTGACGGACAAGCGGGCAAAAAAAAGGGCCGTCGAAACGGCCCGAAAATCCCTGCGATGGCTAAAGCAATACGATGAATCTCAACGGTTCGGCTGTGGGGTCAGGCGCAGGTACGGCTTGACCGCGCGGTAGCCCTTCGGAAAGCGGCGCTTGATCTCGTCCTCGTCCTTCAGCGACGGCACGATCACCACTTCGTCACCGTCCTGCCAGTTGGCCGGGGTGGCGACCTTGTGGTTGTCGGTGAGCTGCAGCGAGTCGATCACCCGCAGGATCTCGTGGAAATTGCGCCCGGTGCTGGCCGGGTAGGTGATGGTCAGGCGGATCTTCTTGTTCGGATCGATCACGAACAGGGAGCGCACGGTGAGGGTGTCGCTGGCGTTGGGGTGGATCAGGTCGTAGAGGTCGGACACCTTGCGATCGGCGTCGGCCAGGATCGGGAAGTTGACCGTGGTGTTCTGGGTTTCGTTGATGTCTTCGATCCAGCGGTGGTGGGAATCCACCGGGTCGACCGAGAGGGCGATGGCCTTGACCCCGCGCTCGGCGAACTGCTCTTTCAGCTTGGCGGTGAAGCCCAGCTCCGTGGTGCACACCGGGGTGAAGTCGGCCGGGTGCGAGAACAGCACGCCCCAGCTGTCACCGAGCCACTCGTGGAAGCGGATCTTGCCGGCGCTGGAGTCCTGTTCGAAGTCGGGGGCGATATCGCCGAGTCTGAGGCTCATGGTGCGGTTCCTTGGCTGAGTGCGTTATGGCTCAACTGTGCCTGTGACCATGAGAAATTAAAAAGAATAAATGTCGATTTATTCATTCCTGAAATGCATAACAAATAACGGACAAAACAACGCCCGCGCGGTATGGGGGACCGGGCGGGCGCTGTCTTTCGCGCGGCGTGTTACAGCAGCGGGATGGAGTAGCTGAGGATTACGCGGTTTTCGTCCTGAGCGTGGTTGGCGCTGGTCAGGTCGCTACGCCATGCGGCGTTCTTCCACATCACGCCGAAGTTCTTCAGCGGGCCTTCCGGCACCACGTAGGCCACGGTGATGTCGCGTTCCCACTCGCTGCGGTCACCGATGCTGGCATCGATGTTGTCGCCTTTCAGGTAGATCACGCCCGCGGTCAGGCCTGCCAGGCCGACCTTGGCGAAATCGTAGGAGTAGCGAGCCTGCCAGGTACGCTCACCGGCACGGCCGAACTTCTGGATCTGCGAGTCGGTGATGGTGTAGTTGGACGAGCCGTCACCCTGGTTCAGCCATGGGAAGTCGCTGTCGCCGTTGCTGACCTGGTAGCCGCCACCGAAGGTGTGACCGGCGACGGTGTACAGGAACAGGGCGCTGTACAGATCGTTGTCGACCTTGCCTTTGGTGGTGGTGCCACCGTAGTAGCCGCTGGTGTAGTACGCAGCGGTATCGCCGTTCTTGCCGTCATCGGTGCTGTGGAAGTAGCGGAAGTCGGACTTCAGCACGCCCGGGCCGATCGCCCAGTTGTGTACCGCACCCAGGAAGTGCTGGTTGTAGAAGTTTTCCAGGCCGCCGTACCAGTACTGCACCAGCAGGTCCTTGGTCAGCTTGTAGTCGGCACCGGCGTAGCGGAACTGGTTGCTGAACTTGCCGGTGCGGTTGTTGTTGGCGCCGGCGATGGACAGGCCTTCGGTGTTCGACGAGTTACGGCCCTTGACGTGCTCGATCTGGCCGGCGGTCAGGGTCAGGTCCTTGATCTCGTTGGAGACGATCTGGCCACCTTCGAAGGTTTGTGGCAGCAGGCGACCGTCGTTGTAGGAGATGACCGGGTTCTTTGGCAGCAGGGTGCCGTAGCGCAGTTCGGTCTGGGAAATCTTGACCTTGGCGGTGGCGCCCAGGCTGGCGAAGTCGTTGACCGCGCGGCCATCGCTGTCGGTCGGGAACACGGTGCCGCCGTAGCTGGAGCTGGTCGGGTTGTAGTGCGTGCCCTTGCCCGAATCCAGGCGCACGCCGTACAGCGCGATGGCATCGACGCCGAAACCGACGGTGCCCTCGGTGTAGCCGGAGGTGAAGTCGAGCTGGAAGCCCTGGCCCCATTCTTCCTGCTTGTTCGGGTTGGCGTTGGTGTCACGGTTGTCGGTGTTGATGTAGAAATTGCGCAGTTTCAGCGTGGCTTTGCTGTCCTCGATAAAACCGGCAGCGCCTGCTTGCTGGGCCAGAACCCCAAGGGCCACGGCAAGAGCCAGGGTCGACTTCTTCATAAATGAATTGCTCCTCTCGTTTCTAATTCTTGTGGTTCGTCGCGGCGGAATCTGTGTCCCGCTCACCGTCGATGCGCGATTAGCACCAAAGGGTGACCATTGAGTCAATCGTAACTAGTCGTTTCAAGACTTTGGTCTAATGCGCCAAGCTGGGGGCGAAGGATAATTACAATTTGATAAATCTAAAAAGAATTATTTGTGCATTTTTAAGATTTTTTAGACATATCCAACAAATTTTTCACAAAACTCCCGGCACATAAGCTAATTCCAAAAAAGTATTTTTTTGGCATTTTTTAGATCGTATAGGTTTATAGGCCTTGTCCTTACTGGAATGGCCGCCATGAAACCGTCACGCCCGCTCAGATTATTCACCGCCCTGGCTCTGACCGGCTTGACCCTGGTCAGCCACGCCGCCGGGCTCACGGTCGGTTACCAGACCGGCATCGACCCGAGCAAAGTCCCCCAGGCCGACGGCGCCTACGAGCAGGCCATCGGCGAAAAGATCGACTGGCGCCGTTTCAACAGCGGTCCGGAAGTGGTCACCGCCATTGCCTCCGGTGACGTGCAGATCGGCAACCTCGGCTCCAGCCCGCTGGCCGCCGCCGCTTCGCGCAAGCTGCCGATCGTGGCCTTCATCGTCTCGGCGCAGATCAACGCCGCCGAAGCGCTGGTGGTGCGCAATGGCAGCGGGATCAACAGCCCGCAGGACCTGGTCGGCAAGACCATCGCCACCCCCTTCGTCTCCACTTCGCACTACAGCCTGCTCGGCGCCCTCAAGCACTGGGGGCTGGATACCCGGCAGGTGAAAGTGGTGAACCTGCAGCCGGCGGAGATCGCCGCGGCGTGGAAGCGTGGGGATATCGACGGCGCCTTCGTCTGGTCGCCAGCGCTGGGCGAGATCCGCAAGACCGGCAAGACCCTCACCGACGCTGCCGAGGTCGGGGGCTGGGGTGCACCGACCTTCGAGGTGTGGGTGGCGCGCAAGGACTTCGCCGAGAAGCATCCGGAAGTGGTGGCCAAGTTCGCCAAGGTCACGTTGCAGTCCTTCGCCGACTACACGGCGAACAAGGCGCAATGGACAGCCGACTCGCTGCCGGTGCAGAAGATCGCGAAACTGACCGGCTCCAACCCGGCCGACGTGCCCGAGCTGCTCGCCGGTTCGGCCTTCCCCGACGCCCAGGCCCAGGCCGGACTGCTGCAGAGCCAGACCCCGGCGGCCATTGCCGAGACGGCGAAGTTCCTCAAGGAGCAGGGCAAGGTGGAAACCGTGCTGCCCGATTACGCGCCGTTCGTGAGTGCGAAATTCGTGCAGTAAAAGCCGGGGCTGCAAAGCAGCCCCGGAACGCTCAACCCACTTCTTCGTAAGGCAGGCCGACGTAGTTCTCCGCGATATTCACCAGCCCCGCGGTGGAGTTGAGGAAGTACTCGCGGTCGGCCTCCTGCATCTTGCGCTCCCAGGCATCTTTCTCGCCGTCGAAATCATGCAGCAGGTTGGTCATGAACCAGCTGAAGCGCTCACCCTTCCAGACCCGACGCAGGGCCAGTTCGGAATACTTCGCCAGCAGGTCGGTGCGCCCTTCGCGGTAGACCTTGACCAGGATGCGGTACAGGTAGCAGACGTCCGACGCCGCCAGGTTCAGGCCCTTGGCCCCGGTGGGCGGGACGATATGGGCGGCGTCGCCGACCAGGAACAGCGTGCCGTACTGCATCGGTTCGACCACGAAGCTGCGCAGCGGCGCGATGCTCTTTTCCAGCGACGGGCCGGTGACCAGGCGGGCGGCGACCTCCTCGGGCAGACGGGCCTTCAGTTCGTCCCAGAACCGCGCGTCGCTCCAGTCCTCGACCTTGTCGCTCAGCGGCACCTGCAGGTAGTAGCGGCTGCGCGTCAGCGAGCGCTGGCTGCACAGCGAGAAGCCGCGTGGATGCTGGGCATAGATCAGTTCTTCATTGACCGGCGGGGTATCGGACAGCAAGCCCAGCCAGCCGAACGGGTAGACCCGTTCGTACTCGGTCAGCACGCCTTCGGGGATGGTCCGGCGCGAGACGCCGTGATAGCCATCGCAGCCGGCGATGTAGTCGCAGTCGATGCGCTGCGCCTGGCCGTCCTTCTCGAAGGTCACGTAGGGGCGCTCGCCCTTGAGTTCGTGCAGTTGCACATCGTTCGCCGCGTAGATGATCGGCGCGCCGTTGGCCGCGCGGGCGTCCATCAGGTCGCGGGTGACCTCGGTCTGGCCGTAGACCATCACGCTCTTGCCGCCGGTGAGTGCGCTCAGGTGGATCGGCACGCGCTTGCCGTCGAACACCAGCTCGACGCCTTCATGGACCAGCCCTTCGGCGTCCATGCGCGCGCTGACCCCGGCCTCGCGGAGCATGTCGACGGTGCCCTGCTCCAGCACGCCGGCACGGATGCGGCCGAGGACGTAGTCCGGGGTCTGGCGTTCGATGATGATGTTGTCGATGCCGGCCTTGTGCAGCAACTGACCGAGAAGCAGGCCGGACGGACCGGCTCCGATGATGGCAACCTGTGTGTTCATTGTTCTTGTCTCGTTCCAGGACGTTGTTCGGTATGCGCGCTCCTGTATTTTTTGCCGGCAGTTGATGGAAAAGAAGGTGAATTACTGCAGGTAAATTGCACTTTTGAAAAATGTGTCCGATTATCGAGCACCGCTCATCCGGCGGAATCAGCGCGTCACTGAAGGACTTTCATGAAGACCCGTACCCGCGGTGTTCCCATCTTCAAGCTGTATGGCGAAAGCCAGGCCTGGCCGACCCCGGACCTGCTGCACTGCGAGTCGATTCCCAAGCGCAGCAGCCTGTACCACTGGGAGATCAAGCCGCACCGGCATGCCGACCTGTTCCAGTTGCTCTATGTGCAAGGTGGTCAGGCCGTGGTCGAGGTGGAAGGGCGGCGCAGCGAGATCGCCGCGCCGGCGATTCAGGTCACGCCGCCGCTGTGCGTGCATGGCTTCCAGTTTTCCGAGGATATCGAAGGCTATGTGCTGAGCCTCGGCGCGCCGCTGGTGGCGCAGCTGGAAGCGCAGCTCGGTGCGCCACTGGCCGCGTCGGGCTGTTATGCACTGGGGGACGATCGTGATTATCTCGACACCCTGTTCGCCGCCTTGCTCAAGGAGTACGAGGGCAGCGCCGCCGCGCGGGACCTGGTGCTCGGCGCGCTGGTCAACGTGCTCATGGTGTGGATCAGCCGGCGCCAGCAGAGCAGGGCGCCGAGCGGCCGCGACGAGCGCAACCGGCAGTTGCTCGGTGGCTTCATCAAGCTGGTGGAGCAGCACTATCGCGAGCACCTGGCGGTGGAAACCTTCGCCCATCGCCTGGGCATGTCCGCCGTGCACCTGAACAACCTGTGCCGCCAGCTGGCCGGGCAGAGCGCCTTGCAGATCATCCACCAGCGCCTGCTGCTGGAGGCGCGACGCAGCCTGATCTACACCAACATGACCGTGGCCCAGGTGTCCGACACCCTGGGCTTTGCCGATCCGGCGTATTTCTCGCGGTTTTTCCGGCGCCTCAGCGGGCAGTCGCCGAACGCTTTCCGGCGGGGTGGGGTGCAGGCCGCGCAGGCGTTGCAGGCGCCGGACGCAAGAAACCCGCTCTGAGCGAGCGGGCTTCGGTCATTCAGCGATCACTTGGTGAAGGCTGCGTAGCTGTTCATCAGGTTGCGGTAGTTGGGGATTCGCTGCGACAGCAGGTTGCCCAGCCCTTCGATATCGTTGCGCCAGTCGCGGTGCAGCTCACAGGCCACCGAGAACCAGTTCATCATCTGCGCGCCGGCCTGGGTCATGCGGTTCCACGCGGCTTGCTGCACGGTGGTGTTGAAGGTGCCGGAGGCATCGGTCACCACGAACACCTCGAAGCCCTCGGCCAGCGCCGACAGGGTCGGGAAGGCCACGCAGACATCGGTCACCACGCCGGCGATGATCAGTTGCTTGCGGCCGGTGGCCTTGATCGCCTTGACGAAGTCCTCGTTGTCCCAGGCGTTGATCTGGCCGGGGCGCGGGATGTATGGCGCGTCGGGGAACATCTCTTTCAGCTCGGGAACCAGCGGGCCGTTGGGGCCTTGTTCGAAGCTGGTGGTGAGGATGGTCGGCAGCTCGAAGAATTTCGCCAGGTCGGCCAGCGCCAGCACGTTGTTCTTGAACTCGTTGGGCGAGAAGTCCTGGACCAGGGAGATCAGGCCGGTCTGGTGGTCGACCAGGAGGACTACGGCGTCGTCTTTGTTCAGGCGGTTGTAGGTGTAGGAAGTGGCGTTGGTCATGGTGGCAATCCTTTTGTTCGAGAAGTTGTTCTGGGTTGTTGTTGCGGTGTGAGGCCAGATTAGGGATTTCTCGGAAAAGGATAAATTGGCTTGAAACGGTATGACTGTCTCACTGTGGTGGACAATCCTTGTGTGCTTGTTCATGGCCTGCGGCGGTGAATAGCTGAGCGCGCTGAATGCGACGGCCAGTCGATGCCTGTGGCGTCAAATGGCGCTATGCTTACGTCATTTGACGCACATGGAGTTCGCCATGGTCACCGCTGACATTTACTCCCACGGGGCGCCTCGCCCCCGTCGCAGGCCAACGGAATACCTTCTTCGGGAGGACGCAGGCCAGCTCAGTCCTGTCATGGTCTATCGGCTCACGGCCAAGGGTTTCGACCTGAAGGACGTGCAGGCCATGCTTGCGTTGTCCGACCTGTATTCGACGCAGAAGATCATGAGCCGCATCGTCGGCAAGTCGGTCAGGACGCTGCAGCGCCAGGGCAGCAAGCAGGAAGCCCATCTCAATTCCCAGCAGAGCGCCGTGGCCTTCCAGTTTGCCAGGGTGCTGGAGCACGCGATCAACGTGTTCGGCTCACAGCGGCTCGCCGAAGAATGGCTGGGGCGTCCCTGCAAGCAGCTGGATGGCGATGTGCCGCTGGACATGATCGATAACCCCGTCGGATTCCAGGCCGTCGAGGATTACCTGGAGCGCATCGAGTACGGGGTCTATCAGTGAATCCGTTGCCATGGTCCGGTTCATGGTATGCATGGCGTCTCGATCGCGAGGTCTTCAAGGAAACATGGGACAGCGGCATTGGCGCGCACAGGCTCGGTGGGCGCTGGAACCCTCCGGGTCGCAATGTCGTGTATGCCTCGGCGGACCCTTCGACCGCCATTCTCGAAGTGGCGGTGCATATCGGTTTCGATGCCCTGGATACGGTCGGGCATGTGCTGACCTGTTTCGAAGTGCTCGATCAAAGCCTGATCAAGGTAGTGCAGCCTGAGGACGTGCCCAATCCGGTCTGGTTGACCGGTGCAGCGGCGTCGCCCAATCAACAGAAGTTTGCGGATGCCTTGCTGGCGGAGCATCCGTTCGTGCTGATGCCGTCCGCGGTGACCCGGCACTCGTGGAATCTGCTGGTGAGTTGCGAGCTGGCGCAGGGGAAGTATCGGTTGGTCAGCCAGGAGCGGTTTGGATTGGACACGCGGTTGGTCAAGGCCTGACCCGACGCCAACGAAAAAGGCCCAGGTTTTCACCTGGGCCTTTTCATGTATGGCGCACTCGGCGGGATTCGAACCCACGACCCCTGCCTTCGGAGGGCAGTACTCTATCCAGCTGAGCTACGAGTGCAACGCGGGCGCCATGATACCCATGTTGGGGTATGGCGTCCATCGCCTTGATCTTCGGGATTTTTCCCCTGTCGCCGCGAACTATCCATATGCGATATCGGTATTTCCTTGCCTTCCCTTAGATCGCCTACTCTCTCGTCACAACTTGTTATAACAAGTCATCGACTCAGCGAAGAGAATCATGGCCGAACTGCTCCCCCTGTCTCCGGTACCGCTCTATTCCCAGCTCAAGGAACTGCTGCGCGAGCGCATCCTTGACGGCACTTATCCGCCCCTCAGCCGCATGCCCTCGGAAAGCGAGCTGGGCAAGGCCTTCGAGGTCAGCCGCATCACGGTGCGCCAGGCCCTGGGCGATCTGCAGAAAGAGGGGCTGATCTTCAAGATCCACGGCAAAGGCACCTTCGTCGCCAAGCCCAAGGCGTTCCAGAACGTCAGCACCCTGCAGGGCCTGGCCGAGTCCATGACGCAGATGGGCTACGAGGTGATCAACCGCCTGCGCAGTCTGCGCCATGTGCCGGCCAACGCCCTGGTGGCGGCGCGCCTGCAGCTCGAGGAAGGCGCGCCGGTCACCGAGATCCGCCGGGTGCGCCTGATCAACCGCGAGCCGGTGTCGCTGGAGCTGACCTGGCTGCCACGGGCCATCGGCGAAAAGCTGGAAAAGGCCGACCTGGTGACTCGCGACATCTTCCTGGTCCTGGAAAACGACTGCGGCATCGCCCTCGGCCATGCCGACCTGGCCATCGACGCGGTGCTCGCCGACAGCGACCTGACCCAGGCGCTGGAAGTGGAAGAAGGCTCGCCGATCATGCGCATCGAGCGCCTGACCCACGCCGCCGACGGTACGCCGCTGGACTTCGAACATCTCTACTACCGCGGCGACGCTTTCCAGTATCGCCTGCGCATCGACCGGCAGAAGGGGCCCAAGGCATGAGCATCGCGACCCAGGACTACGACATCGTCATCATCGGCGGCGGCACCGCCGGGCCCATGGCCGCGATCAAGGCCAAGGAGCAGGACAAGGGCCTGCGCGTGCTGCTGCTGGACAAGGCCAACGTCAAGCGCAGCGGCGCCATCAGCATGGGCATGGACGGCCTGAACAACGCGATCATTCCCGGGCATGCCACGCCGGAGTAGTACACCAAGGAAATCACCGTGGCCAACGACGGCATCGTCAACCAGGCCGCGGTGCATGCCTACGCCACCCACAGTTTCGAGACCATCGAGCAGCTCGACCGCTGGGGTGTGAAGTTCGAAAAGGACGAGACCGGCGACTACGCGGTGAAGAAGGTCCACCACATGGGCGCCTACGTGCTGCCGATGCCGGAAGGGCACGACATCAAGAAGGTGCTGTACCGCCAGCTCAAGCGGGCGCGGGTCGAGATCAGCAACCGCATGGTCTGCACCCGCGTGCTGCTGGACGGCGAAGGTGCCGCCGCCGGGGTGCTCGGTTTCGATTGCCGCAGTGGCGAGTTCCGCGTGATCCGCGCCAAGGCAGTGATCCTCGCCTGCGGCGCCGCCGGGCGTCTCGGCCTGCCGTCCTCGGGCTACCTGATGGGCACCTACGAGAACCCGACCAACGCCGGCGACGGCTACGCCATGGCCTATCACGCCGGTGCCGAACTGGCCAACCTCGAGTGCTTCCAGATCAACCCGCTGATCAAGGACTACAACGGCCCCGCTTGCGCCTACGTCACCGGCCCGCTGGGCGGCTACACCGCCAACAGCAAAGGCGAGCGCTTCATCGAGTGCGACTACTGGAGCGGACAGATGATGTGGGAGTTCCATCAGGAGCTGGAGGGCGGCAACGGTCCGGTGTTCCTCAAGCTCGACCACCTGGCCGAGGAGACCATCCAGAACATCGAGGAAATCCTGCACAGCAACGAGCGGCCCAGTCGCGGGCAGTTCCACGCCAATCGCGGGACCGACTACCGCCAGCACATGGTCGAGATGCACATCTCCGAGATCGGCTTCTGTTCCGGGCATTCGGCGTCGGGGGTGTGGGTCAACGAAAAGGCCGAGACCAGCGTCAAGGGCCTGTACGCCGCCGGCGACATGGCCGCGGTGCCGCACAACTACATGCTCGGTGCCTTTACCTATGGCTGGTTCGCCGGGATCAACGCGGCGCACTACGTGGCCGGGCGTGACTTCGCCGAGGTCGACGAGGCCCAGGTCGAGCGCGAGCGCGAGCGGGTGTTCGCACCGCTGAAGCGCGAGCACGGCCTGCCGCCGGCGCAGGTCGAGTACAAGCTGCGGCGCATGGTCAACGACTACCTGCAGCCGCCCAAGGTGACGAAGAAGATGGAGATCGGCCTGGCCCGCTTCGCCGAGATCGAACGCGACCTGGCGCAGATGAAGGCGCACAACCCCCATGAGCTGATGCGGGCGATGGAGGTTGCGGTGATCCGCGACTGCGCCGAGATGGCCGCGCGCGCCTCGCTGTTCCGCGAGGAGAGCCGGTGGGGGCTGTATCACCACCGGGTGGATTTCCCCGAGCGCAATGATGGCGAGTGGTTCTGTCACTGCCATCTGAAGAAGGGCGAGGACGGGGCGATGACCAGCTTCAAGAAGGCGGTCGAGCCTTACCTGATTGCGCTGGATGCGGATGAGCAGACGGCCTATGAACGGCTGCGCGTCCGGGTCGATGCCGCCTGACCGCGCGCTCCTACGAAAACGGCGTCGTGCACGAACATTCAGATAAAGAGAGCCAAAGGCTCCAAGGACCCCGTGAAATGGCCTATCAAGCCCAGGACATCTTCTTTCGCAGCAGTGCCCCGGTCACCATCGATGAAGACAAGTGCATCGCCGAAAAGGGCTGCACCGTCTGCGTCGAGGTCTGCCCCATGGACCTCCTGGCGATCAACCCGGCCACGCAGAAGGCCTACATGGCCTTCGACGAATGCTGGTACTGCATGCCCTGCGAGAAGGACTGCCCCACCGGCGCGGTAAAGGTGGAGATTCCCTACCTGCTGCGCTGAGCGACACCCCCGCCATCCGGCCGAACCACCGGACGCCCATCCCGATGCCCCTCGTTTCCCACCACCACACCGGGTGGCGGAGACGATTCCAATACCTAGACGATTCGAGGGGAAACACCCATGCGCCTTGCAACCACCGTGGCCGGCCTCGCGCTGGCGATTGCCAGCCTCAACGCCAGCGCCGAAACCATCCGCGTCGCCATCGGCACCCAGGACACCACCATCAACTGCGCCACCGGCGGCCTGCTGATCCGCGAGCTGGGCCTGCTCGACAAGTACCTGCCGCACGACGGCAAGTACAAGGACGCCCAGTACCAGATCGAATGGAAGAACTTCACCAGCGGCGCGCCGCTGACCAACGAGATGGTCGCCGGCAAGCTGGACTTCGGCGCCATGGCCGACTTCCCCGGCTCGTTCAACGGCGTCGCCCACCTCGACGCCGGCAAGCGCAGCCTGTTCATCAGCGTGCTGTCCGGCAGCGTGCACGGCAGCGGCAACGGCATCGTGGTGCCGGCGGCGTCCAGTGTGCAGTCGCTGGCCGAGCTCAAGGGCAAGACCATCTCCGTGCCCTTCGCCTCCACCGCCCACGGCATGCTCCTGCGCGCGGTCGCCGCCCAGGGCTGGGACCCGCAGAAGGACGTGCGGATCATCGCCCAGGCCCCGGAAATCGCCGGTTCGGCCCTGCGCAGCAACCGCATCGAGGCCCACGCCGACTTCGTGCCGTTCGCCGAGCTGTTCCCCAACCGCGGCTTCGCCCGCAAGATCTACGACGGTGCCCAGGCCAACGCGCCGACCTTCCACGGCGCCCTGGTCGACTCGGACTACGCGAAGCAATACCCGGAAGTGGTCACCGCCTACCTGCGCGCCAGCCTCGAAGCCGACCGCCTGATCGCCGCCGAGCCGGAGAAGTACAGCGAACTGATCGAGAAAGTCACCGGCATCGAGGCCGAGGTCAATTACCTGTTCCATGGCCCGCTCGGCCTGCAGACCCGCGACCTGACCTGGAAACCCGAGTACCGCCAGGCCGTGGCGACCTCCATCGACACCCTCAAGCTGCTGAAGAAGACCGACCGCGGCCTGGACACCGACAAGTTCATCGACGACCAGTACATCCGCGCTGCCTTCAAGCAGGCCGGGCAGGACTACGACGTCGCGCTGAAAAACTACGCGCCGCTGCCGCTCAAGGCCAACGACGCCACGACCGGCAAGCCGATCAGCGACTTCAGCCGCCTGGCGCAGATCTGGGTGCGTGGCGAGGACAAGGTCCGTCACTACGCCTCGCCGCAAGCGGCCCTCGCGGCCCTGGCCCAGCTTGAGCAGGAGGGCAAGGACATCCGCGCCATCTACGCCCAGGCGGCGGACAGCGGCATCAAGCTGCTGGCCAACCAGGCCTGGTTCGTGCGCAACGGCCAGGGCGAACTGTCCGCCTTCCTCCTCAAGGACCAGGCCGAGCAGTACGCCAAGGCCCATGGCGGCGAGGCCGTGGACTTCGTCGATGCCAGCCGCAAGCTGGTCGCCCAGCGCTGACCGGAGGCCACCCGCATGACCGGCACCTTGCTCCGCTGGCCCGTGCGCGTGGCATCGCTGCTGGCCTGCCTGTTGTTCTGGCAGGTCGCGGCGAGCCACAAGCTCGACCTGGGCCTGTTCACCTTCACTTATGTGCCGACGCCGGGGGCGGTGCTCGATGCCGCCTGGCGTCTGCTCACTTCCAGCAGCCTGGCTGCGCACCTGGGCAGCAGCCTGGCGCGGGTGTTCTCCGGCTACCTGCTGGCGGCCGTGCTCGGCGTCGGCCTCGGCCTGCTGATCGGCCGCTCGCGCTGGGCCGAGGACACCCTGCTGCCGCCCCTCGAAGTGCTGCGGCCGATTCCGGCGGTGGCGTGGATTCCGCTGGCGATCCTGATGTTCCCGTCGTCCGAGCTGTCGATGGTGTTCATCACCTTCACCGGCGCGCTGTTTCCCGTGCTGCTCAATACCGTGCACGGCGTCGAGGCGGTCGATCCGCGCCTGGTGGCGTCGGCGCGCAGCCTCGGCGCCGGGCGCTGGGCGATCCTGCGCGAGGTGGTGCTGCCGGGGGCCTTGCCGAGCATCGTCACCGGCCTGGCGATCGGCATGGGCACTTCGTGGTTCTGCCTGGTCACCGCCGAGATGATCTCCGGGCAGTTCGGCATCGGTTACTACACCTGGGAGTCGTACACCTTGCAGAACTACCCGGACATCATCGTCGGCATGCTCCTGATCGGCGTGCTGGGCATGGGCAGCAGCGTGCTGGTCAAGCGCCTCGGCGCACTGGCCACGCCCTGGTACCGCGTGCGGAGGGCTGCGTGATGAGCAGTTATCAGCAAGCCCCGCAAGCGGGGCGCATCGACGCGCGCGGCGTGTCCATCCGTCTCGGCCAGGGCAGCCAGGCCTTCGAGGCGGTGCAGGCACTGGACTTCGCCGTCGAGGCGGGAGAGTTCGTGTGCATCCTCGGCCCCTCCGGTTGCGGCAAGTCCACCCTGCTTGGCGCGCTGGCCGGGCACCTGGTGCCCAGTGGCGGCGAGTTGCAGGTCGATGGTCGCCTCGTCGACGGACCGTCGCCGGAACGCGGCATGGTCTTCCAGCACCACACCCTGCTGCCGTGGCGCAGCGTGCTGGACAACGTCGCCTTCGGCCTGAAGATGCAGGGCCAGGGCAAGACCGAGCGGCAGCGCCGGGCCCTGGACATGCTGCAGCTGGTGGGCCTTGCCGACTTCGCCGAGCGCTGGCCCAGCCAGTTGTCCGGCGGCATGCAGCAGCGCGCCGAGATCGCCCGGGTGCTGATCAACCGTCCGCGCCTGCTGCTGATGGACGAACCCTTCGGCGCCCTCGACGCGCAGACCCGCTCGCGCATGCAGGAGCTGCTCCTGGATATCTGGACGCGGATCCGCACCACCGTGGTCTTCGTCACCCACGACATCGACGAGGCGCTGTTCCTCGCCGACCGCATCCTGGTCATGAGCCCGCGTCCCGGGCGCTTCATCGAGGACCTGCGCCTGAGCTTCCCGCGGCCGCGGCGCAGCAGCCTGCTGACCAGCCCGGAATTCACCCATCTCAAGCGTCACTGCCTGGCCCTGCTGCGCCATGAGGAAGGCCGCGAACTGCCGCGCCTGACCCCGCTCGGCCTGCCGGACAGCGACCACCCACCGCTACGGATCGCCCTATGACCGACAGAACCAGCGACAACCCCGAGATTGTCCCACTGCTGCCACGGCTGCGGGATGCCGACGCCGCCGTGCGTCGCATCGCCCTGATCGACCTCGCCGACCTCGAAGAACCCGACGGCCTGCCCTGGCTGACCGATGCCCTGCTGGTGGACCCGGCGCCGGAGGTGCGCGCCGAAGCCGCGCGCCTGCTGGAAGCCTGGGAAGAGCCGGAGGTGGTGCAGGCACTCTGCGCTGCCCTCGCCGACAGTGCCGAAGCGGTGCGCCTGGCGGCGGCGCAGAGCCTCAGTGAACTGAAAAGCCTGGAGGCCGGGCAGTTGATCCTGCCCTGGGCCACGCATGCCGATGCCTTCGTCCGTGCCAGTGCCTTGCGCGCGTTGCGCGAGTTGCGCCTGGAGGAAGCTGCGGGTCCGGCGCTGCGGGCGCTGGCGGACAGCGACGCTACGGTACGTCGCGAGGCGGTGGGCATCCTGGGTTGGCTCAAGCACCAACCGGCGTTGCCGGCGCTGGCGCGGCTGGCCGCCGAGGAGCCGGATACCGAAGTCCGCCGTGCCGCCATCGGCGCCCTTGGTCTGGCCCGCGACAGCGGCGTCCTTGACGCCCTGACCGCAGCCCTGCGCGACGCGGCCTGGCAGGTGCGCGAGGAAGCGGCGACCACGCTGGGCAAGGTCGGTCATGAGGCGGCGGGTCCGGCATTGATCGACGCCTTGAGCGATGGCTACTGGCAGGTGCGTCTGCGTGCGGCGCGCTCCCTCGGGCGGCTGCGGCATCGACCGGCGTTGGCTGGCCTGGCCGAATTGCTCGGCCATGGCATCGCCAACCTGCGCAAGGAAGCGGCGTTGGCGCTCGGTGAACTGGGTGACGCGGCGGCCCTGCCGGCCCTGCGCGCCGCCGAGGCGGACGGCGATCCGGAGGTGCGCAAGGCCGTGCGCATTGCCCTGGTCCAGTTGCAGGGAGCGGCCTGATGAACACCCCGCGCGCGCTGCGCAACCGCCGCGAGGCGGGCGAGCTGGTCCTGCAATGGGACGACGGCGAGCAGGTGCTCAGCCATGCCCGGCTGCGCGGTGCGTGCCCCTGTTCGCAATGTCGAGCGGGCAGGCTGGGCGGGCGTATCGACCTGGTCGCCGAGACGGTGCGGGTGGAGCGGGTCGAAGAGCAGGGCTATGGTATCCAGCTGGTGTTCAGTGACGGGCATGAGCGGGGGATCTATCCCTGGGCTTACTTGAAGCAACTGGGCTGAGACTGCGGCACTTGTTGGATCGTGGCTTGAACAACAAATCCAACACCCGGGCGCAGTTCACCTTGCTGGCTTGCTTGCGAAGAACCTGTAGGAGCTGGCTTGCCTGCGAAAGGACCGCGCAGCGGTCCCGGACCTCACCGCTGTTTGGGACCGCTGCGCGGTCCTTTCGCAGGCAAGCCAGCTCCTACGGGTCCTTTCGCAGGCAAGCCAGCTCCTACGGGTCCTTTCGCAGGCAAGCCAGCTCCTACGGGTCCTTCGCAGGCAAGCCAGTTCCCACAGATCCGTCGCGGGCCGGCATCGTGTCAAATCTTGCCGCCGGTCGATTAGTCGAACCGGCTGTTCGGTCAATCGTTCTTTTTTTCGAACGCCCTATTGTCCTTTTAGGGAGTTGCTCCTAGGATCTCGTTCGAGATTTCAAACGCTCGACGCCTGCGAGTGGAACATTGGCCCGATTCCGGTGCCTCAATTCCTACAGGCAAGCGCCCCCGCCTGGCGCTTACTCAACAATCAATAATTCGCGCCGTGCCTGCACGGTGTTCAAGGGAAGTCGACATGCAGCTCAAAGACGCTCAGTTGTTCCGTCAGCAAGCCTTCATCAACGGTGAGTGGCTGGACGCGGACAGCGGCCAGACCATCAAGGTGACCAACCCGGCCACCGGCGAAGTCATCGGTACCGTGCCGAAAATGGGCGCTGCCGAAACCCGTCGCGCCATCGAGGCGGCCGACAAGGCCCTGCCGGCCTGGCGCGCACTGACCGCCAAGGAACGCGCGGGCAAACTGCGCCGCTGGTTCGAGCTGATGATCGAGCACCAGGACGACCTGGCCCGCCTGATGACCACCGAGCAGGGCAAGCCACTGGCCGAAGCCAAGGGCGAGATCGCCTACGCTGCGTCCTTCATCGAGTGGTTCGCCGAAGAAGCCAAGCGCGTCTACGGCGACGTCATCCCTGGCCACCAGCCGGACAAGCGCCTGATCGTCATCAAGCAGCCGATCGGTGTCACCGCGGCCATCACCCCGTGGAACTTCCCGGCGGCGATGATCACCCGCAAGGCCGGCCCGGCCCTGGCCGCCGGCTGCACCATGGTGCTCAAGCCTGCGTCGCAGACCCCGTACTCCGCCCTGGCCCTGGTCGAGCTGGCTACCCGTGCCGGCATCCCGGCTGGCGTGCTCAGCGTGATCACCGGCAGCGCCGGCGAAGTCGGCTCCGAGCTGACCGGCAACTCCCTGGTCCGCAAGCTGTCCTTCACCGGCTCGACCGAAATCGGTCGCCAGCTGATGGAAGAATGCGCCAAGGACATCAAGAAGGTTTCCCTGGAACTGGGCGGCAACGCACCGTTCATCGTGTTCGACGACGCCGACCTGGATAAGGCCGTCGAGGGCGCGATCATCTCCAAGTACCGCAACAACGGCCAGACCTGCGTCTGCGCCAACCGCATCTACGTGCAGGACGGTGTCTACGACGCCTTCGCCGAGAAGCTGAAAGCCGCGGTCGCCAAGCTGAAGATCGGCAACGGTCTGGAAGACGGCACCACCACCGGCCCGCTGATCGACGGCAAGGCCGTGGCCAAGGTCCAGGAGCACATCGAGGACGCGGTTTCGAAAGGCGCCAAGGTCCTGTCCGGTGGCAAGCTGATCGAAGGCAACTTCTTCGAGCCGACCATCCTGGTCGACGTACCGAAGACCGCTGCCGTTGCCAAAGAAGAGACCTTCGGCCCGCTGGCGCCGCTGTTCCGCTTCAAGGACGAGGCCGAAGTCATCGCCATGTCCAACGACACCGAGTTCGGCCTGGCCTCGTACTTCTACGCCCGTGACATGAGCCGTGTGTTCCGTGTCGCCGAAGCGCTGGAATACGGCATGGTCGGCATCAACACCGGCTTGATCTCCAACGAGGTCGCGCCGTTCGGTGGTATCAAGGCGTCGGGCCTGGGCCGCGAAGGCTCCAAGTACGGCATCGAGGACTACCTGGAAATCAAATACCTGTGCATCAGCGTCTGATCCACGGTTAAAGGCTTTACCTCTGCCAGCGGGGCGCGAGAGCGACGTCTCGCTGGCCTTTTTTACACAGGAACACCCGGCGGCCCGGGCCACGCCAGCAGTCGATCAACGAATACTGCCTGCCGTGAATACCGGTCGCCAATCTGAACTCGCCACCCAAGCGGCGAATTGAGGACACTATGAGCAAGACCAACGAATCCCTGATGCAGCGTCGCGTCAATGCCGTTCCACGCGGTGTTGGCCAGATCCACCCGATCTTCGTCGATACCGCGAAGAACTCCACCGTGATCGACGTTGAAGGCCGCGAACTGATCGACTTCGCCGGCGGCATCGCAGTACTGAACACCGGTCACCTGCACCCGAAAGTGGTCGCGGCTGTCCAGGAACAACTGACCAAGGTCAGCCACACCTGCTTCCAGGTCCTGGCCTACGAGCCTTACGTCGAGCTGTGCGAAAAGATCAACGCCCGCGTCCCAGGCGACTTCGCCAAGAAGACCCTGCTGGTCACCACCGGCTCCGAAGCCGTTGAAAACGCCGTCAAGATCGCCCGTGCCGCCACCGGCCGCGCTGGCGTGATCGCCTTCACCGGCGGCTACCACGGCCGCACCATGATGACCCTGGGTCTGACCGGTAAAGTCGTGCCGTACTCGGCCGGCATGGGCCTGATGCCAGGCGGCATCTTCCGCGCCCAGTTCCCGAACGAGCTGCACGGCGTGAGCGTCGACGAGTCGATCGCTTCCATCGAGCGCATCTTCAAGAACGATGCCGAGCCACGCGACATCGCCGCGATCATCATCGAGCCGGTTCAGGGCGAAGGCGGTTTCCTGCCTGCTCCGAAAGAGCTGATGAAGCGTCTGCGCGCCCTGTGCGACCAGCACGGCATCCTCCTGATCGCCGACGAAGTGCAGACCGGCGCTGGCCGTACCGGCACCTTCTTCGCCATGGAGCAGATGGGCGTCGCGCCTGACCTGACCACCTTCGCCAAGTCCATCGCTGGCGGCTTCCCGCTGGCCGGTGTGTGCGGCAAGGCCGAATACATGGACGCCATCGCCCCGGGTGGCCTGGGCGGCACCTACGCCGGCTCGCCGATCGCGTGCGCCGCGGCCCTGGCCGTTCTGGAAGTGTTCGACGAAGAGAAACTGCTGGAGCGCAGCCAGGCCGTTGGCGAGCGTCTGGTCGCCGGTCTGAAGCAGATCCAGGCCAAGCACCCGATCATCGGTGACGTGCGTGCCCTGGGTTCGATGATCGCCGTGGAAGTCTTCGAGAAAGGCACCCACACCCCGAACGCCGCCGCCGTTGCCCAAGTGGTCGCCAAGGCGCGTGACAAGGGTCTGATCCTGCTGTCCTGCGGCACCTACGGCAACGTCCTGCGGATCCTGGTTCCGCTGACCGCCGAAGACGCGCTGCTGGACAAAGGCCTGGCCATCATCGAAGAGTGCTTCGCTGAACTCGCCTGATCTGTGACGTGTTAGAGAAAAAACCCGCTTCGGCGGGTTTTTTTTCATCTCCGGGATGAACGTTGGGCGCTAAGGTTTCTAAAGGTTACAGGAGCGGTGCCGGAAGGTACGCTGGAAAGCGTCATGGTTGTAAGGAGATCCCGATGACTGCCGTAGACCTCGCTGCCGCGCCCAAGGTGATGATCGCCGAGGGAGATCCGTGGGTGCGGGACATGCTCACCCAGATGTTGCTCAGTGTGCGTTGCGATGCCGACGTGCGTGTGTGTGCCAATGGCAACGAGGCGCTGGACGGCCTGGCTGGCAAGCCCGACCTGATCATCGCCGCCCGCGAACTGCCGGGCCTCGATGGCCTGGACCTGCTGCGCAAGGTGCGTGCGCGGCCGCGCACGCCGGCGTTGCCGTTCATCCTTATCAGCAGCCGCAGCGACGTGACCAGCGTGCGCGAGGCCCTGCCGCTGGCGCCGACGGCGTACCTGAGCAAGCCGCTGAACCTCGATCTGCTGCGCCAGCGCCTGGAAGAGCAATTACTCAAGGTCGGCGAGTCGATCGCCTGCGAAGTGCCGCCGTTGCGGGCTGGCCTGACCCTGTCGCGTTTCATCGAGGAACACCGTGCCACCGCCGATGGCGGGCCGCTGTTCGCCGATGTGCAACAGGCGATCAAGCGCGCGCTGAATCCGCAGGGGCTGGACCTGCGGCTGCTGGAGGAGGAAGTGCGCGCCGACCCGCAGATCACCGCGGTGCTGATCGCCGCCGCCAACAGCGCCGCCCTGCACCGCGAGGGCAACGTGCAGACGCTGTTGCAGGCGCTGAACAAGCTGGGGACGACCCAGAGCATGAACCTGATCCTCGGCCTGGCGCTCAAGCGCAGTGCCAGGCTCAGCGATCCGCTACTGGGCCGCTATGCCGAGGAATACTGGAACCTGTCGCTGCGCTGCGCCGAGTACGGCCGCAACCTGGCGCAGATGCTCGAGCTGGACCATGAGCGCTGCTATTGCGCCGGGTTGCTGCATTGCCTCGGCGACCTGGCGCTGCTGCGTTGCCTGCAGGAATGGCGCCTGGCCGGGGGCGAGCTGGACGAGAACGAAATCGAGGTGGCGCTGACGCAGTCGGGGGCGGCCTATGGCTCGGCGCTGCGCACCCGCTGGCGCTTGCCGCTGGAGCTGCGCGAGTTGATTGCCGCGGTTTATCAGCTGGGTGGCGGGGTGTATTCGCGGGAAGACCTGGTGATGAACCTGGCCGGGCAACTGGCGCGGTTGGGGGTGGAGGACGGGCTCGAAGAGATCGCCGCCGGGAAGACTGCCCGGTTGCTCAAGGTCGGGCGGGCGGAGCTGGCGCGGTTGCGCAAGGAGTAGGCACTGGCGCCGCGCAATCCTCTGTAGGAGCTGGCTTGCCTGCGAATGGACCGCGCAGCGGTCCCAAAATGGTGAAGACCCAGAGTTTTTGGGACCGCTGCGCGGTCCTTTCGCAGGCAAAGCCAGCTCCTACGGGGTTTTCGCAGGCAGGCCAGCTCCTACGGGGCAAGCCGGTGCATACAGGCGTTTCGCCGGCAGGTCATCCCAGCACTATCTGGTTCTTCCCCTGCCGCTTCGCCTGGTACATCGCCGCATCCGCCCGGGCGAACATGTCGTCGAGCAGGCCGTCGTCGTCGCTCATCCCGGTCAGCCCCTGGCTCACGGTCACGCCATAGGTCTGCCCGTCATGGCTGAAGCTCAGGCGCTGGATCTCCCGCTGCAGGCGCATAGCCACCTGCATCGCCATCTCCGGCGGACAGCCGGGAAACACCGCGGCGAATTCCTCGCCGCCAATCCGCCCGAACAGATCGCCTCGGCGCAACGCCGCCTTGCCGCTGTCGGCGATGCGCTGCAGCACCTGGTCGCCCTCGGGGTGGCCGTAGGTATCGTTGACCTGCTTGAAGTCATCGATATCCAGCAGCAGGAACGAAAACGGCGCGCCGTCGCCCCGGGCTTTCTCGAACGCCTGCTCGGCGCATTCGAAGAAGTGCCGGCGGTTGCTGCTCTGGGTCAGGACATCGGTGGTGGCCAGGCGCTGCAGTTCACCCTCGAGCTGTTTCTTCTCGGTGATGTCCTCGGCCATGCCGACCACGATCACCCGCTGCCCCTCGGCCTGCTGGTTGATGAAGCACTTGTCGCTGAGCCAGCGCACCTGGCCGTCGGCGGCGATGATGCGGTATTCGCGGTCTTCCACTGCGCCCTTGACCAGCACATCGGCCAGGCTGCTTTCGGCGTAGTCGAGGTCGTCGGGGTAGATCGCGTCGCGCCACTGGTTGTAGTCGGCCATCAGCAGGCTCGCCGGGCGGCCGAAGATGCGCTCGTAGGCGGGGCTGACGTACAGCACCTGGCGGGTTTCCCAGTCGAAGGCCCAGAGCACCGCGTTGACGCTGTCCAGCAGCGAGCTGAACAGCTGCTCGCGCTCGCTCAGGCGGGCAACCTCGCCTTGCGCGTGCATCAGGGCCAGCAGTGTCTGGGCAGCCTCGGGAGGCGGAGTGAACGGCGGGGTGTTCTTGACCATGTTCGCAGTACTTCTAGTAAGGCGGGAACGTGTGGCCACGACCCGGCCCGCCAGGCGGGCGACATATCTGCTAAGAACTTGATCGGGGAGGGAAGTTCCAGAACGGGCGCCCCGGCAGGGGGCGCTCCGATCAGTGGGCGTCAGGCCAGGGCAGGGCGCAGCGAGTAGGTCTTGAGTTGCGCGGCGAATTCACGCAGCGAATGGATACCACTGGCCTCGGCCTCGTGCACCCAGTCCTTGATCGCCGCGAGCATGTCGTGGCCGTTGGCGCTGGTGCGGGCCCAGATCTGCTGCAGGGCCAGGCGCTTCTCGTAGATCACCTTGAGCGCCTGGCTGTGCTCCAGCATGGTCTGGATGCGCTGGTGATGGCGGTCTTCCAGCAGGCTGGTCTCGCGCGACAGCAGGCGCTTGGCGCGGCGGAACTGGTGGCGTACCGAATCATCGACCCTGGCCAGTTCCTGCTTCACCAGCGGGCCGATCACCAACTTGCGGTACTGGGCCATGATCTGGAAGCGGTTGTTGAGGATCGCCATGGCGGTGTCCATGTCCAGTTGGCCCTTGCCCTCGACGCGGTGGGCGATCGGCGCGACGCGCTGCACCTTGGCCAGGCGCAGCCAGGTGAACAGCGTGATCCAGGCCCAGCCCATGTCGAATTCCCAGCGCTTGACCGAGAGCTTGGCCGAATTGGGGTAGGTGTGATGGTTGTTGTGCAGTTCTTCGCCACCGATGACGATGCCCCACGGCACCAGGTTGGTGGCGGCGTCGCGGCATTCGAAGTTGCGGTAGCCCACGGCGTGGCCGAGGCCGTTGACCACCCCGGCGGCCCAGAACGGAATCCACATCATCTGCACCGCCCAGATGGTCATGCCGATGGTGCCGAACAGCAGCAGGTCGATCACCGCCATCAGGGCGATGCCGCCGAGCTTGTAGCGCGAATAGAGGTTGCGCTCGATCCAGTCCTCGGGGCAGTTCTTGCCGTAGATGCGCAGGGTTTCCGGGTTGCGCGCCTCTTCGCGGTACAGCTCGGCGCCTTTGCGCAGCACCGTGGACAGGCCCTTGATCACCGGGCTGTGCGGATCGTCCGCGGTTTCGCACTTGGCGTGGTGCTTGCGGTGGACGGCGGTCCATTCGCGGGTGTTCTGCGCCGTGGTCAGCCACAGCCAGAAGCGGAAGAAATGCTTGAGCCCGGCGTTCAGCTCCAGGGAGCGGTGCGCCGAGTAGCGATGCAGATAGACCGTGACCGCGACGATGGTCACATGGGTCATCAGCAGGGTGACCGCCAGCAGTTGCCAGGCCGACAGGTCGAGTAAACCGTAGTACCACATGGGTGGAAGTGCCCTCTCAGAGCGGATGAACAGCGATCGACATTATTACCATGATGTCAAATAAAACCAGTCGGCCTTTTAGATAAGAGGTCAACAGGGAAAAGTGTCCCTATAATGCCCCATCTTTTGTTGTGGGCATCCGAGACGCTATGTCTGTTTCCGCACGAGACGCCTTGCGCATGGCTGCGCTGTACCTGGTGCTGTCGCTGTTGTGGCTGGTCGTATCTGATCAAATATTAAGCAGTGTTTTCGATGATCCGGGGGAAAAGGCCAGCTGGCAGCTGATCAACGCCTACACCTGGGCGGCCTGCAGTGCCGTGCTGATCTTCCTGTCGCGGGTACGCCTGCTGAACTTCATCGGCCTTGGCGCGCGCCTGCGTCGCGAAGACCGCGAGCGCCTGCGCATGGCCGCGGCGGTGTTCGACAGCACCCTGGAAGGCGTGCTGGTCAGCGACCGCAACGGCGTCATCGTGCATGTCAACCGCGCCTTCATGAACATCACCGGCTACCAGCGCGAAGAAGTCATCGGCCAGCGGCCGAACAAGTTCAAGTCCGGTCGCCACGACCAGACGTTCTACCAGGCCATGTACGCCGCCCTGCACGACAAGGGCGAGTGGAGCGGCGAGGTGTGGAACCGGCGCAAGAGCGGCGAGGTGTATCCGCAGTGGCAGACCATCTGCGCGATCCGCGACGATGGCGGCGAACTGACCCACTATGTCGCCGTGTTCAGCGATATCAGCGCGATCAAGCACACCGAGCGCGAGCTGGCCTACCTGGTCCACCACGACCCGCTGACCCACCTGCCCAACCGCCTGCTGTTCAACGACCGGGCCGAACAGGCCCTGGCCACGGCCCAGGCCAACAAGCGCGGCTGCGCCTTGCTCCTGCTCGACCTCGACCACTTCCAGAGCATCAACGACAGCCTTGGCCACAACATCGGCGACGAGTTGCTCAAGGCCGTGGCCGATCGCCTCAAGCTGGTGATCGACCCGGGTGTCACCCTGGCCCGCCTGGGTGGCGACGAATTCGCCATCCTCAGCGAAAACTGCTCGCAGGTGGGGCAGGCGGCGGACCTGGCGCAACTGATCGTCAATGTGCTGAAAGAGCCTTACGAACTGGAGAATCACCGCCTGTTCAGCAGCGTCAGCATCGGCATCAGCCTGTTCCCCAGCGATGCGCAGAGCGCCGAGCAATTGCTGCGCAACGCCGACGCGGCGCTGTTCAAGGCCAAGGGCAATGGCCGGGCCGGCTACGCGCTGTATACCGAAGAGCTGACTGCCCATGCCCAGCAGCGGGTGGAAACCGCCAGCGAGCTGCGCCGGGCCCTGGAGCAGGGCGAGCTGCGTGTGTACTTCCAGCCGGTGCACGACCTGTTCAGCGGTCGGATGATCGGTGCCGAGGCCCTGGTGCGCTGGCTGCATCCGCAGCGCGGGCTGGTGCCGCCGGGAGAGTTCATCCCGATCGCCGAACGCACCGGGCTGATCGCCGACATCGACATGTGGGTCATGCGCCAGGCCTGCCAGCAGATGGTCCGTTGGCTGGGCGAGGGCAAGGTGCTCGATTTCGTCGCGGTGAACGTCTCCAGTCGCCTGTTCGCCCATCGCGAGATGTACAAGCAGGTGGCGCAGGTGCTCGATGACACCGGGCTGGAGCCGTCGCGGCTGGAGGTCGAGGTGACCGAGAGCGCGGTGATGGACGACCCGGAAGTGGCCCTGGAACAGCTGCACCGCCTGCGCGACCTGGGGCTGCGCCTGGCGATCGACGACTTCGGCACCGGTTATTCGTCGCTGCTGCGGCTCAAGCGCTTGCCGGTGCAGAAGCTGAAGATCGACCAGGGCTTCGTTGCCGGGCTGCCCAACGACGATGATGACGTCGCGATCGTGCGGGTGATCATCGCCCTGGCGCGGAGCATGGGCATGGCGATCCATGCCGAGGGGATCGAGCAGTCCGAGCAGGCGCGCTTCCTGCTGGAGCACCAGTGCGACATGGGGCAGGGGTACTGGTACGGGCGGCCGGTGCCGGCGCAGGAGCTGCGTTGGTAGGCCTCGACGCAGCTCTGTAGGAGCGGATTCATCCGCGATCGGCGGCGAAGCCGTCGTAAAGCCTGTATCCCGGACTTGTCTGACACAACGCGGACACAGGGTTTATGGCCGCTTCGCGGCCAATCGCGGATGAATCCGCTCCTACACCGGGCACGGTGCCCTGTAGCTTGAGTCAATTCAGTTATATAAAAATTCTTAAATAGTATTTTTAAGAATATTCAGCCCCTCATAAGATTGCTCCCACACCAGGCGCAGTCACCTTCCTACACGCTGCTGCCGGGCCCCCACTTTCAAAGGAGCACGAGCATGAGCGCATCTCTGCGTAGCGTTGACGGTCAGGACGAAGCCACCATCTTGCGCGAAATCCAGAGCGCACTGCGTGACCTGCGTTTCGGCGCGGTGGAAATCACCGTGCACAACGCCCAGGTCGTGCAGATCGAACGCAAGGAAAAATTCCGCCTGCAGAACTCGGGCAACAAACCGAGCTGAAGCTCGCGTGCCCAGGTCTACCCATTAGAAAAAAAGCCAATCGGGAGCTTCACCATGTCTATCCGCCGTTATGCCCTGGCCGCACTCGCCAGTGCTGTTTTTGCCGGTTCCGCCATCGCCAAGGACTACGAGTTGTTGAACGTGTCCTATGACCCAACCCGCGAGCTGTATCAGCAGTACAACGCCGAGTTCATCAAGCACTGGCAACAGGCCAACCCCAGCGACAAGGTGAAGATCCAGCAATCCCATGGCGGTTCGGGCAAACAGGCCCGTGCAGTGATCGACGGCCTGCGCGCCGACGTGGTGACCCTGGCCCTGGCCGGCGACATCGACGAAGTCGCCAAGCTCGGCAAGACCCTGCCGGAGAACTGGCAGACCCGTCTGCCGCAAGCCAGCACCCCGTACACCTCGACCATCGTGTTCCTGGTGCGCAAGGGCAACCCGAAAGCCATCAAGGACTGGGGCGACCTGGTCAAGAAAGACGTCTCGGTCATCACCCCGAACCCGAAAACCTCCGGCGGCGCCCGCTGGAACTTCCTCGCCGCCTGGGCCTACGGCCTGAAAGCCGGCGGCAGTGAAGCCAAGGCCCAGGAATACGTGAAGGAGCTGTTCAAGCACGTGCCGGTCCTCGACACCGGTGCCCGTGGCTCGACCATCACCTTCGTCAACAACGGCCAGGGCGATGTCCTGCTGGCCTGGGAAAACGAAGCCTTCCTGGCCCTGAAGGAAGACGGTGGCAGCGACAAGTTCGAAATCGTCGTGCCGTCCCTGTCGATCCTCGCCGAACCGCCGGTGGCCGTGGTCGACAAGAACGCCGAGAAGAAGGGCAACGAGAAGATCGCCGAGGAGTACCTCAAGTACCTGTACAGCCCGGCCGGGCAGAAGATCGCCGCCGACAACTTCTACCGTCCGCGTGACGAGAAGGTCGCCGCGCAATACGCCAACCAGTTCCCGAAACTGGACCTGGTGACTATCGACAAAGACTTCGGTGGCTGGAAGACTGCCCAACCCAAGTTCTTCAATGATGGCGGTGTGTTCGATCAGATCTATTCGGCACAGTGATCTTTCTGGGGCCGCTTTGCGGCCCTTTCGCAGTGGTTCGTCACACGACAAGCCAGCTCCTACACAGGCCCGTACACCGCGGTCTCTTGTAGGAGCTGGCTTGTCGTGTGACGAACCACTGCGAAAGGGCTGCAAAGCAGCCCCCGAACACCCCGTATGAAAACCAGCTAGACCAAGGACCTTTATGTCACGTCGTATATCCCCCGTCATACCCGGCTTCGGGCTGACGCTGGGCTACACCTTGGTGTACCTCAGTCTGATAGTGCTCATACCGCTGGGGGCGATGTTCGTGCATGCCGCCCAGCTCACCTGGGAGCAGTTCTGGAACATCGTCAGCGCACCGCGGGTACTCGCCGCGCTGCAACTGAGTTTCGGCACCGCCCTCTGCGCCGCCATCATCAACGGCATCATCGGTACCCTGCTGGCCTGGGTCCTGGTGCGCTACACCTTCCCCGGACGCAAGATCATCGAGGCGATGATCGACCTGCCGTTCGCCCTGCCCACCGCGGTCGCCGGTATCGCCCTGACCGCGCTTTATGCACCGTCCGGCTGGGTCGGCCAGTTCGCCACCGACCTCGGTTTCAAGATCGCCTACACCCCGCTCGGCATCACCCTGGCACTGACCTTCGTCACCCTGCCGTTCGTGGTGCGCACGGTGCAGCCGGTGCTCGCCGACATCCCCCGGGAAGTCGAAGAAGCCGCCGCCTGCCTCGGCGCCAAGCCGCTGCAGGTGTTCCGCCACGTACTGATGCCGGCCCTGCTGCCGGCCTGGCTGACCGGCTTTGCCCTGGCCTTCGCCCGTGGCGTGGGCGAGTACGGTTCGGTGATCTTCATCGCCGGCAACATGCCGATGAAGACCGAGATCCTGCCGCTGCTGATCATGGTCAAGCTCGACCAGTACGACTACACCGGCGCGACCGCCATCGGCGTGCTGATGCTGGTGGTTTCCTTCATCCTGCTGCTGCTGATCAACCTGCTGCAGCGGCGCATCGAAACCCCTTGAAGGAGGCCTGAGCATGTCTGCATCCGCAATTGGCGCGGCCGCTTCGGCCAACGCCGCCCGCCGTGGCAGCGCCGCTGCCCGGCGCATCCTGATCGGCCTTGGCTGGCTGATCTTCGCCCTGTTCCTCCTGTTGCCGCTGGTGATCGTGGTATCCCAGGGCCTGAAGATGGGCCTGGGTACCTTCTTCGAGGCGATCTTCGAAGCCGATGCCCTGTCCGCCCTCAAGCTGACCCTGATCGCCGTGGCCATCTCGGTGCCGCTGAACCTGGTGTTCGGCGTCAGCGCCGCCTGGTGCGTGAGCAAGTACAACTTCCGCGGCAAGAGCGTGCTGGTCACCCTGATCGACCTGCCGTTCTCGGTCTCGCCGGTGATCGCGGGTCTGGTCTACGTGCTGATGTTCGGCGCCCAGGGCCTGTTCGGGCCGTGGCTGCAGGACCACGATATCCAGATCGTCTTCGCCCTGCCGGGCATCGTCCTGGCGACCATCTTCGTCACCGTGCCCTTCGTCGCCCGTGAACTGATCCCGCTGATGCAGGAGCAGGGCACCCAGGAAGAGGAGGCCGCGCGCCTGCTCGGCGCCAACGGCTGGCAGATGTTCTGGCACGTGACCCTGCCGAACATCAAATGGGGCCTGATCTACGGCGTGGTGCTGTGTACCGCGCGGGCGATGGGCGAGTTCGGCGCGGTGTCGGTGGTCTCCGGCCACATCCGCGGCGTGACCAACACCCTGCCGCTGCATGTCGAGATCCTCTACAACGAATACAACCATGTCGCGGCGTTCAGCGTGGCGAGCCTGCTGCTGATCCTGGCGCTCTTCATCCTGCTGCTCAAGCAGTGGAGCGAGAACCGCATTAACCGTCTGCGCCACAGTGCGGCGGAGGAATAATTCATGTCGATCGAAGTTCGTAACGTCAGCAAGCGCTTCAACGCCTTCCAGGCCCTGGACAACATCAACCTGGACATCAACAGCGGCGAGCTGGTGGCCCTGCTTGGCCCGTCCGGCTGCGGCAAGACCACCCTGCTGCGCATCATCGCCGGCCTGGAGACCCCGGATAACGGCAATATCGTGTTCCACGGCGAAGACGTGTCCGGCCACGACGTGCGTGATCGCAACGTCGGTTTCGTGTTCCAGCACTACGCGCTGTTCCGCCACATGAGCGTGTTCGACAACGTCGCCTTCGGCCTGCGCATGAAGCCCAAGGGCGAGCGCCCGAGCGAGAGCAGGATTGCCGAGAAGGTCCATGAGCTGCTGAACATGGTCCAGCTCGACTGGCTGTCGGATCGCTACCCGGAGCAACTGTCCGGTGGCCAGCGCCAGCGGATCGCCCTGGCCCGCGCCCTGGCGGTGGAGCCCAAGGTGCTGCTGCTCGACGAGCCGTTTGGCGCGCTCGACGCCAAGGTGCGCAAGGAGCTGCGTCGCTGGCTGGCGCGGCTGCACGAGGACATCAACCTGACCTCGGTGTTCGTCACCCACGACCAGGAAGAAGCCATGGAAGTGGCCGACCGCATCGTGGTGATGAACAAGGGCGTGATCGAGCAGATCGGCTCGCCGGGCGAGGTCTACGAGAACCCGGCCAGCGATTTCGTCTATCACTTCCTCGGCGACTCCAACCGCCTGCACCTGAGCGAGAACCACCACGTGCTGTTCCGTCCGCACGAAGTGTCGCTGTCGCGGCATGAGATGGAAGGCCACCACGTCGCCGAGGTGCGCGATATCCGTCCACTGGGCGCGACCACCCGGGTGACCCTGAAGGTGGAAGGGCAGAGCGAGCTGATCGAGGCGGAAGTGGTCAAGGACCATGACAGCCTGACCGGCCTGGCGCGCGGCGAGACCTTGTTCTTCAAGCCGAAGGTCTGGCAGAAGGTCGAGAATATCTGAGGCCGTTGGGCCTGCTCTGCAGGCCTTCGCGGGCGAGCCACGCTCCTACAGAGTCCGCGCATTTCCTGTAGGAGCGGGCGTTGCCCGCGAAAGGACCGCAACGCGGTCCCCACCTACACCGCCATCCTCTCCAGGCTTGCCCCGTCCTCCGCCTGATCCACCAGCAGAATCTCCCCGACCATCGCCTCGGCCAGCGGCGACAAGCGTTGCCGAGCCCGGCTGACGATCGCATGGCGCGCCTCCGGCATCTCGACCCCGGTCACCTTCAGCCGCACCAGCCCGGCTTCGCCAAGGCTGACCCCGAGCGCATCCGATCCCGCCACCAGGGCATGCAGCCCCGCAGTGCACTCGATCGTCGCACCCAACTCGACCAGGCCTGGTTCTCCGCGGGGAACCGCCAGCGGCCAGGCTCGCAGCTCTTCTTGCGTGACGACGCCGCGCCCGGCCAGCGGATGCCCGGGGCGACAGCAGAACTGCCAGGCCCGCGCTTTCAGGCGCAGCACCTGGTACGCCGAATCCCCATCGAAGCCACGACTGTCGGCCACGAAGAACTCCAGCTCATCGGCCAGCAGGCGCTTGCCCATTTCCGCGGCAGTCGCGGCCTCGAAGCGCACCCGCGCCTTCGGGTACTTGCCGACGAACCCGGCCACGGCCCGCGTCACCAGCCCGCTCGCCGGAACATGGCCAAAGCGCAGCTCTCCCGTCTCCAGGTCATTGAACTGGCGAATCTCGTTGCTCAGCTGATGCGCGCCACTGACCAGCCGCCGCGCATGTTCCAGCACCACCAACCCTTGCCGGGTCGGCACCAGGTCCTTGCTCGCGCGGTCCACCAGCTGGCAGCCGACACTGTGTTCGAGGGCCTGGATACTGCGGCTGAACGCGGACTGTGACAGACGCACCGAACCCGCCGCGGCAACGAAGCTGCGGTGTTCGGCGAGGGCGAGGAGGTGGCGCAACTGGCGCAGGTCGATGTGCATGGCACACCTTATAAAGGCAATCCTTTATTCAGTAAAAGCATGTAAAAACATAAATAAATAACTGGAATACATATGATTCCAGTCAGGCAAAGCGTCGATTTTCCATGCCTTTTGGGAATATTTTTCATGCCGCAAAGGCATGGGAAAATGCCAGCATCGCTGCAGGCCTTGATCTGCAAGGGCTGCAGCGATCGGCGAAAATAATATATTCCCGAAAATTCTATCTATAACTTTAAAGATTACTTTCAGAGATAAGCGTCTGACCCGGATCATTCCAGCCAAGCGAAGGCCCCTTATCCCCTTCGATGGAATGCACCGAACCCCCAGGAGTTTATCAATGGGTAATGTCCAGACCGCCGCCAGTGCCGTTGACGTGCTGTGGCGCCCGACGCCGGGCGAACTGGTCGATCTCGGCCGGCCGCACCGCTCGCCGCTCGGCCAACAGCGCCTGCAGCGGGCGCCGCGCAGTGCGCTGAAGCGCCGCGAGAAAGTCCTGCTCGGCGTCTTCGCCCTGGTTCTGCACGGCGCGGTCGCGTACTGGATCAGCGAGAAGCCGACCCCGGTGCTGCCCGTGGTGCCGCCGGAAATTCCACCGATGACCATCGAGTTTTCCCAGCCCGCGCCACCGGTGGTCGAACCGCCACCGCCCGTGGTCGAGCCACCGCCGCCGGTGGTGGAGCCGCCACCGCCGGTCGAGGACGAACTGGCGGTGAAGCCGCCGCCGCCCAAGCCGGTACCGAAACCCAAGCCCAAGCCCGTGCCCAAGCCAACACCCAAGCCCGAGCCCAAGCCAGTGGAACAACCGCCGACGCCGGCCCCGCCGGTCGCCGCACCGCAGCCGCCCGCGCCACCCGCGCCGGCACCGGTGACGCCGGCCTCGGCCAACGCCGCGTACCTGAAGAACCCGGCGCCGGAATACCCGTCGCTGGCCCAGCGTCGCGGCTGGGAAGGCACGGTGCTGCTGCGGGTCAAGGTGCTCGCCAGCGGCAAGCCGGGCGAGATCCAGATCCAGCAGAGCAGTGGTCGCCAGCAACTCGACGACGCCGCGCTGGCCGCGGTCAAGCGCTGGAGTTTCGTGCCGGCCAAGCAGGGCGATGTACCCCAGGAAGGCTGGGTGAGCGTGCCCATCGACTTCAAGATTCGCTAACCCAAATTCGCGCAACGAGAGAGAGAGAACACATCATGAGCGTATTGGCTTCCCCCCTTGAATCCATCGAAAGCGCGGTGATCTGGCTGCTGGTCGGCTTCTCCGTGGTCACCTGGGGCCTGGCCCTGGTCAAGACCGTGCAGTTCGTCCGTCTGAAGAACCAGGACAAGCGCTTCCACAAGCAATTCTGGGCCGCCTCCAGTCTCGACTCGGCGGCTGACCTGGCCCACTCGCAACCCGGTTCGGCAGCCCGTGTCGCCCAGGCCGGCTACGCCGCCATCGCCGTCGGCGAGCCGGGCCAGGCCACCGACCTGAGCCACGCGATCAACCATCAGGACCGTCTGGAACGCGCCCTGCGCCAGCAGATCGTGCGGGAGCGTCGCTCGCTGGAAACCGGCCTCGCCGTGGTCGCCAGTATCGGCAGTACTTCGCCGTTCATCGGTCTGTTCGGCACCGTGTGGGGCATCATGGAAGCGCTCAAGGGCATCAGCGCGGCGGGCTCGGCGAGCCTGGAAACCGTGGCCGGCCCGATCGGCGCGGCGCTGGTCGCCACTGGTGTGGGTATCGCCGTCGCGGTGCCGGCGGTGCTGGTTTACAACTACTTCCTGCGTCGCCTGAAGCTGACCGCCGCCGACCTCGACGACTTCGCCCACGACTTCTACAGCCTCGCGCAGAAGAGCGCCTTCCGTGTCATCGCCCACCCAACGCTGCTCAAGGCCGGTAACGCCGCGGGCCAGCCTGTGAAAGAGGCGGTGTGACATGGCCTTCTCGACCCAGGACAGCGACGAGGTACTCAGCGAGATCAACGTGACGCCGCTGGTGGATGTGATGCTGGTGCTGCTGGTGGTGTTCATCGTCACCGCGCCGCTGCTGACCAACGCGATCCCGATCAACTTGCCCAAGACCGAGGCCGTGGCCCCGGTGGAACAGAAGGATCCGTTGGTGGTGAGCATCGACGGGGCAGGGAAGCTGTTCATCAACAAGGATGAAATCCAGCCGGATCTGCTGGAAACCAACCTGCAGGCGGCGAAGGCCAAGGACCCCGAGGTACGGGTGCAACTGCAGGCGGACGATGGAGTGAACTACGGAGAAGTGGCGCGTGCCATGGCTTCGATCGAACGCGCGGGGATTACCAAGTTGTCGGTGATCACCGCACGCTGAGCAACACGCAACTCAGGCACACTTGAGGCCGGTCCTGTGGCAGGGGCTGGCTTTTTTTTGGCCTGAATGTCTGTGGAACGTAGCGCGGTGATCGGCGGCGTAGCTGTCGTAAAGCCTGAGTTCCGAGTTCTCGCAGCGGCCACCTTCTGGGACCGCTTTGCGGTCCTTCGCGGGCAAGCCTCGCTCCTACGGAGGAATGGCCATCCGAAAGATTGCAGTCGATCGCACCTCCCCCCCGTAGGAGCGAGGCTTGCCCGCGAAGGCCTGCGCAGCAGGCCCATTCCAGACACCTGCAAACATAAAGTTTGTGGAAGCTGAAAATCCTAGGACGTAACCTACGCGATCTGTCGGTCCTTGCTTCCTTGCCCATGGAAACCACTCCTTCTAGGCTTCCAGGGTCGCTGAATGGTCAGCGATCGGGGTGTGGAAACCTCGCAAAAATGGTGGTGAGGAACAGCTTTATGGCAGCTGTGCGCGGGAGGCTTTCGGGCCTGCCGGGTATCTCCTTACCGCTCGGTTTTCCACCCCGCGTACAGCCGCCACCCATTTGTGTGGAAACAAAAGGATGTTGGCAAAACTGGTAAGGACAATACCCATGAAAAAGCTCGTCCCAGACCCACCTTTAGCCCCAATCTGCGCCCGCCCCTTCGGCACATGCCCCACCCACCCGCCACTCTTCTCCGTAAACCCCGGCATCGACCCCCACAGCACTTTGATCCACATCTCCATGTTCCTGCGCTGCGCCTACGAATCCACCCAGCTCTCCCTCACCCCGGAACCGGGCACCAGCAGCTTCCCCTGGCTGACGATGCATGCCGTGGAAGCGGCGAAGGGCCTGGTCGACGCCTTGATCGACGGCTACGAAAGCCGCGACTGGCAGCAACCCGCCGCCTGACGCCTGGCGGGACCCGCAGCGGTCCCGCTTTTAATATGGTTATTAATAAATAGCTTCTTATTCCTTTACGGATATAACTCCCTCGCCAATACTTGCCGGCATGCACGCAACCGCAGCAGGAGGCAATTCCCCATGCGCAACGAGTCGATCCGTTACCTGATTGTGCCGGGCTGGCAGGGTTCGCCAGAGCAGCACTGGCAAAGTCATTGGCACCAGACGCTGCCCAACAGCGCCCGTGTCGAGCAGGCCGACTGGCTGACGCCGAAGCGCGGGGACTGGGTCGCGGCGCTGGAGGAGGCGATTGCCGCCAGCGAGTCACCGGTGATCCTGATCGCCCACAGCCTGGGCTGCATCACCGTCGCCCACTGGGCCGCGCAGGCCAGTACGGCCTTGCTGCGCCGGGTGCGTGGCGCGCTGCTGGTGGCGCCGGCGGATGTCGAGCGACCGGCCTGTTCGCCGGCGCTGCGCAACTTCGCGCCGATTCCCATGAACCTGCTGCCGTTCCCCAGCCAGGTGGTGACCTCCGACAACGACCCGGCCGTCAGCGCGCCGCGCGCCATGCAACTGGCCCGCGCCTGGGGCGCCGAAGCCGGGGTGCTCGGCGGGGCCGGGCATATCAACGTCAAGTCCGGCCACCATCGCTGGGAACAGGGCTTCGCCTACCTGTACCGGCTGCAGAGTCGAATGGAACAGGGCGCCCTGCGTCGCGCCTGATCCGCCAGCACCTTTCTTCATCTTCCTTTTCGTAACGCCCGGGCCAGGAGTCCGGGCGGGAGCTTTGCCATGACTGCACAAGACACCTTCGGCCAGCCACTGCTGACCTTTCCCGAACTCGACAAGAGCCCGCTGAGCATCCGCGCCAAGGCACTGGTGTTCGTCGATCCGCGCTCGCGCCAGTTGCGCGAGGAACTGGAGCTGCTGGCGCCGCTGGCCCTGCCGGTATTGATCCGTGGCGAAAGCGGCACCGGCAAGGAATTGCTGGCCCGCCAGATCCACCGTGCCAGCGACCGCGGCGGTCTGTTCGTCTCGGTCAACTGCGGGGCGATCAGCCCGACCTATGCCGACGCCGAGCTGTTCGGCTACACCGCAGGCAGTCACGGCGGCACCGCCAGCAGCCGCGCCGGCTGGTTCGGCTCGGCCAATGGCGGAACGCTGTACCTGGACGAAATCGCCGACCTGCCGCTGGCGATCCAGGTCAAGCTGCTGGCCGCCCTGGAGAACCGCGAGGTCTACCGCGTCGGTTCGCAGCAACCGCACCCGGTGGATGTACGCCTGGTCGCCGCATCGAGCATCGACCTGGCCGAGGCGGTCGCCGCCGGGCACTTCCATCCACGGCTGTTCGACTACCTGCACGAGGGCCGCCTGGAACTGCCGGCCTTGCGCGAACGGGTCGGCGATATCCTGCCGCTGGCTGAATACTTCGTCGGCATCTACAGCCCGAAACTCAACCGCCCGGTGCCGCTGCTCAGCGAAGAAGCCCAGCGCGTGCTGGAGCTGCACGACTGGCCGGGCAATACCCGCGAGCTGGAGAACGTCATCCACTTCGCCCTGCTGCAGGGCAGTGGCGACGAAATCCTCGCCGAGCACCTGAACCTGCCGACCCCGCTGCATGCCCTGGCCCAGCGCCTGGAACGCCTCAGCGAGCTGGGCGATGCCCAGGAGCGACGGGCGTTGCAGAAGCTGCTCGAACAAACCTTGTTGCGCCTGGCGCAAGCCGCGAGCTAGAGCGTTGCGCCTGATGCATAAATGGGTTTGTGAAAAAAGGCATAAGTGACTAACCAAAAGATATTTTTCGGGAATAAAAAATCTCGATATTGTCCGCCTCACGCCGGGCAGCACGGGCCTGGCGAACCAACACATCGACGCCCACGAGGCGCGGAATACCAATAAGGACTGCACATGAAAAAAGCTCTGTTGATGACTGCCCTGGCTGCCGCGCTGTCGGTTGCCGGTTTTGCCCATGCCGGCGAGAAACTGGTGGTGGCCGCCACCCCGGTGCCGCATGCCGAGATCCTGGAGCTGATCAAGCCGACCCTGGCCAAAGAAGGCGTGGACCTGGAGATCAAGGTCTTCACCGACTACGTGCAGCCTAACGTGCAGGTCGACCAGAAGCGTCTGGACGCCAACTACTTCCAGACCCTGCCGTACCTGAAGAACTTCAACGAAGGCAAGGGTACCCACCTGGAAACCGTGATCGGTGTTCACGTCGAGCCGTTCGGTGGCTACTCGAAGAAGGTCAAGAGCCTGGCCGAGCTGAAGGAAGGCGCCACCGTCGCCATCCCGAACGAGGGCAGCAACAGTGGTCGTGCCCTGCTGCTGCTGCAGAAGGCTGGCCTGATCACCCTGAAGGATCCGAAGAACGCCCTGGCGACCCCGAAAGACATCGCCGAGAACCCGAAGAAACTGAAGTTCCGCGAACTGGAATCGGCCATGCTCCCGCGCGTGCTGGACCAGGTCGACCTGGACATGATCAACACCAACTACGCCCTGGAAGCAGGCCTGAACCCGGCGAAGGATGCATTGCTGATCGAGGGCAGCGACTCGCCTTACGTGAACTTCCTGGTGGCCCGTCCGGACAACAAGGACAGCGCAGCGGTGCAGAAGCTGGCCAAGGCCCTGACGTCGCCTGAGGTGAAGACCTTCATCGAGAAGAAGTACAGCGGCGCGGTACTGCCGGCGTTCTGATTCGTCTCTGAATGCGCTGTTTGGGGCTGCTTTGCAGCCCTTCGCGAGCAAGCTCGCTCCTACAGGATTCGTGCAACACACTGTAGGAGCGAGCTTGCTCGCGAAGGGCCGCAAAGCGGCCCCAATTACGTTGGCAGACCTGACATTTCTGCCAGTTATGACGCACAAGGTGCAGCGCTACACTCCGAGCATCCTCTACTCGGTGTGCACCATGGCGATTCCAGAAGCTGGACCCCACGCAGTCCTGTTCGCCTGCGACTCACAGCAAAGCATACTGGCGGCGCGATCCGCCGAAGCACACGACGCTACCGCCTATTCGCCCTACGGCCAACGCCACGCGCGGCCGCATGTCGCGCGACCCGGGTTCAACGGCGAACTGCCCGAGCCCGCCACAGGCCATTACCTCCTGGGCAACGGCTACCGCGCCTACAACCCGGTGCTGATGCGCTTCCACCAGCCGGATAGCTGGAGCCCGTTTGGAGCGGGTGGTCTCAATCCTTATGTCTACTGCATCGGCGACCCGGTCAATCGGCGGGATCCCACCGGTCATATGGCCTGGATGGGGACCCTGGGACTGGAGATATTGGGCATGGCGAGTACGCGGAGACAGGTGGACCAGGGGGCAGGAGAGTCCTCGTTGCTGCCATGGTTTGCCATTGGCATTGGTGTAGCCATGGTAGGGGCGGCAGCTGGCATGTTGGCTCGGTGGAAACAGAGGACGGCGGCCGAGTATCCGCAAACCGCGCCACCGCAAACAGAGCCCTTGGACTTGAGCATGTCGCGGCGGGACTCCGTGATCCAGTTCGCACCTCCACGCCAGTCGCCGTCTCCACCGCAGTCGCCGATTCATACTGTCTCGATAGATCAGGATTTGGCTGCTAGGCAGGTCCACTATCGTAGATATGAACGTCCTACGGCGCTCGATTTAGACCAGCTCAAGGCAGCGATAAAGGCCAGGGACGGCGCAAGCTTTTCCAGGACAGCCAATATCCCTGGCAGGAAAGCAGCGGCTCGGCGCTTGCTGAACACCCATCTACCAGGCAGTGAGCGCAGGAGAGGTAATCCAAAAGAGCAGTTCAGGGGCCTGGATGCGCGCGACTTGATGACAAGGGGAATTGATCCACAACTGCAAAAGTTTCTTGAAGACATTTATCCCACTCTCAGGAGATAGGCGTCCAGGAACTATCAATATTCAATAATGTTATTTAAATATTTATTTTTATACCGCTAGAGTCTTTCCCCAGTGAGGCTTACCCGCCTCGAAACCTGTGGACACCACCCGTCTACCCCCGGGTCGGTTCGGAAAAGACTCCATCCCATGAGCTTCGACTTCACCTTCATCCTCGGCACGCTGCCCGCCTTCCTCAAGGCCGTCGGCGTGACCCTGCAGGTCGGCCTGATCACCATCGCCACCTCGCTGCTGGTGGCGCTGATCAACGCGCCGATCCTGCTTTACCGCACTCCCGTCCTGCATCGCCTGGTCGCCCTGTACGTCGAACTGGCGCGCAACACCCCGCTGCTGATCCAGCTGTTCTTCGTCTATTTCGCCTTGCCGGCGCTGGGGGTGAAGCTCTCCGGCTTCGCCGCGGCAATCATCACCATGACCTTCCTCGGCGGCGCCTACCTCACCGAAGTGCTGCGCGCCGGGGTCGAGGCGGTGCCCGCCGCGCAGCTGGAGTCCGGGCGCTCCATCGGTCTTTCCGAAGGCCAGCTGCTGCGCCATGTGATCCTGCCCCAGGCCGGCCTGCTCAGCCTGCCGGCGTTGTTCGCCAACTTCATCTTCCTGCTCAAGGAAACCACGGTGGTCTCCGCCGTGGCGGTGCCGGAAATCCTCTACACCACCAAGAGCTACATCGCCCTGTACTACAAGACCTACGAAATGCTCGCGGTGATGACGCTGATCTGCGTGCTGCTGTTCCTGCCGCTGTCGCTGCTGCTGAGCCGCCTGGAAAGGAGGCTGCAACATGGCCAGTTCGGGTCTTGAGCTGCTGCTGGTGTCGTTGCCGCAACTGGGCAAGGGCGCCGCGCAAACCCTGGCGATCTCCGGTCTGGGCATTGTTTTCGCGACCCTCGGCGGCGTGCTCTACGGCGTGCTGGCGAGGCTCGGCAAGGGCAGCGTGAATGCCGTGCTGCGCATCTACCTGGAGCTGTTTCGCGCCATCCCGGTGCTGGTCTGGCTGTACCTGCTGTTCTTCGGCCTGCCGATCTTTTTCAAGATCAGCCTGCCGAGCTTCTGGTGCGCCGTGCTGGTTTTGGCCCTGTGGGGCGCCAGCGAGGTCGGCGAGGTGGTGCGCGGGGCGTTGCAGTCGTTGCCGCGCGGCCAGCGTGAAGCCGGCCTGTCCATCGGCCTGTCCGCCTGGCAGCTGTACGGCTACGTGCTGTTGCCCCAGGCGCTGAAGCGCATGACCCCGCCGACCATCAACGTCTACACGCGGATCATCAAGACCAGCTCCCTGGCCGTGCTGATCGGCGTGGTCGATGTGATCAAGGTCGGCCAGCAGATCATCGAGCGCACCTACGAGTCGGTGCTGATCTACGGGGCGCTGTTCCTGTTCTTCTTCTTCATCTGCTACCCGCTCTCGGCCGCCTCCAAGGCCCTGGAGCGGCGCTGGACGCACGCATGAGCGCATTGATCGAATTCAAGGGTTTCAACAAGTACTTCGGCGAGCAGCAGGTGCTCGCCGACCTCGACCTGACCGTGCAGGCCGGCGAGGTGGTGGTGATCCTCGGCCCCAGCGGCTGCGGCAAGAGCACCCTGCTGCGTTGCCTCAACGGCCTGGAGGCCGCCCACAGCGGCAGCCTGCGCCTGGAGGGCCGCGAACTGCTGGACGCGAAGACCGACTGGCGCGAGATCCGCCAGCAGGTCGGCATGGTGTTCCAGAGCTATCACCTGTTCGGCCACATGAGCGTGCTCGACAACCTGCTGCTCGGCCCGCTCAAGGTGCAGAAGCGCGAACGCCACGAGGCCCAGGCCCAGGCCGAGGCGCTGCTGGCCCGGGTCGGCCTGCTGGACAAGCGCGACGCCTACCCGCGCCAGCTCTCCGGCGGCCAGCAGCAACGCATCGCCATCGTCCGTTCGCTGTGCATGAACCCGCGGGTGATGCTGTTCGACGAAGTCACCGCAGCCCTCGACCCGGAAATGGTCAAGGAAGTCCTGCAGGTGATCCAGGGCCTGGCCCGCGACGGCATGACCCTGCTCATCGTTACCCACGAAATGGCCTTCGCCCGCGCGGTGGCCGATCGCATCGTGTTCATGGAGTCCGGCAGGATCCTTGAACAGAGCCCCCCCGAGCGCTTCTTCACGAACCCGCGGACCGCACGCGCGCAGCAGTTCCTGGAGAAATTCTCCTACGTCGAAAACCTGCCGGAGCGACCTCAAAAGGAACTGATATGAAAACTGCCAAGACCTCGAAACTGCTGTTGTCCCTGCTCGGCCTGGCCTTGCTCGCCGGCTGCAACAAGGCCGAAGAACCGCCGAAAAGCTCTGCCGCGACGCCCGCGCCGGCCACCTCCAGCTACCTGGAAACCATCAAGGCCCGCGACAAGCTGATCGTCGGCGTGTTCACCGACAAACCGCCGTTCGGCTTCGTCGACGAGACGGGCCGCTACGTCGGCTTCGATACCGATATCGGTCGCGCCTTCGCCAAGTCGCTGCTGGGCGACGAGAACAAGGTCGAGTTCGTCGCCGTCGAGCCGGCCAGTCGCATTCCGTTCCTGCAGAGCGACAAGGTCGACCTGATCCTGGCCAACATGACCGTCACCCCCGAGCGCAAGGAAGTGGTGGAGTTCACCAACCCCAACCTGCGCGTCGCCGTGCAGGCCCTGGTGGCGGACGGCAGCAGCGTGCAGAAGCTCGACGACCTGGCCGACAAGACCACCATCGTCACCACCGGCACCACCGCGGATATCTGGCTGACCAAGAACCATCCGGACTGGAAGCTGCTCAAGTTCGAGAAGAACAGCGAGTCGCTGCAGGCCCTGGCCAACGGCCGTGGCGATGCCTACGCGCAGGACAACCTGATCCTGTTCAGCTGGTCCAAGCAGAACCCGGGCTACCGCGTGCTGCCGCAACTGCTGGGCGAGGAAGCACCGATCGCGCCGGCGGTGAAGAAGGGCAACATCGAGCTGCGCGACTGGGTCAACGCCGAGCTGGCGCGCCTGGGCGAGCAGAAGTACCTGCTCAAACTGTACGACCAGTACGTGCGCAAGGAACTGAGCGACGACACCAAGCCGGAGAGCGTGATCGTCGAAGGCGGCAAGTGGCAGGGCTGAGCACCTGACAGTTCTGCCAGCTAGGCGCTACGGGCAGGAGGGGTAACCTGTGGTCAATTGCGTTTCAGTTGATCCGGGTACCCGTCCATGTCGAACGATCGCCTCGTCCTGCTGGCCTGTACACCTCATCAGAGCCCGTTACGGGCTGTGGCGGGTGGACAGCCGCAGGACATCGTCCATGGCCCCTACGGCCATCGTCGCGAAACCCCCGGCCTGCCCGGTAGCGGCTTCAACGGCCAGTGGCGCGAGCCGGAGACTGGCTGGTACCTGCTGGGCAATGGGTATCGGGCCTACAACCCGGTGCTGATGCGCTTCCACCAGCCGGACAGCTGGAGCCCGTTCGGTGGTGGTGGCCTCAATCCCTACGTGTATTGCCTTGGCGACCCGATCAATCATCGCGACCCCACGGGACACATGGCCTGGTTCGGAGCGTTGGGGCTGGAGGCATTGGGGGGGATGGCGACAAGAGCGCCGGCGGGGGCGGCAGAGGGCGGTTCGGCGGAGGCTTCGCCGTGGCTATGGATTTCCATCATCCTTGGCGTGGCCGCGGTAGGTGCCATCGCCGGCATCGGGGCCGGGCTGAAGGACAAATTCAAGGGACTCCCCTCCAGGCGTCCGTATTCACCGCCCTTGGACCGGTCTACGCCGAGGCATAGCCCTGCGCCGCGTGAATCCGTGATCAGGTTCGCTCCGAGGCCCCCGTCGCCGAGTGTTTCCTCGATGTCCGCTCAGGCACCTGCTCCCGTGACGCCTGTCGCATTGAACTCCATGCCCTCGACGTCCTCTCGGGGAGCTCCGATGTCGGCGTCTGAGTACATGAAACAGAGGCAGGCACGTCATGCCGAGAAGATGAAAAGTGCGATCCATGACCTGGATGGCTCGCGATTCCTGAAGTTCTATAGAAAAAAGGGCAACAAGGTACAGGGCAGGATATTGCTGCGAGATGAGATGTCGTCTTCCCTGCTACGCCCCGCAAAAAGGGCACGCGGTATGACCGTGCCGGATCTCGAGAAGATAGCGATAAGGGGAACCCCGAGTGAAGCTGCTTTCGCCGAGACCGTCCTGACCGAGTATCAGCGCTGGTAGCGCCTTGCCAAGCGCCGCCGGCGTGAGCCGGCAGGTCGGTCAGATCGTCATCGTCGCAGCGTTTGCCGGTCGTGCCGATCAGTGTCCCGATCCTGCTTTGCCGTGCCTCCGTCCGGCCTCTCCCAGGGGCATCAGGCCCGACCGCGCCATCGTCAAGGGCGGCACCTGACAGTTCTGCCAGCTAGGCGCTACGGGCAGGAGGGGTAACCTGTGATCAATCGCGTTTCAGTTGATCCGGGTACCCGTCCATGTCGAACGACCGCCTCGTCCTGCTGGCCTGCACACCTCATCAGAGCCCGTTGCGGGCTGTGGCGGGTGGACAGCCGCAGGACATCGTCCACGGCCTCTACGGCCATCGTCGCGAAACCCCCGGCCTGCCCGGTAGCGGCTTCAACGGCCAGTGGCGCGAGCCGGAGACTGGCTGGTACCTGCTGGGCAATGGGTATCGGGCCTACAACCCGGTGCTGATGCGCTTCAACAGTCCGGACAGCCTGAGTCCGTTCGGGCGGGGTGGGTTGAATGCGTATGGGTATTGCCTGGGGGATCCGGTCAATCGGACCGACCCCGATGGGCATGTGCCCTTGCTGCGGCTGTTTACGCAACTCAGGAAGTTCCTCGGTCGTTCCGCCCGCCGTATTGCCGGGAGCAAGGGCAGGCCGGCTCGGCAGAAAATGCTCCTGAGTGAGCGAGGCTCCACTTCGTCTAGTCTGGCACTCACACCGTCGGCGCCCCCTGAAGATCTGTTGGTGGATTCCGCGGTGTCCGCAGCCAAGACTTCAAAGCCAGACACCCGCTTGACCCCTGAACCGGTAAAAGCGCCTGTGAGAGCCAATCGCCTGTCGAATCAGGCGAAATCTTCGAAGGGGGCAACGCCCAGGGAAGTGAGGGTCTTTAAACCGTCACAGGTCACCGTGCTGCAGCCGATAACGCCAATGGGAGGGAGTGGACGTGATCCGTATTCTTATCTGCCCGCGAAAGCCAGGGAGCTGATTCGGCAAAGAAACGAAGCCGACGCGCTCGATTCCAACCCGTCCGGCACCCTCTGACCTGCTACCCGGCTGTACAGACCGATGGCGGAACGATCTTCCACTGGAGAGGTGCCCGATATGACCTGGACCCTGCTGCTGGCATGTGATCACCCGCAATCGGTGCTGCGGGCGGGAAGAGATGCTGTCGTCTATACCCCGCATGGGTATCACACCAGCCCCTTTCGCGCCGAACTGCCTGCCTTCAACGGCGAACTACCGGAGTGGCGGACCGGCCATTACCTGCTGGGCAACGGCTATCGCGCCTACAACCCGGTGCTGATGCGCTTCAACAGCCCGGATAGCGAAAGTCCCTTTCGGCGAGGTGGCCTGAACGCCTACGGGTATTGCCTGGGTGATCCGGTCAACCTGACGGATCCGGACGGGCATGCGCCTTTCTTCCGCCTGCTGGCGCGGGTGGGGACGCTCCTGCGCCGGGCCCGGAAACGACCGGCACAGCGCCGGCCCCTCGATGGCAATTACCAAGCGTTGCACGGCTCGTCGTCGAGCCTGGAGTCCCAGGTTTCCGCGCGGTTGAGCCGCAAGCCGAGCGAGCCTCTCCTTACGAGCGACGCACTGCAGGAAAGAACGCGGCCCGCAGGTGCTGGAGCCTCGTCCGGCAGGGACAATACTGCGGTGCCCGAGGTGCCGCCTGCATTGATGGACGCGCCTGTCGGGGCCGGCAAGTGGGTGTCGTTGAAGACCGGATCATCGCGGGCTACCGCAATCGCCTCAAGTCCCGATATGAAGAGGAGCCCAAGTCCTACGCATCAAGAGTTGGGCGCGGAAACCGTCAGCGCGGTAGAAGGATTTCTGTCCGACGAACGCAAGAGGATCCGCAGATAGCCTTGAAACAGAGCTTGCCTGTCTGTTCCGATGACCTCCCTGTCATTCCGGCCAGTTCCACGCCGGCTCGTCGAGCATCCCCTGACCCACCACCCGGGTCTGTCCCAGATGCTTCTCCAGCACGATGGAGTTGCACGTCGCATCGCCCTCCAGCGCCTCCATCAACGCCCGGGAGTGGGACACCACCCACATCTGGCAATGCTGCGACGCCTTGGTGATCAAGCGCGCCAGGGCCGGGATCAGGTCCGGGTGCAGGCTGGTTTCCGGTTCGTTGAGGACCATCATGGTCGGTGGGCGCGGGGTCAGCAGTGCGGCCACCAGCAGCAGGTAACGCAGGGTGCCGTCCGACAGCTCCGCCGCCGACAGCGGACGCAGCAGGCCTTCCTGGTGCAGTTGCACGCTGAACAACCCGCCGGGCACCGCGTCGATGTCCAGGCGCGAGCCGGGGAAGGCATCGGCGATGGTGTCATGCAGCGCCTGTGCATCGCCCACTTCGAGGATGGTCTGCAACGCCGCCGCCAGGTCGCGGCCATCGTGGTGCAGCACCGGCGTGCGCGTGCCCAGGCGCGGGGAGCGCACCGGCGCCTGGGCATCGGTGCGCAGGTGGTCGTAGAAACGCCAGCCACGGATCTGCTCGCGCAGTACCAGCACCTCGGGCGACGAGCGCAGGTTGCCGACCTGGTCGAACAGGCTGTCGGCACAGGACGCATGCTGCGCCAGCACCTCCCATTGGCGCCCTTCGCGGGCCTTGATCAGCGCAGCGCGACGGTCCACCAGCAGGCTGGCGGGGCGACACAGCGGCCCGGCCCAAAGGCTCTCGCGCTTGATCTCCGGGTCGAGGGCGAAGCGCGTCACCGATGAAGGCGTGGGCAGGCCGAGGCCGATGGCATAGCCGAAATCCTCGCCGGCGAAGCCCAGCCACAGGCGTTTCACCTTCTGCCGCGGGCCGCCCTCGATTTCCACCTCGCCCTGGCTCATGCGCCGGGTGATACGCTCCGGCCCGGCCCAGAAGGTCGACTCCAGCCCGCCCTCGGCGGCCAGGGCATTGACCACCCCGCCATGGGCGGTTTCCGCCAGCAGGCGCAGGGCCTTGTACAGGTTGGACTTGCCACTGCCGTTGGGCCCGGTGATCAGGTTCAGGCGCCCCAGCGGCAGTACCAGGCGGTTGATCGAGCGGTAGTTGGCGACGGCCAGGGTGGTAAGCATTACGGACTTCCGCGGGAGGAAAAGGGGCTCAGTATCGCTGATCGGTACTGTCAGTTCTGTCAGTTATCGCCTCGCTCGACGACTTGTATGCTGACAAGCATCCGTCCTGGCATGGACAGGGAGCGAAGATGAACACCACCCGACTGCTGGCCTGCGATCATCCGCAATCGGTGCTGCGGGCCGGGCACCAGGCCATTGCCTACAGCGCCTACGGATATCGCTCGCCGGTCTTGCCAGCGGTAGTACCGGGTTTCAACGGCGAGCTTGCGGATACCCTGACCGGACACTATCTGCTCGGCAACGGCTACCGCGCCTACAACCCGGTGCTGATGCGCTTCAACAGCCCGGACAGCTGGAGCCCGTTCGGGCGGGGCGGGCCGAATGCCTATGGCTACTGCCTGGGTGATCCGGTGAACCGGCGCGATCCGGGCGGGCACGCATCAGCACGCAGAGAGGCGGCGGTGGCGACCCAGGGGGATGACCTGCAGACCTTGCTGGTCGTGCTGGGTGTCGTCGTCGGGTTTCTGGCCATGGGCGCAGGCGTGCTGGGCTGGCTACGAGTCAAGGCCGAGCACCATGGCCATGTGATGCGTGTTTCGCTGACCCGCGGCTCGTCCACTGCGCCGCCTTCGCCCGCGCGGGCCCATCTGCGCGAAGGGTTGGAGCAACTCCAGACGCCAGCGCCGTTTACCAGGGCCGTGCGCGGCGTCAACGACAACATGATCAGCCATGGTCACGGCAATCTGCCGATCAGGCAGGCCGATGCCTATATCGAGCGGGTAAACAGAGTCGAGACAGGACAGATATCCAACACCACGGCGCATCTGCAATCGGCCAGCGGATGGGCGCGGGTCGAGGGGGCGGAAGGCCGCGTGGGTATGCTGATGAATACCGCGGCCGGCTTTCTCTCGGGGGGGAGTACCGATGGGCCGGAAAGACAAACCGGACGGGCAATCCGTCGCGCCTCGAGGTGACGGCCGCGGCGTCGGTTTGCGGAAAAACCGAAGTGAACCAATCACCTGCATCGCGGATCGATTTCTATCGCGGCTCTTGTAAGAGAGTTCTCATAACAGCGTGGGCAGTATCCAAACCCTGATCTACGCTAACACACGCATAAAGCACATTCCCCTGTGAAACCGGCGCATGCAAAGGAGCCCGCATGAAGCTGTCGCGTTCTTGTTCATTCGTGTGCCTGGGCCTGGCGCTGCTGCTTGCGGGCTGTCGCGACGAGCCAGCGCAGGAGCCGCAACGGCCGCGGGTGGCGGTGCAGAAGGTCGAGGCGGTGGACTTCGCCGCGCGGGTGACCCTCACGGGCGATGTGCAGGCCCGGGTACACAGCGACCTGTCGTTCCGCGTCGGCGGCAAGATCGTGTCGCGCAGCGTGGACGTGGGCGATCACGTCAAGGCCAACCAGGTGCTGGCGCGCCTCGATCCCAAGGACCTGCAGACCAACGTCGACTCGGCCAACGCCGAGGTGCTGGCGGCGCGCGCGCGGGTGACGCAGAGCGCGGCGGCCTTCGTTCGCCAGCAGAAACTGCTGCCCAAGGGCTACACCAGCCAGAGCGAATACGACTCGGCCCAGGCCGCGCTGCGCAGCAGCCAGAGCGCGCTGAAGGCGGCCGAGGCGCAGTTGGCCAATGCCCGCGAACAACTCAGTTACACCGAGCTGGTGGCCGATGCCGCCGGGGTCATCACCGAGCGCCAGGCCGAGGTCGGCCAGGTGGTCCAGGCCACGGTGCCGATCTTCGGCCTGGCCCGCGATGGCGATCGCGATGCGGTGTTCAACGTCTATGAAGCGCTGTTGCTGGCGCCGGACAGCGCCAGGGCGATCACCGTCAGCCTGCTCGACGATCCGACGGTCCAGGCGGTCGGTCATGTCCGGGAAATCACCCCGACGGTGTCGGCGCAGAGCGGCACGGTGCAGATCAAGATCGCCCTCGACAAGGTCCCGGATGGCATGCAGCTGGGCTCGGCGGTCAGCGCCAGCGGCGCGCCGCAGGGCAAGCCGGGGGTCGAGCTGCCCTGGTCGGCGCTGACCAAGGCGCTGCGCGAGCCGGCGGTGTGGGTGGTGGGCGAGGGCAACGAAGTCAACCTGCAGCCGGTCACGGTCACGCGCTACCTGACCGGCAAGGTGGTGGTCAGCGAAGGGCTGCACAGCGGCCAGGCGGTGGTGGTGCTCGGCGGCCAGCTGTTGCACCCCGGCATGCAGGTGGAAATCGTCGATAACGCGGGAGCGAAGCCATGAAGGGGGCCGGGGTGTTGGCGGGGTGCCTGTTGCTGGTCGCCTGCGGCGGGGAAAAACCGGCGCCGGAGGTGATCCGCCCGGTGCTCTCGATGCAGGTGCAGACCCGTGACGCTCTCGATCTCGGGCGCTTCGCCGGGACCATCCAGGCCCGCTACGAAAGCACCCTGGGCTTTCGCGTCGGTGGACGTATCGCCCGGCGCTGGGTGGATGTGGGCGCGACGGTGAAGCCGGGGGATACCCTCGCCAGCCTCGATCCCACCGACCAGCGCAACCAGTTGCGCGCCGCCGAGGGCGACCTGGCGCGGGTCGAGGCGCAGTGGATCAACGCCCAGGCCAATGCCCGCCGCCAGCAACAGCTGTACGACCGCGGCGTCGGCGCCCAGGCGCAGCTGGATATCGCCCAGACCGACCTGAAGACCACCGGCGCCACCCTCGAACAGGCCAAGGCCGCGGTGCAGCAGGCCCGTGACCAGCTCGGCTATGCCGAACTGCGCACCGACCATGGTGCGGTGGTCACCGACTGGAAGGCCGAGGCCGGGCAAACCGTGACGGCCGGCCAGGCGGTGGTGACCCTGGCGCGGCCGGACGTCAAGGAAGCGGTGATCGACCTGCCGACCTACCTCGCCGATGCCCTGACCCAGGGCGTGGAATTCACCGTGATGGCGCAACTGGACAACAGCATCAGGACCCGCGCCGTGGTCCGCGAGGTCGAGCCCCAGGCCGATGCCAGCACGCGCACCCGGCGCACCCGCCTGACCCTGATGGACACCCCGGCGGGCTTTCGCCTCGGCACCTCGATCAGCGTCGCCCTGAGCTCCGCGGTGACGCCGCGCAGCGAGATTCCTCCCAGCGCCTTGCAGGAGGTGGAGGGCAAGACCCGGGTGTGGATCGTCGATACCCAGCAGAAAGTGGTCAACCCGAGGGATGTGCAGGTGCTGCAACGAGGGCCGGATGTGGTGGTGCTGGCGTCGGGGGTGCAACCCGGTGAACGGGTGGTCACCGCTGGCGTGAACAGCCTCAAGCCGGGGCAGAAGGTCATGGTCGATGAGGGCGAAACTCGATGAAAGGAAGCTTCAACCTCTCCGAATGGGCCCTGCGCCACCAGTCGTTCGTCTGGTACCTGATGTTCGTCGCCCTGCTCATGGGGGTGTTTTCCTACCTCAACCTCGGGCGTGAGGAAGACCCGTCCTTCACCATCAAGACCATGGTGATCCAGACCCGCTGGCCGGGCGCGACCCAGGAAGAAACCCTGCTGCAGGTCACCGACCGCATCGAGAAGAAACTGGAGGAGCTGGACTCCCTCGACTACGTGAAGAGCTACACCCGGCCTGGCGAGTCCACGGTCTATGTCAACCTGCGCGACACCACCAAGGCCGCGTACATCCCGCAGATCTGGTACCAGGTGCGCAAGAAGATCGAGGACATTCGCGGCGAGTTTCCCAAGGGCATCCAGGGGCCCGGTTTCAACGACGAGTTCGGCGATGTGTTCGGCTCGATCTACGCCTTCACCGCCGACGGCCTGAGCATGCGCGAGCTGCGCGACTACGTGGAGCAGGTGCGCGCGGAAATCCGCGAGGTGCCGAACCTGGGCAAGGTCGAGATCATCGGCACCCAGGACGAGGTGCTGTACCTGAACTTCTCCACGCGCAAGCTGGCCTCGCTGGGCATCGACCAGCGCCAGGTGGTGCAGGCCCTGCAGGCGCAGAACGCGGTGACCCCGGCGGGGGTGATCGAGGCCGGGCCGGAGCGGATTTCGGTGCGTACCAGCGGCCAGTTCGCCTCGGAAAAGGACCTGGCCGAAGTCAACCTGCGCCTGGAGGATCGCTTCTATCGCCTGGCCGATATCGCCGAGATCCGCCGCGGCTATGCCGACCCGCCCACGGTGCAGTTCCGCTACAACGGCCAGAACGCCATCGGCCTGGCGATCGGCATGAAGTCCGGCGGCAACATGCAGGTGTTCGGGCAACTGCTGCGCGAGCGGATGGACCAGATCATCAGCGAACTGCCGGTGGGTATCGGCGTGTACACGGTGTCCGACCAGGCGGTGGTGGTGAAGCAGGCCGTTGGCGGCTTCACCAGTGCGCTGTTCGAGGCGGTGGTGATCGTGCTGGTGGTGAGCTTCGTCAGCCTCGGCCTGCGCGCCGGGCTGGTGGTGGCCTGCTCGATCCCGCTGGTGCTGGCGATGGTCTTCGTGTTCATGGAGTACAGCGGCATCACCATGCAGCGGATTTCCCTCGGCGCGCTGATCATCGCCCTGGGCCTGCTGGTGGACGACGCGATGATCACCGTGGAGGTGATGGTCACCCGTCTGGAGATGGGCGAGACCAAGGAGCAGGCGGCGACCTTCGCCTACACCTCGACGGCCTTCCCGATGCTCACCGGGACCCTGGTGACCGTGGCCGGCTTCGTACCCATCGGCCTCAATGCCAGCTCGGCGGGGGAGTACACCTTCACCCTGTTCGCGGTGATCGCCGTGGCCTTGCTGGTGTCGTGGATCGTCGCGGTGCTGTTCGCCCCGGTGCTGGGCGTGCACCTGCTCAGCAGCCAGATCAAGAAGCACGAGGCCGAACCCGGGCGGATCGGCAAGGCGTTTCATGGCGGCCTGCTGTGGTGCATGCGCCGTCGCTGGCTGACCATCGTCGGCACCGTGCTGCTGTTTGCCCTGGCGATCTTCTGCATGCGTTTCGTGCAGAACCAGTTCTTCCCGGCATCTGACCGCCCCGAGCTGCTGGTGGACCTCAACCTGCCGCAGAACGCCTCGATCGAAGAGACGCGCAAGGTGGTCGATCGTTTCGAGGCGACCTTCAAGGACGACCCGGACATCGTCCACTGGAGCACCTACATCGGCCAGGGCGCGGTGCGTTTCTACCTGCCGCTGGACCAGCAGTTGCAGAACCCCTACTACGCCCAGCTGGTGGTGGTGAGCAAGGACTTCGAATCGCGGGAAGTGCTCAAGGCGCGGCTGGAGAAACGTCTGCGGGATGACTTCGTCGGCATCGGCAGCAACGTGCAGTCGCTGGAGATGGGCCCGCCGGTCGGGCGGCCGATCCAGTACCGGGTCAGTGGCAAGGACATCGACCTGGTGCGCAAGCACGCCATCGACCTGGCCACCCTGCTCGACAGCAACCCGCATATCGGCGAGATGATTTACGACTGGAACGAGCCGGGCAAGGTCCTGCGGATCGAGATCGCCCAGGACAAGGCGCGCCAGCTCGGGTTGTCGTCGGAGGACGTGGCCAACGTGATGCAGGCCATCGTCAGCGGCGCGCCGGTGACCGAGGTGCACGACAACATCTACCTGATCGACGTGGTGGCGCGGGCCGAGGACAGCGAGCGCGGATCGCCGCAGACCTTGCAGAACCTGCAGATCGTCACCCCTGGCGGGACCTCGATCCCGCTGCTGGCCTTCGCCACGGTGCGTTATGAGCTGGAGCAGCCGCTGGTGTGGCGGCGCGACCGCAAGCCGACCATCACCATCAAGGCCTCGGTGCGTGACGAGATCCAGCCCACCAACCTGGTCAAGCAGCTGCAGCCGCAGATCGACGAGTTCGCCAGCAAGCTGCCGATCGGCTACGAAGTGGCGACTGGCGGCACGGTGGAGGAGAGCGCCAAGGCCCAGGGGCCGATCGCCAAGGTGATTCCGTTGATGCTGTTCCTCATGGCGACCTTCCTGATGATCCAGCTGCACAGCGTGCAGAAGCTGTTCCTGGTGGCCAGCGTGGCGCCGCTGGGGTTGATCGGCGTGGTCATTGCGCTGGTGCCGACGGGCACGCCGATGGGCTTCGTGGCGATCCTCGGGATTCTCGCGCTGATCGGCATCATCATCCGCAACTCGGTGATCCTGGTGACCCAGATCGACGAGTACGAAGCGCAGGGTTATGCGCCGTGGGATGCGGTGGTGGAGGCGACCAACCACCGGCGCCGGCCGATCCTGCTGACGGCGGCGGCGGCGAGCCTGGGCATGATCCCGATTGCCCGCGAGGTGTTCTGGGGGCCGATGGCCTACGCGATGATCGGCGGGATCGTGGTCGCGACCTTGCTGACGTTGCTGTTCCTGCCGGCGTTGTATGTGGCGTGGTATCGGATCAAGGAGCCGGAAACATCCCAAGACTGACTTGGTCCGTGTGGGAGCGGATTCGCCGGACCGTCGCGATCGGGCGCGCAGCGCACGTAAAACCAGAATGCATATGGTGTCAGGCGGGGCTTGGACTCAGGTTTTACGACGGCTGCGCCGCCGATCGCGGATGAATCCGCTCCCACGCCATACGTGGACATACCTGGAACTAGGTGGGGGCGTCGTGCACACGTTCACCGAACTACCTTGAGAATTCACTTTTCAAGGATGTCCCCATGCCCTATCCAGCCTCCGAACGCCTGCGCATAGGCCGCTATTCCGAACGTGGGCGCTTGTATCTTCTGACTTGTGTGGTCAGGGACCGCGAACCGCTTTTCGGTGATTTAAAACTGGCCCGTCTGGTTGTCCAACAGCTCCGCGCGGCACAAACCGAAGGTGCAGTTGAATCGCTCGCCTGGGTAGTGATGCCCGACCATGTTCACTGGCTGGTGCAATTGAACGAGATCACACTCGATGTCCTGATGCGGCGTTTCAAGGCTCGCAGCGCCTTGCACATCAATAGAGCCCGCCATTCTCGCGGGCGTTTATGGCAATCCGGATTTCACGACCGTGCGCTACGCCGGGAAGAGGATCTGCGCGCTGTGGCACGCTACATCATTGCCAACCCCTTGAGAGCCGGACTGGTCAGTAAGGTCGGTGACTACCCCCACTGGGATGCGATCTGGCTGTAAACGCGGTCGGCGTGGGAGCGGATTCATCCGCGATTGGCCGCAACGCGGCCATAAAACCTGAATCCGGAATCTCGCTGACTCAGCGCTTGTTCAACCGCCGAGCCAACCGGTCCCCGCTCACCTGGATCAACGCCACCAGCACCACCAGCATGACGATCACCGTCAGCATGATCTGGCTGTCGAAGCGCTGATACCCATACCGATAGGCAATATCCCCCAGCCCACCCGCACCAATCGCCCCGGCCATGGCCGACGAGTTGATCATGGTCACCAATGTAATGGTGAACCCGCCGACGATCCCCGGCAGCGCCTCGGGCAGCAACACGTGCCAGACGATATGCCAACGCCGGCAGCCCATCGCCTGCGCCGCCTCGATCAAGCCATGATCCACCTCGCGCAGGCTCACCTCGGCAATCCGTGCGAAGAACGGCGTCGCCGCGATGGTCAGTGGCACCACCGCCGCCCACACACCATAGGTAGTACCGACGATCAGGCGGGTGAACGGAATCAACGCCACCATCAGGATCAGGAACGGAATCGAACGGAACAGATTGACGAACGCCCCCAGCACCCGGTTCACGCCAGGCGCCTCGAAGATCCCGCCCTTGCCGCTGGTGACCAGGATCACCGCCAGCGGAATCCCCACCAGCAAGGCGATCAGCGACGACACGCCGACCATCAGCAGGGTGTCGATCACCCCCTGCAACAAACGATCAAACCACATAGCCAAGCACCTCCACCTGCGCCGCCCAGTGCCGGGCGCGCTGGACGATTTCGTCATGCCCATGGGGCGAGCCGGCCACGGAAATCACCAGTTGCCCCAGCGCCCGGTCCTGGATCGGCTCGATGCCGCCCTGCAACAGGCTGACCCGCCCACCCAGCGCGGCGAACAGCGCCGCCAGGTCCGGCGCCTCGCGATCCTCCCCGCTGATACGCAAACGCAGCACCAATGCCGCCCCTGTTTCCGGCGCGCTCGGCAGCAGGCGCGCCAGCAGCGAAGCCGGCAATGCCGGCTGCAATGGCGCCAGCAGGGTCTTGCTCACCTCATGCCGAGGATTGCCGAACACCTGCCAGACCTCGCCCTGCTCGACGATGCGCCCACGCTCCAGCACCACCACGCGGTGGCAGATATCGCGGATCACCGCCATTTCGTGAGTGATCAGGATGATGGTCAGCCCCAGGCGCCGGTTGATGTCGCGCAGCAGCTCGAGAATCGACTCGGTGGTTTCCGGGTCGAGCGCCGAGGTGGCTTCGTCGCAGAGCAGGATCGCCGGGTCATGCACCAGCGCGCGGGCGATGCCGACACGCTGCTTCTGCCCGCCGGACAACTGCGCCGGATAGACGTGGTGCTTCTCCTGCAGCCCGACCAGTTCCAGCAGTTCCTCGACCTTGCGTCGCCGCTCGGCCTTCGCCACTCCGGCCACCTTGAGCGGCAGCTCGACGTTCTGCCACACGGTCTTGGCCGACATCAGGTTGAAGTGCTGGAAGATCATGCCGATGCGCCGGCGCAGGCCGACCAGCTTGTCTTCGTCGTACTCGGCGATATCCACCTGGTCGATCAGCACCCGTCCACCGCTGGGTTGTTCCAGGCGGTTGATGGTGCGGATCAGCGACGACTTGCCGGCACCGCTGCGGCCGATGATGCCGAAGATCTCGCCGTGCTGGATGTTCAGGTCGATATCGGCCAGGGCCGGGGCGTCCTGCCCCGGGTAGGTCTTGTGCAGGCCGACGAAGCGCACGTGGGCGCTGTTCAGCTCGGGATGCAAGGCCCGCTGCCGGGCCGGTCGGACCTCGGCAACAGGTGGCGCATCCAGCGCCACGCGGGCGTTGGCGGTACTCATCTCAGCTCTCCCAGCCCGGCTGGTAGAGCGTGCCGTAGGTCTTGTCGAGGGCCGCGCGGACTACCGGCGAGTGCTGGTAGATATCGATGAATTTCGCCAGGCGCGGATCGTCCTTGCTCTTCGGCTTGATGACGAACTGGATCACGTATTCCTTGTGGTCGATGCCGTCGAACAGCAGCGCCGACTCGGCCTCGAAGGTCTTGGCCAGGCGGATGTAGTGTGGATAACCCTGCACCAGGTCGGCGTCATCGTAGGCACGCACCAGTTGCACGGCCTCGACCTGGAGGATCTTGATCCCCTTCGGATTGGCGACGATATCTTCCTCGGTGGCCTTGTAGCCGACCCCCGGCTTGAGCGTGATCAGCCCGGCCTTGGCCAGCAGCTGCAGGCCGCGACCACTGTTGATCGGGTCGTTGGCGATGGCCACGGTGGCGCCTTTGGGCAGTTCGTCGAGGGATTTGTACTTCTTCGAATACAGCCCGACGTTGTTGATGATCCCCGGGGCATAGGGCACCAGGTCGAAGCCGCCGGCGGCCTTGGCGTTTTCCAGGAAGGGGATGTGCTGGAAGAAGTTCACGTCGATGTCGCCGGCATTCAGGCTGACGTTGGGCGCGATCCAGTCGGTGAACTCGATCAGTTCGACCTGCAGGCCCTGTTTCTTCGCTTCGGAAACGGCGGCTTCCAGTGGCGCGGCGAAGGCGGCGGTAGTGCCGACCTTCAGGGCATCGGCGGCCTGGCTGGCGCCCGCCAGGCCGAGGGTCAGGGCAAGGGCCGCCACGGGGCGGGCAAAGAGGGTCTTAAGCATGCTGGAGCGCTCCGGTCGGTTGGGTGTCTTGGGTTGCGTGGCGATAGCTGGCGCCGGGATGGTCGGCGGGCAGGTGGTCGGTGCCGGCGCTGAACAGCTTCTGGCGCAGGCTGCCGTGGTCGTAGGCGGTCTTGTACGAGCCGCGTTTCTGCAGCTCGGGGATGACCAGGTCGATGAAGTCTTCGTAGCTTTCCGGGGTCACGGTGCGGGCCAGGTTGAAGCCGTCCAGGCCGGTCTCGGCGATCCAGCTTTCCAGCTCGTCGGCGATCTGCTGCGGCGCACCGATCAGGGTGATGTAGCGCCCGCCCAGGGCGTGCTGCTCGAGCAGGCGGCGGCGGGTCCAGTCGTTGTTCTGCAAATGCTTGGTTGCCGACTGGATGGCATTGCTCTTCACGTACTGGATCGGCTCGTCCAGCGCGTAGGCGGAAAAATCGATGCCGGTGGAACTGGAGAAGTGCGCCACCCCGGCTTCGGCGCTGGCGTGGCGCAGGTATTCGGCATGCCGGGCGCGGGCTTCCTCCTCGCTGGCGGCGACGATCACCGTGATGCCCATGAACACCTTGATCGCCTCTGGATCACGGCCGGCCGCCACGGCGGCGGCGCGCACCTTGTCGACCTGGGCGCGGGTCGCGGCCTTGGTCTGGCCGCTGATGAACACGCATTCGGCATGCTGCCCGGCGAAGCCCAGGCCGCGTTCCGAAGCGCCGGCCTGGAACAGCACCGGCGTGCGCTGCGGCGACGGCTCGCAGAGGTGGTAGCCCTCGACCTTGTAGAACTCGCCGTGGTGACGAACCTTGTGCACCTTGTCCGGCCGCGCGTAGATGCGCTGCTGGCGGTCCTCGATCACCGCGTCGTTTTCCCAGCTGCCTTCCCACAGCTTGTAGAGCACTTCCAGGTATTCGTCGGCCTGGTCGTAGCGGCGGTCGTGCTCGGGTTGTTCATCGAGGCCCATGGCCTTGGCGGCGCTGTCCAGGTAGCCGGTGACGATGTTCCAGCCGACCCGGCCACGGCTCAGGTGGTCGAGGGTGGAAAGGCGCCGGGCGAACAGGTACGGCGGCTCGTAGGTGAGGTTGGCGGTAAGGCCGAAGCCCAGGTGTTGCGTTACCGCGGCCATCGCCGAGACGAGCAGCAGCGGGTCGTTCACCGGCAGCTGGATCGACTCCTTCAGCGGCACGTCCACCGACTGCTGGTAGACGTCGTAGACGCCGACGATATCGGCCAGGAACAACCCGTCGAACAGCCCACGCTCCAGCAGTTTCGCCAGGTCGGTCCAGTACTCCAGGGTCTTGTACTGGCTCGAGGTATCCCGCGGGTGGGTCCACAGGCCATGGTTGATATGGCCGACGCAATTCATGTTGAAGGCGTTGAGGAGGATCTTCTTCTTCGCCATCAGATGGTCCCCCGCAACGGCGGGTTCTGCTCGTTCAGGTAGTAGTTGCCGATGGCGTGGTACTTCCAGCGCACCGGGTCGTGCAGGGTGTGGGTGCGGGCGTTGCGCCAGTGGCGGTCGAGGCCGTGCTCGGCCAGGGTGGCCTGGCTGCCGGCCAGTTCGAACAGGGTGCTGCCGGCGGCCAGGGAAATCTCGGTGCTGATGGCGCGGGCCTCGGCCACGGCGATGGAGGCGGCGGCCACGCTGTCGGCGTTGGCGTCGGCCTGGGCACGGTCGAGGAACTCGCCGGCTCGCTCCAGCAAGGCTTCGCTGGCGTGCAGGCGGATCGCCAGGTGGCCGAAGGACTTCAGGGTCAGCGGGTCTTCGCTGGCCTTGTCGTTGCCGGCGTCGATCCAGGGTCGGGTGCGGGTGCGCACGAAGTGCAGGGCATCCTCGTAGGCGGCGCGGGCGATGCCGGTGTCGATGGCGGCGTGGAGGATCTGGGCCAGCGGACCGACCGGGGTCGGGCGCTCGAAGGCGCTCTGGAACGGCACCACGTCGTCGCTCGCGACCCGCACGTTGTCGAACAGCACCGAGCCGCTGCCGGTGGTGCGCTGGCCGAAGCCGCTCCAGTCGTCGATGACCTTCAGGCCGCTGCTGTCGGCGGGCACGAAGGCCAGTTGCTGCACGCCGTGCTCATCCACCACCGAGGTAGGGATGCGCTGGGCGTAGAGGGCGCCGGTGGCGTAGAACTTGCGGCCGTTGATGCGCAAATCGTCGCCGTCGCGGGTCAGGGCGGTGGTGCGTTCGTTGGCGGTCTTGGTGCCCAGTTCGGCAAGGGCATTGCCGAAGCGCACACCGGCCAGGACCTCGGCATACAGGCGCTGTTTCTGCGCCTCGGTGCCGTTCACCCGCAGCACTTCGAGGGCGTAGAAATGGTTCTGCGGGATCTGCCCCAGCGAGCTGTCGGCCTGGGCGATGCGGGCGATCACCCTGGCCAGGGTGACCGTGGACACGCCAGCGCCGCCATAGGCCTTGGGCACGCTGATGCCCCACAGCCCGGAGCGCGAGAACAGCTCCAGTTCGGCATGCGGCAGGCGCCGTTCGCGGTCGCGCAGGATGCTGTCCTGCTGCAGTTGTCCGGCGATCCGTTCGGCGACGGCCAGGGCCTGGGCGTCGTCGGCGATCACCGGCACGTTGTAGTGCGGAAGGGAAACATGGCTCATGAGACGGGCTCCAGTGGTCTGGTCAAATCCAGGAATGCCGGGCGGGCAGGGTGCCGTTGAGGTGGTACGCGCCCACCGCGTGGTACTTCCAGCGCACCGGGTCGTGCAGGGTGTGCACCCGGGCGTTGCGCCAGTGGCGGTCGAGGTTGAATTCGGCGAGGGTCGCGCGGCTGCCGGACAGCTCCAGCAGCTTCTCGCTGGCCAGCAGGGAAATTTCCGTAGTCAGCACCTTGGCTTCGGCCACGGCGATCGAGGCGCGGGCGGCGGAAGCGGCATCCACCGGCGCGGCGTTGACTTCGTCGAGCACCTTGCCGGCCTTGACCAGCAGGGCCTGGGCGGCGTGCAGTTCGAGTTGCAGGCGGCCGATATCGGCGATCACGTAGGGATCGTCACCGGCTTTTTCGACGCCGGCATCGACCCAGGGGCGGGCGCGTTCGCGGATGAAGGCGATGGCGTCGGCGATGGCGTTCTCGGCGATCCCGGCATCGATGGCGGCCTGGATCAGTTGCGACACCGAGCCCTGGATATTCGGGGTTTCGCCGAGGCGCCAGTTCTCCACCACCAGTTCGGCGTCCACCGGTACTTCATTGAGCAGCACGGTGCCGCTGGCGGTGGTGCGCTGGCCGAAGCCGGACCAGTCGTCGACGATGCGCAGCCCCGGGCTGGCGCGGCGGATGAAGGCGATGACCTGACGGCCTTCCTCGTTCAGCGCCTTGGCTGCGACCCAATGGGCGAACAGGGCGCCGGTGGAATAGAACTTCTGGCCGCTGATCACGTGGGTGTCGCCCTCGCGGACGATGCGTGCCTTGAGTTCCAGGGTGTTCTTGGTGCCGCGCTCGGGCCCGGCATTGCCGATGCGCCAGCCGTCCAGTACCGACTTGAACAGCACCTGTTTCTGCCGTTCGCTGGCGGCGCCGCGGAGCATCTGCAGGAGGCCGAACTGGTTCTGGGGAATCTGGCCCAGCGCCGGGTCGGCGGCGCTGACGATGCGAAAGACCTCGGCGAGGGTGACGAAGGACACCTCGGGACCGCCGTATTCGCGGGGAATGCTGATGCTGCCCAGGCCGCTGCGGGTGAACTGCTCGACTTCGGCCCACGGCAGTTTGCGTTGCTGGTCGCGCTTGCCGGCCTGCAGGCGGGCGCTGGCGGCCAGTTCATGGGCGGCGGTGATGGCTTCGGCATCGCTGCGCAGGACCTTGGCGGGAAGCAGCAGTGGTGCCGTGTCCAGATCGCTGTGGACGGTGGTGGTGGCGAGATTGGACATACCTGACCTCATTGTGGGATGGCGGTGGTGCAATGGGGTCCGGTGGTCCGGTTCATATACCGTAATCGTGTATAAAAATTATTTGAACTAACGATTGGGAATATGAATAGAAATCGGGTTGTTGGTTGGGCAACACAGGATCAACAGTGGGTTCGGGAGCCCGAGAACTCGTAGGAGCGTGGCTTGCCCGCGAAGGACCGCGTAGCGGTCCCAGATATCAGTGAGGTCCGGGACCGCTGCGCGGTCCTTCGCGGGCAAGCCACGCTCCTACAGCGGTTGACGCGGCATCGCTAAAGCGGCCCCAAAATTTGTGGACCTAACCTAATTCGAAAAAGTTATTTATTTCTATTTTCTTAGATCAATTAATCTTTCAACCACTCACCACACGAACCCGCCCGCCAGGAGTCCACCCATGACCTTCTTCGCCCCGTTGCGCCTGTTTTCCGCCCTGGCCCTGGCCGGTGCCGCCATGTTCGTGCAGGCCGCTGACCTCACCGTGGCCTACCAGACCACCGTCGACCCGGCCAAGGTGGCCCAGGTCGATGGCCGCTACGAGCAGGCCAGCAAGGCCAGCATCGACTGGCGCAAATTCGACAACGGCGCCGACGTGATCACCGCCGTCGCCTCCGGCGACGTGCAGATCGGCTACCTCGGTTCCAGCCCGCTGGCCGCCGCCGCGAGCCGCAAGCTGCCGGTGGAAACCTTCCTCATCGCCACCCAGATCGGCGCCGCCGAAGCCCTGGTCGCCCGTGACGGCGCCGGCATCGCCTCGCCGCAGGACCTGGTCGGCAAGAAAGTCGCCGTGCCCTTCGTCTCCACCGGCCACTACAGCCTGCTGGCCGCGCTGAAGCAGTGGAACATCGACCCGGCCAAGGTACAGATCCTCAACCTCGCGCCACCGGCGATCACCGCCGCCTGGAAGCGCGGCGACATCGACGCCACCTACGTCTGGGACCCGGCCCTGGGCGTGGCCAAGGAAAACGGCAAGGTGCTGATCACCTCCGGCGAGCTGGCGCAGAAAGGCGCGCCGACCTTCGACGCCTGGATCGTGCGCAAGGACTTCGCCGCCAAGCACCCGGAGGTGGTCAAGGCCTTCGCCAAGGTGACCCTCGACGCCTACGCCGACTATCGCAAGGACCCGCAAGCCTGGCTGGCGGACAAGGCCAACGTCGACAAGCTGGCCAAGCTGTCCGGCGCCAAGACCAGCGACATCCCCGGCCTGCTGCAGGGCAACGTGTTCCCGCTGGCCGCCGACCAGGTCGCCGCCCTCGGCGCGCCGACCACCCAGGCGATCACCGAGACCGCGAAGTTCCTCAAGGAGCAGGGCAAGGTCGAGGCGGTGCTGCCGGACTACTCGCCGTACGTCAGCGCGAAATTCATCACCAACTGAGTCCCGGAGTCGTCATGGCCCTGCTACAGCTGGAGCGCATCAGCGCACAGTACCCCGGCGCCGCCACCCCGGTGCTCGCCGACATCTCCCTGAGCCTGGGCCCGCAGCAATTGCTGGTGGCCCTCGGCCCTTCCGGCAGCGGCAAGACGTCGCTGCTCAACCTGATCGCCGGCTTCGTCAGCCCCAGCGCCGGGCGTATCACCCTCGACGGGGTGCCGGTGCAAGGGCCGGGCGCCGAGCGCGGCGTGGTGTTCCAGGACGATGCCCTGCTGCCCTGGCAGGACGTGCTGGCCAACGTCGCCTTCGGCCTCGAACTGGCCGGCGTGCCGCGGGCCCAGCGCGAGCGCAAGGCGCGGGAAATGCTGGTCCTGGTGGACCTCGCCGATTTCGCCGAACGGCGTATCTGGCAACTCTCCGGCGGACAGAAACAGCGCGTCGGCCTGGCCCGGGCGCTGGCCGCCGATCCGCGGGTGCTGCTGATGGACGAGCCGTTCGGCGCCCTCGATGCCTTCACCCGCGAGCAGATGCAGGAGTTGCTGTTGCAGGTCTGGCAGCGCACCGCCAAACCGGTGTTCCTGATCACCCACGACATCGAGGAAGCAGTCTTTCTCGCTACCGACCTGGTCCTTCTCGCGCCCAATCCGGGGCGGGTGGTGGAGCGCCTGCAGCTGGACTTCGGCCAGCGCTACGCGGCCGGCGAGTCGGCGCGTTCGATCAAGTCCGATCCCCGTTTCATCGAAACCCGCGAGCACGTGCTGGCGCGGGTCTTTTCGCAACGCAGCGCCGCCGGGCGGCAGGAGTTCGCATGAGCAGCCTCGACCTGCCGGTAACGGCAAAACCCGGCGTCGGCGTACCGCGTGTGCGCCGTAGCCTGAGCACCCGCTGGATCAGCGGCCTGACCCTCGGCGGCCTGCTCGCCCTGTGGTGGCTGGTGACCGCGGCGGAGTGGATCGAGCCGCTGTTCCTGCCCTCGCCGGAAGCGGTGCTGGGCAAGGCCTGGGTGCTGCTGACCCAGGGCTACATGGAATCGACCCTGTGGCAGCACCTCGGTGCCAGCCTCGGCCGCATCGGCCTGGCCCTGGGCGCGGCGATCCTCACCGCGATCCCGATCGGCATCGCCATCGGCCACAACCGCATCGCCCGCGGCATCCTCGACCCGCTGATCGAGTTCTACCGGCCGATCCCGCCGCTGGCCTACCTGCCGCTGATCGTGATCTGGTGCGGCATCGGCGAGCTGTCCAAGGTGCTGCTGATCTACCTGGCGATCTTCGCCCCGATCGCCATCGCCACCGCCACCGGCGTGCGCACCGTCGACCCGGCCAAGCTGCGCGCCGCGCAGTCGCTGGGGGCGAGCAGGGTGCAGCTGATCCGCCATGTGATCCTGCCCAGTGCCTTGCCGGACATCCTCACCGGTGTGCGCATCGGCCTTGGCGTGGGCTGGTCGACCCTGGTCGCCGCCGAGCTGATCGCCGCCACCAGCGGCCTCGGCTTCATGGTCCAGTCGGCGGCGCAGTTCCTGGTCACCGATGTGGTGGTGCTGGGCATCCTGGTCATCGCCCTGATCGCCTTCGCCCTGGAAATGGGCCTGCGTGCCCTGCAGCGCAAGCTGGTGCCGTGGCACGGCCAGAGCCACTGAAACGCATTCATTTAGTGAGACAGACATGAGCCTGATCATTACCCCGCTGAGCCCCGCGCTCGGTGCCCAAATCAGTGGCGTGGACCTGAGCCGCGCGCTCGACGCCGACACCCGCGATGCCATCGAGCAGGCCCTGCTCGCGCACCAGGTGCTGTTCTTTCGTGAGCAGGCGATCACCCCGCGGCAGCAGGCCGATTTCGCCGCGCGCTTCGGCGACCTGCATATCCATCCGATCTATCCCAACGTGCCGGAAACCCCGCAGGTGCTGGTGCTGGATACCGCCGTCACCGACGTGCGCGACAACGCCATCTGGCACACCGATGTGACCTTCCTGCCGACCCCGGCGCTGGGTGCGGTGCTGGCGGCCAAGCAGCTTCCCGCGTATGGCGGCGACACCCTGTGGGCCAGCGGCATCGCGGCCTACGAGGCGTTGTCGGCGCCGTTGCAGCAGTTGCTGGAGGGGCTCACCGCGACCCACGACTTCACCAAGTCCTTCCCCTTGGCGCGCTTCGGCAGTACCCCGGAAGACCTGGCGCGCTGGGAAGCGGCGCGCAAGGCCAACCCGCCGATTTCCCATCCGGTGATTCGCACGCACCCGGTGAGCGGGCGCAAGTCGTTGTTCGTCAGTGATGGTTTCACCACCCGGATCAACGAGCTGAGCGAGCAGGAGAGCGAGGCGATCCTGAAGCTGCTGTTCGCCCATGCGACCCGGCCGGAATTCACCATTCGCTGGCGCTGGCAGGAGAATGATGTGGCGTTCTGGGACAACCGGGTGACGCAGCATTACGCGGTGGATGATTACCGGCCGCAGCGGCGGGTGATGCACCGGGCGACGATCCTGGGGGATGTGCCCTTCTAATGGTGCACCTTCGATCGGCGGCGCAGCCGTCGTAGAACCTGAGTCCCGAGTTTGTCTGACACAATCGGGACTCAGGTTTTATGGCCGCTTCGCAGCCAATCGCGGATGAATCCGCTCCCACACCGCTCTCTGTGACCTTTAGATGATTCGGGCTTCAGCGGTAGCCGGCTTCAACTGGATCGCCACGAACTTCGACGTCGGCGTATGGCTGCCATCGCCGACACTCTCCAGAGGCACCAGCGGGTTCACCTCCGGATAGTAGGCCGCCGCCTGCCCCGCCGGGATATCGAAGGCCAGCAGGGTGAAACCCTTCACCCGGCGCTCCAGGCCATCCCCCCACAGCGAGACGATGTCGGCCTTGTCCCCCGGGTTGAAGCCCAGGCGGATGATGTCCGCCTCGTTGGCGAACAGCACGTTGCGCTGCCCCTTCACCCCGCGGTAACGGTCATCCAGCCCGTAGATGGTGGTGTTGTACTGATCGTGCGAGCGCATCGACTGCATGATCAGGTCCGGCAACTGGCCGCTGGCGCGCACGCCTTCGTGGAGCAGGTCGTCGGGCAGGCGGTTGGCCTTGAAGTTGGCCTTGCCGCTGGCGGTCTTCCAGATGCGCTGGCCGGCGCTGTTGCCCAGGTAGAAGCCCCCCGGATGCTGCAGCCGTTCATTGAACTGCTCGAAGCCCGGGATGGTGTGCATGATCAGGTCGCGGATACGCCCGTAGTCGGCGATCAGCCAGTTCCAGTCCACCGGATGCTTGCCCAGGGTCGCCGCGGCGATCCCGGCGATCACCGCCGGCTCCGAACGCATGTGCCGCGACAGCGGTTTCAGCTGGCCGTTGGAGGCGTGGACCATGCTGAACGAGTCTTCCACGGTCACTGCCTGCGGGCCTTCGCCCTGCTGGTCGATATCGGTACGGCCCAGGCACGGCAGGATCAGCGCCTGCTTGCCATGGACCAGGTGGCTGCGGTTGAGCTTGGTGCTGATGTGCACGGTCAGCTCGCAGTTGCGCAGGGCCTGCGCGGTACGCTCGGTGTCCGGGGTGGCCTGGGCGAAGTTGCCGCCCAGACCGATGAACACCTTGGCCCGGCCTTCGAGCATGGCGTGGATCGCCTCGACGGTGTTGTGGCCGTTGTGGCGCGGCACCGGGAAGCCGAAATGCCGCTCCAGCGAGTCGAGCAGCGCCACCGGCGGACGCTCGTTGATGCCCATGGTGCGGTCGCCCTGCACGTTGCTGTGGCCTCGCACCGGGCACAGGCCGGCGCCCGGCTGGCCGAGGTTGCCGCGCAGCAGCATGAGGTTGGCGATTTCCTGGATGGTCGGCACCGAATGGCGGTGCTGGGTGATGCCCATGGCCCAGCACATGATGACTTTCTTCGCTTTCACGTACATCTGCGCGGCCAGTTCGATCTCGCCGCGGGGCAGGCCGGATTGCGCTTCGATCTGCGCCCACGGGGTGGCATCGACCACCGCCAGGTACTCGTCGACGGTGGCGGTGTGCTCGGCGATGAAGGCGTGGTCGAACACCGGCTCGCTACCGTTGGCCTGGGCTTCGCGCTCCCACTGCAGGAGGAACTTGGCCATGCCGCGCATCATCGCCATGTCGCCACCGAGGGCCGGGCGGAAGAACGCGGTGTTGGTCGGGCGGTCGCCGTTGGTCAGCATCTCGATCGGGTGCTGCGGGTGCTGGAAGCGTTCCAGGCCACGTTCCTTCAGCGGGTTGATGCACACCACCTGGGCGCCGCGCTTCACCGCTTCGCGCAGCGGTTCGAGCATGCGCGGGTGGTTGGTGCCGGGGTTCTGGCCCCAGACGAACAGGGCGTCGGCGTGCTCGAAGTCATCGAAGGTCACCGTGCCCTTGCCGACCCCGACGCTCTGCCCGAGGGCCACGCCGCTGGCCTCGTGGCACATGTTCGAGCAGTCCGGGAAGTTGTTGGTGCCGTAGGCGCGGACGAACAGCTGGTACAGGTAGGCCGCCTCGTTGCTGGCCCGGCCCGAGGTGTAGAACTCGGCCTGATCAGGGCTGGAGAGGCCCTTGAGGTGCCCGGCGATGACGGCGAAGGCCTCGTCCCAGCTGATCGGCTTGTAGCGGTCGCTGGCCGGGTCGTAGACCATCGGTTCGGTCAGGCGGCCCTGGTATTCGAGCCAGTAGTCGCTCTGGCCAAGCAGCGAGGTGACGCTGTGCCGGGCGAAGAAGGCCGGGTCGACGCGGCGCTTGGTCGCTTCCCAGTTCACCGCCTTGGCGCCGTTCTCGCAGAACTTGACCATGCCGTGTTCCGGCGAGTCGCCCCAGGCGCAGCCGGGGCAGTCGAAGCCGCCGTTCTGGTTGGTCTTGAGCAGGGCGCGGATGTTCTTCAGGGCGTTGTCGCTGCCGATCCACGCCTGCGCCACGCTGCGCAGTGCGCCCCAGCCGCCGGCGGCGCCGTGGTAGGGCTGGTAGCGCGGAACGGGTTTCTGGTCGGCTTGATGATGCAGGCTCACGATCGCTTCTCCCGCGCCGGGCTGTAGACCCGTGGCGCACTGTGTTGCGGCAGGTGGATGAGGTTCAGGTTGTGCCGGCGGGCCCACTGCAGGGCCAGGCCGGTGGGCGACGACAGGCTGACCAGGGTCTGGATGCCGGCGCGCAGGACTTTCTGGATCAGTTCCAGGCTGCAGCGGCTGGTGACGATGGCCAGGCCGCCACGGGTGTCGATGCGCTGGCGGACCAGGGCGCCGATCAGCTTGTCGAGGGCGTTGTGCCGGCCGATGTCTTCACGGCCGAGCAGCAGTTCGCCGGTCGCGTCCATGAACAGCGCCGCGTGCACCGCGCCGCAGTGCTGGCCGAGGGGCTGGAAGGCGCTGATGCGCTGGCGCAGGCCGGCCAGCCATGCGGCGGGCGGCAAGGGCGCGCCGGGCAGTACCTTGAGCTCGGGCAGGGCCTGCTCCACGGCTTCGACGCCGCACAGCCCGCAACCGCTGGTGCCGGCCAGCTGGCGACGCTGGGTCTTGAGGTTCCAGAACGCCCGGCTGGCGATTTCCACCTGGGCGTGCAGGGCCGAACCGCTGCCGGCCAGCTTGATGTCGTAGAGGTCGTCGGCGCTGTCGACGATGCCGCTGCCAATGCTGAAGCCGACCACGAAGTCGTCGAGGTCGGTGGGACTGACCAGCATCACCGCCTGGCTGATGCCGTTGTAGGCGATGGCCAGGGCCACTTCCTCGGCGAGGTCGGCGCTGGCGGGGGCGCAATCTTCTAGCTGGCTGTACTCGTATCGCACGCTGGCGGCAGGGGCTTCCAGGGTCGTGGAAGCCGCGCAAACCGGTGGTTTGCTGCTCATTTAGGGGTACCCGAGGGGCTGATCAGTCCTTAGCCTAGGCCTGTGCTCGGGTATCGTCTAATCGCTTGTACCGATGTCTTGATAGACCCCGTCGATCATGCTTCGTCGAGCAGTTTCCGGTACTCGGCCAGGCAGGCTTCGGCCAGTGCCGAACGCGGCGCGGTACGGCGCATGATCAGACCCAGCGGGGCCAGGGTGCTGGCCTGTTCGATGGGGTGCAGGCGCAGCCCGCCGGTGACCGCCTCGAGGCCGCTGCCCAGCGGCATCACCGCGCAGCACAGGCCGCCATGCACCGCCTGGACCAACTGATGGACGGCATCGGTCTGCAGCAGCAGGCGCGGGACGAGGCCGCGGCTGTGGAAGTTGTGGTCCACCGACTGGCGAAAGTGCATGCCGGCGGTGAGCAGGCCCAGCGGCAGTTCGGCCAGGGCTTGCCAGTGCAGCGGGGCGTCGGCGAAATGAAAGTGCGCCGGGTCGTACAGCAGGCCCATGCGCGATTCGCCCAGGGGCAGGGCTTCGAAGCGCTCCTGATCGAGGCGTTCGAGGTAGGACAGGCCGAGGTCGAGGCGGTTGCTGGTGAGCTGTTCGAGGATCTGCTCGGAGCTGAGTGCGCTGAGCTCGAAGGCCAGGTCCGGGTGCTGGCGGTGCAGGCGTTGCAGCAGCGGCAGCGGATCGAAGCTGGACAGCGGCACCATGCCCAGGCGCAGGGTCCCGGCCAGGTGCCCGCGACAGGCGGCGGCCTCGGCCTGCAGGCCGTCGTAGGCGGCGAGGACCGCGCGGGCCCAGGCCAGCACCCGCTCGCCCTGGGCGGTGAAGCCTTCGAAGCGCTGGCCGCGGTTGACCAGCTCCAGCCCCAGCTCGCGCTCCAGGTTGCGCAGGCGCATCGACAGGGTCGGCTGGGTCACGTGGCACAGCGCGGCGGCCTGGCCGAAGTGGCGGGTTTCGTCCAGGGCGATGAGGAATTTCAGCTGTTTGATGTCCATCGTCGTCTCGGGGCTGGCGGGCGGGGCATTCTAACCTGTCCTAGACTTTGGGCTCCGAGATTCCTTTGAAAGGGAGAGCGACATGAGTCTGTTCAGTTTCGTGAAAGAAGCAGGAGAAAAACTCATCGATCTGCTGACGCCGGGCAATGCCAATGCCGGCGAACAGCTCAAGGATCACGTGGCGAAGGTGGGCTTGGGCAACCCCAATATCCAGACCACGGTCAATGGCGACACGGTCACGGTGACGGGCGAGGTGGGCAGTCAGGAAGAGAAGGAGAAGATTCTCCTGGCCCTGGGCAATATCGCCGGCGTGGCCTCGGTGGACGACCAGATCGTCGTGACCGGGCCGATCGCCGCCGCGGCGCAGTTCGTGGTGGTGAAGCAGGGCGATACCCTCAGCGCCATCTCGTTGGCGGTCTATGGCAACGCCAACCTGTACAACAAGATCTTCGAAGCGAACAAACCGATGCTGAGCCATCCGGACAAGATCTATCCGGGGCAGTCGCTGCGGATTCCGTAGGAGCGTGGCTTGCCCGCGAAGGACCGCAACGCGGTCCCGGACCTCACCGTGATCAGGGACCGCTAGCGCGGTCCTTCGCGGGCAAGCCACGCTCCTACGGGAGTTTTGCGTTCAGTCCTTCAAGAAGCACCCGGTAGTCTTCCTGCGCCGCGAATTCCTCGGTATCGCGCGCAGGCTTGCGGCTGTCCGGCTGGCGCACCGCCAGCAGGTGGGCGACGCCGAAGGTGCGGGCACTGCGCAGGATCGCCAGGGTATCGTCGATGAACAGGCTGCGCGCCGGGTCGAAGCCGGTATCGGCCTGCAACGCGCTCCAGAACTGCGGGTTCTCCTTGGGAAAGCCGTAGTCGTGGGAACTGATCATCCGCTCGAAATACGGCGCCAGGGCCACCCGCTCCAGCTTCAGCGACAGCGAATCACGGTGTGCGTTGGTGATCAGGATCACCCGCTTGCCGGCGGCGCGCACGGCGGCGAGAAAGGTGTCGGCGTCCGGGCGCAGGGCGATCAGGTTGGCGGTTTCCAGCTTCAGTTCGCGCACCGGCAGCTGCAGCTCGGCGCTCCAGAAGTCCAGGCAGTACCAGTTCAGCGAGCCGGCGTTGCGTTCGAACAGCGGCTGCAGTTCCAGCTCGGCCATGGCCCGGCTGATGCCGTGGTGTTCGGCGTAGCGCTGCGGCAGGTGTTCGAGCCAGAAGTGGTTGTCGTAGTGCAGGTCGAGCAGGGTGCCGTCCATGTCCAGCAGGACGGTATCGATGTCGCGCCAGGCAAGGGCAGGCATGTGCAAGATTCTCGTTCGGTCAGGCTGTCGTGGGCGGTATAGTACCCCGTTACCGCCAAGGAGCCGCCCCCTCATGCGCCAGAAACCCACCGTCCTTTCCAGCGAAATCGTCGCCAGCAGCCGCCTGTTCCGTGTCGAAGCCGTGCAGCTGCGCTTTTCCAACGGCGTCGAGCGCACCTACGAACGCCTGGTCGGGCGCGGCAACGGTTACGGCGCGGTGATGATCGTGGCGATGCTCGACAGCGAGCATGCCGTGCTGGTCGAGGAATACTGCGGTGGCACCGACGAGTACGAGCTGTCCCTGCCCAAGGGCCTGATCGAGCCGGGCGAAGACGTGCTGGCGGCGGCCAACCGCGAGTTGAAGGAGGAGGCCGGCTTCGGCGCCAACCAGCTGGAGCACATCACCGAGCTGTCGCTGTCGCCGGGCTACATGAGCCAGAAGATCCAGGTGGTGCTGGCCACCGACCTGTATGAAGAACACCTGCCAGGCGACGAGCCGGAGCCGATGCGCGTCGATCGCGTCAGCCTGCGCGAGCTGTCGGCCCTGGCCCAGCACCCGCAGTTCTCCGAAGGGCGGGCGCTGGCGGCGCTGTACCTGGTGCGCGACCTGCTGACCCAGCGTGGAGTGTTCCCGGTATGAACGACGTCGACCTGATCCCTCACGTGGTGGCGTTGGCCCGTCACGCCGGCGCGGCGATCCTGCCGTTCTGGCGCGCCGACGTCGAGGTGCTGGCCAAGGCCGATGCCTCGCCGGTCACCGCCGCCGACCTCGCCGCGCACAGGGTCATCGCCGACGGCCTGAAGGCCCTGGCGCCCGAGATCCCGGTGCTGTCCGAGGAAGACTGCGAGATCCCCCTGCAGCAGCGCCAGGCCTGGCAGCGCTGGTGGCTGGTGGACCCGCTGGACGGGACCAAGGAATTCATCGCCGGTACCGACGAGTTCACCGTGAACATCGCCCTGGTCGAGCAGGGCCGGGTGGTCTTCGGCGTGGTGGCGATGCCGGTCAACGGTCGCTGCTACTACGGCGGGCAGGGTATCGGCGCCTGGCGTGCCGAGGCCGACGGCAGCGTCGAGCCGATCCGTGTGCGCCTGGCGCCGCCGGCTGGGGAGTCGTTCACCGTGGTCGCCAGCCGCCGGCATTCCAGCCCGCAGCAGGAGCGCCTGCTGGCGGGGCTCGGGGAGGCGCTGGGTGAGCTGCAACTGGCCAATATCGGCAGTTCGCTGAAGTTCTGCCTGCTCGCCGAGGGCGCCGCCGATTGCTATCCGCGCCTGGCGCCGACCTCGCAGTGGGATACCGCGGCGGCCCAGGGCGTGCTGGAAGGGGCGGGCGGCGAAGTCCTCGGGCTGGATGGCGAGGTGTTCGCCTATCCGCCGCGTGAGTCCCTGCTCAATCCGTTCTTCCTCGGCCTGCCTGCCGCCGCCCCGTGGCGCGGCAAGCTGCTGGCCCTTGCCTCAGCGATGTAGGACGTACTGCCCGTCGAACTCGACGGCGGGCGCCTCGGCGTCTTCGTTGAAGATCCGCGTATGCAGGCTCAGGCGTGCGCGGCCATGGCGCTGGTAGGTGCTGACGAAACGCTTCCAGACTTTCTCCTCCGGCGCCTCGCACACGGCGATGGCCGCGCCGGTGACCGGCAGCGGATAACTGATCGCGCCTTCCTGGATGACGATATGCCCGTCGTCGATGCCGGCCTCGCGCAGGCGCAGGTGCAGCCAGCCCCAGCCGGCCAGGACCGCGCCGCAGTACAGGCTGCCGCCGAACATGGTGCTCTTGTGGTTGACGTTGGGTGCCAGCGGCAGGCGCAGGCGCAGGCGTTGCGCCTGCCAGTCGAGCACCTGCATGCCCATCTCGTGCGTCAGCGGGATGTCCCGATGCAGAACGCTTTCCAGGTAGTGGCTGGCACTGCTCATCAACGGCTTTCCTCCAGGTCATCGGTGGCGCTGGCGTTGCTGTCGGCGAAGCTCAGGCCGTGCTTGCGCAGCTTGTCGTGCAGGGTCTTGCGCGGAATGCCGAGGGCTTCGGCGAGGCTGCGCATGGAGCCGTGCGGGCGGGCCAGTTCGGCGGCGATCAGCGAACGCTCGAAATGTTCGACCTGCTCGCTGAGGTTGCCGTGGGCCGGCGGCAGCTCCTGCGCCGCGCTGGGGCTGTCCACCTGGCCATCCAGGGCCAGCTCCAGGCCGAGGGCGAAGCGTTCGGCGGCGTTCTGCAGTTCGCGCACGTTGCCCGGCCAGGCGTGGCGCAGCAGCATGGCGCGCTGCGCCGGCTGCAATGCGTGCGCGGGCAGGCCGTGGCGCTCGCTGGCGGCATCGGCGAAGTGCTGGAACAGCACGAGAATGTCGTCGCCCCGTTCGCGCAGCGGCGGGATGCGCAGCGGCGCGACATTCAGGCGGTAATACAGGTCGGCGCGGAAGCGGCCCTGGTCGGCGGCCTGGCGCAGGTCTTCCTTGGTCGCGGCGATCACGCGGATATCCAAGGGGATCTGCTGGTTGCCGCCGAGGCGCTCCAGTACCCGCTCCTGGAGCATGCGCAGCAGCTTGACCTGGACGTCCAGGCTCATGCTCTCGATCTCGTCGAGGAACAGCGTGCCGCCGTTGGCGAATTCGAACTTGCCGATACGGCGCTTCTGCGCGCCGGTGAAGGCGCCGGGTTCGTGGCCGAACAGCTCGCTTTCCACCACCGACTCGGCCAGGGCGCCGGCGTTGATCGCCACGAACGGGCCGTCGCGGCGCCCCGACAGGTCGTGCAGGGCGCGCGCCACCACTTCCTTGCCGGCGCCGGTCTCGCCGAGGATCAGGACGTCGGCGCGGGTCGCGGCGAGGGCGCCGATCTGTTCGCGCAGACGCTGGATCGCCGGCGATTGGCCGACCAGGCGCCCGCTCAATTCCTGGCGATCGCTCAGCGCCAGGCGCAGGCTGCGGTTATCCAGCACCAGGCGGCGCAGGGCCAGGGCGCGGCGCACGCTGTCGAGCAGGGCATCGCTGGCGAAGGGTTTTTCCAGGAAGTCATAGGCTCCGGCGCGCATCGCCTGCACTGCCAGCGGCACGTCGCCGTGACCGGTGATCAGCAGCACCGGCAGTTCCGCGTCCTGGCCGTGCAGTTGTTCCAGCAGTTGCAGGCCGTCGATGCCGGGCATGCGGATATCGCTGACCACCACCCCGGGCCAGTCGGCCTCGATGCGCCGGGCCAGGCCCTGGGCGTCGCTCAGCGGCAGCACGCGCAGGCCGGCGAGGTCGAGGGTCTGGCTGAGGGCCTGGCGCAGGTGCGGGTCGTCGTCGACCAGGATCACCTGGGTGCGGCTGTCGATCAGGGGCTCTGCACTCATGCCGAGAGGTCCTCCGAAGTCTGAAGATTGGCGCCGGGCTTGGCCACGCGCAGTTGCAGGGTCAGCAGTGCGCCGCCTTCCGGGTGGTTGGCCAGCAGCAGCTCGCCGCCCAGGGCGCGCATCAGCGTGTCACAGATCGCCAGGCCCAGGCCAAGGCCCTGGGTGCGGGTCTTGGTGGTGAAGAAGGGTTCGCGGGCGCGGGCCAGGGCCTGGCTGGTGAAGCCGGGGCCGTTGTCGCGGATCGTCAGGTAGACGCAATCCTCGCGGCGCTCGGCACTTATCCACAGTTTGCGCGGGTTGGCCTTTTCGGTCAGGGCGTCGAGGGCGTTGGCCAGCAGGTTGCCGAGCACCTGGCGCAGACGGGTTTCCCCGGCCTGGACCCACAGCGTGGCTTCCGGCAGGTCGCGCACCAGCTCCACGGCCATGGCCCGGCGCCGCTTGGCCAGCAGGGCCAGGGCGTCATCCAGCGCCGGCTGCAGGGCCACGCTCTCCGGGGCGTGGCGGTCGCGGCGGGCGAAGGCGCGCAAGTGGGCGATGATCGAGGCCATGCGCCCGGTCAGTTCGTTGATCAGCTTGAGGTTGCCGCGGACGTCGTCGATGCGCTGGTGATCGAGCAGTACCTCGGCGTTTTCTGCGTAGCTGCGGATCGCCGCCAGCGGCTGGTTGAGTTCGTGGCTGATGCTCGCCGACATGGTGCCGAGCACCGACAGCTTGCCGGCCTGGACCAGTTCGTCCTGGGCGCGGGCGGCTTCCTGCTGGGCCTGTTCGCGTTCCAGCACTTCGGTTTTCAGGCGGCTGTTGAGGCCTTCGAGGTCGGCGGTGCGCTCGGCCACGCGCTTTTCCGAGTCGTGGCGGGCGCGGGCCTCGAAGTCGATGCGGTCCATGTAGTGACGCCGCCGCTGCATCACCAGGCCGACCAGCAGCATCACCACCAGCAGGGTGGCGCCGCCCACTGCCATCACCGTGCTGACCGAGCGATCCACCAGCACCCGCGGGGCGAGGATATTCACTTCCCAGCCGGTCTCCGGAATCGAGCGGGTCTGCACCAGCCAGGCCTGGCGGTTGAGGTTGAGCGGCCGCGGTTCCTGGGTCGGGTAGGGCTGGATCGCGGTGATCGCCTGGCGTTCTTCCGCGCTCAGCGGGCGGGTGGCGCGGAAACGCCAGTCCTGGCGCGAGGTCAGCACCACCACGCCGTTGCTGTCGGTCAGCAGCAGTTGTTCCGGGCTCTTGCCCCAGAGGGTTTCGGTGTGGTCGAGATCGACCTTGACCACCAGCACGCCGATCACCGTGCCGTTGTCCCACACCGGCGCGCCGAAGAAGTAGCCGCGCTTGGCCGAGGTGGTGCCCTGGCCGAAGAAGCGGCCCAGGCGCCCGGCGATGGCGTCGCTGAAGTACGGGCGGAAGGAGAAGTTGCGACCGATGAAGCTGTCTTTCTTGTCCCAGTTGGAGGCGGCCAGGGTATTGCCCTTGGCGTCCATCAGGTAGATGACTTCGGCGCCGGTCTGCGCGCTGATGTCCTTGAGGCGCCGGTTGGCGTTGGTCTGGTGTTCCAGGCGCAGCGGGTCGGCGAGCACGGCGCGCAGGGTCGGCAGGTCGCCGAGGATCTGCGGCAGGGCTTCGTAGCGGTGCAGGGTGCCGAGCAGGTTGGCGACGTAGAGGTCGAGGGTCTGGCGGTTCTGGTTGGCCAGTTCTTCCTGGTAGTAGTGTTCGGCGAGGTGCTTGAGCGGCCACAGCAGCGGCGCCAGGCACAGGGCCAACAGGGCGAGGCTGCGCCAGCGGGGGCGGCGGGGAAGGCTGGGGGTCATGGTCATCGCGAAAAAATGCGCCAGAAGGGTCTGGCGCATTATGCGCTACTTCAGGCAGTCGATCAGTGCCTGATGCCAGTCCGGCTGGCTGACCTGCCATTCGCGCTGCAGGCGGCTGCAGTCGAGGCGCGAGTTCAACGGTCGGCGCGCCGGGGTCGGGTATTCGCTGGACGGGATCGGCAGCAGTCGGGCGCAGGGCTTGCCACGCGCCTTGAGCTGTTCGCCGATGGCCTGGGCGAAGCCGAACCAGGAGGTTTCGCCTTGCGCGGTCAGGTGGTAGGTGCCCCAGGCGCCGGCCTGGCCGGACTGCCAGCGCTCGATCAGGCGGCGGGTGCTGGCGGCGATGGTGCCGGCCCAGGTCGGCGCGCCGATCTGGTCGGCGACCACGCGCAGTTCCGGCTTTTCCTGCAGCAGGCGCTGCATGGTCAGGAGGAAGTTGCGGCCGTGCTGCGAGTACACCCAGCTGGTGCGCAGGATCAGGTGCTGGCCGCCCACCGCGGTGATCGCCTGTTCGCCGGCCAGCTTGCTCTGGCCGTAGACGCCCAGTGGATTGGTCGCATCGTCTTCGCGGTAGGGCGTGGCCTTTGCACCGTCGAAGACGTAGTCGGTGGAGTAATGGATCAGCGGAACGCCCAGGCGCGCGGCTTCTTCGGCGAAGACTCCGGGCGCCCGGGCATTGATGGCGAAGGCCAGCTCCGGCTCGCTTTCGGCCTGGTCCACCGCGGTGTGCGCGGCGGCGTTGATGATCAGGTCGGGGGCGAGGGCGCGGACCTGATCGGCGATGCGTTCGGGGTGGGCCAGGTCGAGCTGGTCGCGGCCCAGCAGGTGCAGTTCGCCGAGGTCGCCCAGGGCCTGCTGCAGGGCCTGGGCGACCTGGCCGTTGCGGCCGCTCACGAGGATCTTCATGGGAACAGGTCCGCCTCGCTCAGCCGTTTGCCGTTCTGGTCCTTGGCCGAGAGCAGCGGCTGGCCGTCGAGCTGCCAGTCGATGGCCAGGTCCGGGTCGTCCCAGCGCACGCAGCGCTCGGCGGCCGGGTTGTAGTAGTCGGTGGTCTTGTAGAGGAATTCCGCGTAGTCGCTGAGGACCACGAAGCCGTGGCCGAAGCCCGGCGGAACCCACAGCTGGCGGTTGTTCTCGGCGGACAGGCGCACGCTGGTCCAGCGTCCGAAGTTCGGCGAGCTCCGGCGCAGGTCAACGGCGACATCCAGGACTTCGCCGGCCACGACCCGGACCAGCTTGCCCTGGGCATTTTCGATCTGGTAGTGCAGACCGCGCAGCACGCCTTTCTGCGAGCGCGAGTGGTTGTCCTGGACGAACTGTGCATTCACCCCGGTCTGCTCGGCGAAGACGCGGGCGTTGAAGCTTTCGTAGAAAAAGCCGCGGGCATCCCCGAACACCCGGGGTTCCAGGATCAGGACCTCGGGCAGTGTGCTGGCAATTACCTTCATTTGCTCATCAATCCAAGCAGGTACTGACCGTAGCCGGTCTTGCTCAGGGCCGCGGCCCGGGCGGTGAGTTGCGCTTCGTCGATCCAGCCCTGCTGGAAGGCGATCTCTTCCAGGCAGGCGACCTTCAGGCCCTGGCGATGCTCGATGGTCTGCACGTACTGCGACGCTTCCAGCAGGCTGTCGTGGGTACCGGTGTCGAGCCAGGCGAAGCCGCGGCCGAAGCGTTCGACCCGCAGGTCGCCACGCTTGAGGTAGGCATTGTTGACGTCGGTGATTTCCAGCTCGCCACGGGCCGAGGGTTTCACCGAACGGGCGATCTCGATCACATCGTTGTCGTAGAAATACAGCCCGGTGACCGCGTAGTTGGATTTCGGTACCGCCGGCTTTTCCTCGATCGACAGCACGCGGCCGTCACTGTCGTACTCGACCACGCCGAAGCGCTCGGGGCCCTTGACCCAGTAGCCGAACACCGTGGCGCCGTGGCTGTGCGAGGCGGCCCGCAGCAACTGCGCGGTGAAGCCCTGGCCGTGGAAGATGTTGTCGCCCAGGACCAGGCATACCGAGTCGTCGCCGATGAATTCCTCGCCGATCAGGAAGGCCTGGGCCAGGCCGTCGGGCGTCGGCTGCTCGGCATAGCTGATGCTGATGCCGAACTGGCTGCCGTCACCGAGCAGCTGGCGATACTGCGGCAGGTCCTGCGGGGTGGAGATCAGCAGGATTTCGCGAATGCCGGCGAGCATCAGCACCGAGATCGGGTAATAGATCATCGGTTTGTCGTAGATCGGCAGCAGCTGCTTGGAGACGCCGAGGGTGATGGGGTGCAGGCGGGTGCCGGAGCCGCCCGCGAGGACGATACCTTTGGTCATGCAATCAGATCCTTGAAGTCGGAAGTTCCCAGGCGTTGTCCCTGGTAGCTGCCGTCCTGGACGTGGCGGCACCATTCGAGATTGTCCAGGTACCACTGCACCGTCTTGCGCAGGCCGCTGGCGAAGGTTTCCACCGGCACCCAGCCCAGCTCGCGCTCGATCTTGCCGGCGTCGATGGCGTAGCGCTGGTCATGGCCGGGACGGTCCTGGACGTAGGTGATCAGGTCGGCATAGTGGGTCACGCCCGCCGGATGCTGGGGAGCCAGTTCCTCGAGCAGGGCGCAGATGCCGCGCACCACGTCGATGTTCTTCTGCTCGTTGTGGCCACCGATGTTGTAGGTCTCGCCGACCACACCGTCGCTCACCACCTTGAGCAGGGCGCGGGCATGGTCTTCGACGAACAGCCAGTCGCGCACCTGCAGGCCGTTGCCGTAGACCGGCAGCGGCTTGCCTGCCAGGGCGTTGAGGATCACCAGCGGAATGAGTTTTTCCGGGAAGTGGAACGGCCCGTAGTTGTTCGAGCAGTTGGTCAGCAGCACCGGCAGGCCGTAGGTACGGTGCCAGGCACGGACCAGGTGGTCGGACGCGGCCTTGCTCGCCGAATACGGCGAACTTGGCGCGTAGGGGGTGGTCTCGGTGAAGAGGTCGTCGACGCCGTGCAGGTCGCCATACACCTCGTCGGTGGAGATGTGGTGGAAGCGGAAGGCTTCGCGCTCGCCGGCCGGCAGTTTCGACCAGTAGCCGCGGGCGGCCTCCAGCAGGCTGTAGGTCCCGACGATGTTGGTCTGGATGAAGTCCGACGGGCCATCGATGGAACGGTCGACATGGGACTCCGCCGCGAGGTGCATGATCGCGTGGGGCTGGAAGCGCTCGAGTACCGCGCTGACCGTGGCCTGGTCGACGATGTCGGCCTGGACGAATTCGTAGCGGGTGTTGGTCGCGATGCTGTGCAACGACTCCAGGTTGCCCGCATAGGTCAACTTGTCGAGGTTGAGGACGTCGTGGTCGGTGTGGTCGATCAGGTGGCGCACCAGCGCGGAGCCGATGAAGCCGGCTCCGCCTGTGATGAGGATTCGCATGTCGGGTTGCCTATCTCGCATAACTGACATTGAGCAAAGGGACCATAGCTTGTGTGCAGGCGCGCAGTGGTGCAAGCAGATTGCGCCGGATAGCCCGGCATGTCCTGTTTTACTCAACGAAACCTGGAAAAATTGTGCGGAATTTTAACCACTGCCCTTGCGTAATGGCAGAGCAAATGGCGATATAACCGCAAAAAAACCGAGGTCCCGATGATGCCCCTCAGCACCCTGATCCACCGCGCCAGCCAACCGTGCCCGACCCTCAGCGAACGACAGGCGCGGGCCCTGCTCAACCAGCATTACGGCCTGGACGGGGGCTTGCAGGCGCTGGGCAGCCAGCAGGACCTGAATTTCCGCGTCGACAGCGATCAGGGCCGCTATGTGCTGAAGGTCTGCCATGGTGCCTATTCGGCCGTGGAGCTGGAGGCGCAGCACGCGGCCCTCGGTTATCTGCGCGAGCGCGGGGTGGCGGTGCCGGCGGTGCGCACGGCCCTCGGCGGCGAGCAGTTGCTGGCCCTGGACATCGACGGCCAGGCCGTGCGCGCGCGGGTGCTGGACTACATCGACGGCCAGACCCTGACCCGCCTCAAGCATATGGACGCGCGCCTGATCGCCGAACTGGGCGCGCTGTGCGCCCGGGTCGACCAGGCGCTGGTCGACTTCGCGCATCCGGGGCTGACCCGCACCCTGCAATGGGACCCGCAGCACGCCCAGGCGCTGATCGCCCACCTGTTGCCGGTGCTCGCCGACGGCCCGCGCAAGGTGCGCGTGGAGGCCGCCGCGGCCCAGGCGCAACAGGCCCTGGCGGGGCTCCGGGAGCACCTGCCGATGCAGGCGGTGCACCTCGATATCACCGATGACAACGCGGTCTGGCAGCGCGACGCCGAGCGCCAGTGGCAGTTGCAGGGCGTGATCGACTTCGGCGACCTGCTGCACACCTGGCGCATCGCCGACCTGTCGGTGACCTGCGCCGCGCTGCTGCACCATGCCGAAGGCGATCCGCTGCGCATCCTCCCGGCGGTGTCCGCCTACCACGCCATCAACCCGCTTAGCGAAGCCGAACTCAAGGCCCTGTGGCCGCTGATCGTGGCCCGGGCCGCGGTGCTGGTGCTGAGCAGCGAGCAGCAACTGAGCATCGACCCGGACAACGCCTATGTCAGTGAAAACCTGGCTCATGAGTGGGAGCTTTTCGAGGTCGCCGACAACGTGCCGTTCGCCCTGATGGAAGCGGCGATCCTCCAGTCCGCCGGCCTGACTCCGGCGCCGCTGGATCTGACCGGTTGCGCTCCGCTGCTGCCGGCCCTGGGTGGCCAGGCGGTGACCCGGGTCGACCTCGGCGTGCTCAGCGAGCATTTCAGCGCCGGCAACTGGGAGGCGCCTGGCATCGACCAGCAACTGCTGCTGCAGCATGCCGCGCCGGCATCGTCGCTGTACGGCCAGTACCGCCTGTCGCGCACGCATATCGACAACCCGCGGGAGCCGGAAACCTTCGCCCTGCAGGTCGAACTGCACCTGGCGCCGGGCAGCGAACTGCGCGCGCCGTTCGCCGGGACCTGGCAGGTGGACGGACCGAACAGCGGCTGCCTGCAGGGCGAGCAGATCGGCCTGTGGCTCTGGGGCCATGGCGGCGACCTGGCCGACGGCCAGGCGATCGAGGCAGGGCAGTTGCTCGGGCATGGCGGCAGCAATGTCACCGTGCAGTTGTGCCGGGTTGCCGGCCTGCGCCCGCCCGCCTTTGTCGTGCCTTCCCGCGCCGCCGCCTGGCAGGTGGTGTCGCCATCGCCGGCGGCGCTGCTCGGCTTCGACTGCGACGCTGCGCCGCCGAGCGATGCCCGGGCCCTGCTGGAGCGTCGCGATGCCAGCTTCGCCCGCTCGCAGAAGCACTACTACCAGCAGCCGCCGCAGATCGAACGCGGCTGGCGCAACTACCTGATCGACCTGCAGGGCCGCTCCTACCTGGACATGCTCAACAACGTCGCGGTGCTTGGTCACGGTCATCCGCGCATGGTCAGCGAGGCGGCCAGGCAGTGGTCGCTGCTCAATACCAACTCGCGTTTCCACTACGCGGCCATCGCCGAATTCTCCGAGCGCCTGCTGGCCCTGGCGCCCAAGGGCATGGACCGGGTCTTCCTGGTCAACAGCGGCACCGAGGCCAACGACCTGGCGATCCGCCTGGCCTGGGCCGCCAGCGGCGGTCGCGAGATGCTCAGCGTGCTGGAGGCGTATCACGGCTGGTCGGTGGCCACCGATGCGATCTCCACCTCCATCGCCGACAACCCGCAGGCCCTGACCACCCGTCCGCAATGGGTGCATCCGGTGACCGCGCCGAACACCTACCGCGGCAAATACCGCGGCAGCGCCAGCACCGCCGACTACGTGAAGGACGTCGACGCCACCCTGGCCGAGGTGGACGCCAGTGGCCGTCAGCTGGCCGGCTTCATCTGCGAGCCGGTGTACGGCAATGCCGGGGGTATCCCGTTGCCGCCCGGCTATCTGGAGCAGGTCTACAGCCGTGTGCGCGAACGCGGCGGCGTGTGCATCGCCGACGAGGTGCAGGTCGGCTACGGGCGCATGGGCGAGCACTTCTGGGGCTTCGAGGAGCAGGGCGTGGTGCCGGACATCATCACCATGGCCAAGGGCATGGGCAACGGCCATCCCCTGGGCGCGGTGATCACCCGTCGCGAGATCGCCGAGGCGCTGGAAGCCGAGGGCTATTTCTTCTCCTCCGCCGGCGGCAGTCCGGTGAGCTGCCGGATCGGCATGGCGGTGCTCGACGTGATGGCCGAGGAGGGCCTGTGGGAGAACGCCCGCGAGGTCGGCGGCTACTTCAAGGCGCGCCTGCAGCAACTGGTCGATGAATATCCGCTGGCGGGGGCGGTGCATGGCTCGGGCTTCTACCTGGGCCTGGAGCTGGTCCGCGATCCGCAGAGCCTGGAGCCGGCCACCGAGGAAACCATGATCCTGTGCAACCGCCTGCGTGACCTGGGCATCTTCATGCAACCCACCGGCGACTACCTGAACATCCTCAAGATCAAGCCACCGATGTGCACCACCCGGGCCAGCGTCGATTTCTTCGTCGACAGCATCGCCCAGGTGTTGTCGGAAGACCTGTAGGCCGAGAGTCGCAGCCGGTTAGATCGATTCTTATCGGTTTAACCGGCTTTTTTGTTGCTGGATAAAGTGAAGTGTCGCTTTTAAAGCAGATATTTATCGGCTATAAAGTCCGCCATAGCGATCACATTCTGTACAACCACCGCCCCGTGCCGGGCACAACCAAGGTTCGACCATGAAGACTTTGACCACTACTCCCCGTGCCGATGGCTTCCACATGCCCGCCGAATGGGCGCCGCAGACCCAGATCTGGATGATCTGGCCGGAGCGTCCGGACAACTGGCGCCTGGGCGGCAAGCCGGCGCAGGCTGCGCACAGCGCCGTGGCCCGGGCCATCGCCCGTTTCCAGCCGGTGACCGTCGGGGTGTCCGCCGCCCAGTACGAGAACGCCGTATCGCGCCTGGCCGACGAGCCGAACATCCGCGTGGTCGAGCTTGGCAACGACGATGCCTGGGTGCGTGATACCGGCCCGACCTTCGTCATCGACGACAAGGGCGAAGTGCGCGGCGTCGACTGGGGCTTCAACGCCTGGGGCGGTTTCAACGGCGGCCTGTACGCGCCGTGGAACCGCGACGAGCAGGTGGCCGGCAAGATCATGGGCCTGGAGCGCACCGCGCGCTACGTCACCGAGGGCTTCGTCCTCGAAGGCGGTTCGATCCACGTCGATGGCGAAGGCACCCTGATCACCACCGAGGAATGCCTGCTCAATGCCAACCGCAACCCGCACCTGAACCGCGAGCAGATCGAAGAGATCCTGCGCGAGAACCTGGCCGTCGACACCATCGTCTGGCTGCCGGATGGCCTGTACAACGACGAAACCGATGGCCACGTCGACAACTTCTGCTGTTACGTCAGCCCGGGCGAAGTGTTACTGGCCTGGACCGATGATTCCAAGGACCCCAACTACAGCCGCTGCCGTGCTGCCCTGGCGGTGCTGGAAAGCCAGCGCGACGCCAAGGGACGTTCGTTCGTGGTGCACAAGATGCCGATTCCGGGTCCGTTGTACGCCACCCAGGAGGAGTGCGACGGCGTCGATCTGGTCGCCGGCAGCCAGGAGCGCAACCCGTCGGTGCGCCTGGCCGGCTCCTATGTGAACTTCCTCATCGTCAACGGCGGCATCATCGCGCCGAGCTTCGACGACCCCGCTGATGCCGAAGCCAGAGCGATCCTCGCGCGGCTGTTCCCGGACCATCAGGTCGTCATGGTGCCGGGTCGCGAGCTGCTGCTCGGTGGCGGCAACATCCACTGCCTGACCCAGCAACAGCCGGCAGCGGTAAAACGTTGATCGGCCAGTGAAAAAACAGCCCGTCCCGCGACGGGCTTTTTTTTGCCCGGACGACAGTCGGCTCCCCCGCGTGGCACAGCTTTTGTATTAACTCGTTGGTTAGCGAAAGGATGGGTAGACCGTGTTGCCCACGGTTCTGTCACAAATCCTGAGTAATTTGGTCAGCTCACGCTTCTGGGGGAGTACGTGTGAAATGAATGCTGCACGTGAGTTGGCTTCGCACCCGACAGTCATGAGCCATGAAGCGTTGCGCGTGCTGGCGCAGTGGTTGAAGAACAATGGACCAATCCGGGTCAGGAAGACCGATCCACGGCGTCTGCTGGCGGAGCGTTATCCGGCAGGGCTGATCACCGAAGCGGAGCTCGAGGCTCTGGCGGGGATCTGGCAGGGCTGAAAGGACCGCGGTTGAAATGAAAGAAGGGCGCCACCGAGTACGGTGGCGCCCTTTTTCGTTGGGTTTGCACATGACCCCCGTAGGAGCGCGGCTTGCCCGCGAAAGGACCGCGTCAGCGGTCCCACCCAGGCGATAGGAAAATGGGACCGCTGACGCGGTCCTTTCGCGGGCAAGCCGCGCTCCTACAGGTACAGCGCAGGCGAGTATGCCGTCAGAAGCTGTAGGTCCCGGTCACCACCAGGCTGCGCGGATCGCCGAACTGGATCTGTGCGGCACTGGTGCCCGAGGCGTAGTAGGTCTTGTCGGTGATGTTGCTCAGCGCCGCACGCAGGTCCCAGTCCTTGGTCCGGTAGCCGGCCAGGGCATCCCAGGTGCCGTAGCCGGGCAGGACGATGCTGTTCTTCGTGTCGGCGTAGCGCTGGCCGACGAAGGTCAGGCCGGTCTCGGCGTACCAGCCCAGCTCCGGTTTCCAGGTCAGGAACACGCTGCCGTTGCGCTTGGCCACGTCGGCCACGCGGTTGCCGGCATTGCCTTCGGTATCGTCGACGATGGTCGCGTCCTGCAGGCCGATACCACCGCGTACGTACCAGTTGCCACCCAGTTTGCCGGTCGCGGTCAGCTCGACGCCGCGCGAACGTTGCAGGCCGGTGAGGATCACCCGGTTGCGGTCCAGCGGATCGAGGTTGCGGCGGTTGTACAGTTCCAGCTCGTAGATCGCCAGGGTGGTGCTCAGGCGCTCATCCAGCCAGTCGCTCTTGACCCCGATTTCCTTCTGCCGGGTGGTTTCCGGATCGGTCTCGTTGGTGTTGCCGGTCGCGCCCGGGGTGATGCCGATCAGGCCGCCGCCGGGTGGCGAGAAGGTCTTGCTCCACGAGGCATAGAACGAGTGCTCCTTCCACGGCGAATAGACCACGCCGAGACGCGGGCTGGTGCCGGTGCTGTCCTGTTTCTCGGTCTTGCCGCTGACGCGGCTGCTGGTTTCCACCTCGAAACGGTCGAAACGCACGCCGGCCAGGATCTGCCACTGATCGTTCAGGCGAATCTGGTCCTGCAGGTACAGGCCGCTGCTGCTGACATCGGTGTGGTTGTTGCTGGACACGGTCATGCGGCCGGTGTGCTGCAGACGATGATTGGGGTTGTAGACGTTCACCGACGGCACGCTGGTGCCACCGCTGTGCAGCAGCGAGTTGCGCCGTTGTTCGCCCAGTTCCAGGCCGACCAGCAGGGTGTGTTCGAGGCCGTAGGTGTCGAGGCGGCCTTCGGCTTCGAGGTTGTTGAACAGGTTGCGGGTTTCCAGGTCCTGCTGCCAGCGCTGGCGGGTCACCAGGCCGGTGGCCGGGACATAGCCGGTCAGGTAGGTGTTGTCGAAGGTGCTGTCCAGGGTGATCAGGCCGAGGGTGTGGCGCAGCTGCCAGTTCTCGTTCAACTGGTAGTTCAGGCGCGAGCGCAGCGACTCGGTCTTGTCGTCGATGTAGTCGCGGTGGGTGTCGCCGTAGGTGGTGCTGCGGCTGACGTCCACCGGGCGGCCGGTCAGCGGGTTGCCGGGAATGCCGCGGTCGGGGGTGCGGTTGAAGCGGCTGTACTCGTACTGCACCAGCCAGTTCAGGTCCGGGGTCAGCTGCCAGCTCATCGACGGGGCGAACAGCTGGCGGCTGCCATCGATGCCGTCGCGGAAGCTGTTGTTGTCACGGTTGCCCATATTCAGGCGCAGGCTGATGGTGTCGCTGGGGTCGGCGCTGAGGTCGGCGTACAGGCTGCGCAGGTCTTCGCTGCCGCCCTGGGCTTCGATGCTGGAGCGGCGGCCGGCCTCCGGGGCCTTGCTCACCCGGTTGATGATCCCGCCCTGGCTGCCACGGCCGTAGAGCACCGCCGCCGGGCCCTTGAGGACCTCGACCCGCTCGATATTGTGCAGGTCGCGCACGTACTGGCTGTCGTCGCGGATGCCGTCCAGATAGAAGTCGTTGCTGGCATCGAAGCCGCGGATGCGCACGCTGTCGAAACGGGTGTCGGCCCCGCTGCTGACGTTGGGCAGGCCGCTCAGGGCCTTGCCCAGCTCGTTGGTGCCGTAGTCCAGCACGTTTTCGGTCTTGATCGAGTCGACGGCCTGCGGCACGTAGCGCACCGGGGTCGAGGTACGGGTGGCGGTGGTGACCTCCTTGACCCGCGGATCATCGCGCTCGCTGTCGCTTTCGGCGGTGACCGACAGCTCCGGCAGGGTGGTGCTGGCGGCCATCGCCAGGCTGGAACCGAACAACAGGGAAAGGCCCAGGGACAACGGGAAAAGGCGGCAGTGGGAAGGCATTGGAATGAATATCCGGAGATGGTTTTGAGTGTTATGCAAGGCGCGCGAATGATAATGCTTGGCATTTACAAACGTTAACCTTTTAGTTGCACGTCTCTCGGATATTTGTATCTAAATGTATCGAGAATGATTCTTGAGTTTTTGCCGGGAAAACCCGAACAACTCGCAGGCATTTGCGCTGTATGAGGGAGTTTTGGCGTTTGGCACACTCAGCCGAATCGGTCGAATTCGTAGGAATTCATGAGGCAAATCACGAAAAAGATGAAACTTGCCATCATCTGTTCACGATTTTTTGACATGCCGTTCCGCCCACGGCTAGGATTCGACCCAACGCCTGTAGGCCCATTGGCCGTGACTCGAAGAATAAAAGGCCCGCTGCGATCGCTCGCACGCGGGCTTTTCATTTGCAGTCCGTGAGCGTCAACCCACGCAGGGGGCGTGGTCTGGCGTTTGGCCACAGCGCGTATCAAATCACGTAATAAGGAAAACAAGATGTTGAAAACCCGGATCAGTCTGCTCGCACTGGGGCTCATGGCCGCTACTCAAGCGATGGCCAACGACCAGGCCGCCTCCAAGGGCTTCGTCGAAGACAGCAGCGCTACCCTGCTGCTGCGCAATGCCTACATGAACCGTGACAAGAAGCACGGCAACCCTGACCAGATGCAATGGGGCCAGGGTTTCATCGGCAAGTTCAGCTCCGGCTTCACCCAGGGCACCGTCGGTGTCGGCGTCGACGCTTTCGGCCTGTACGGCGTGCGTCTGGATGGCGGCAGCGGCCACAACAGCGGTGGCGGCATCGACTTCTTCAAGCGTGGCGACAGCGGCAATGCCCAGCACGACATCTCCCGTGGTGGCGCAGCGGTCAAGTTCCGCGTCTCCAACACCGTGCTGAAGTACGGCGACCAGATGCCTGCGCTGCCAGTACTGCAATACGACGACGCCCGTCTGCTACCAGAGAGCTACACCGGTACTTCGATCAACTCCAAGGAAATCGAAGGCCTGGAGCTGAACGCCGGTCGTTACACCCGTGAAGCGCGCAAGTCCACCGAGCAGCGTGACAGCGGCCTGAAGTCGATCAACGTCTTCGGTGGTAGCTACAAGTTCCTGCCGAACCTGACCGCCTCGCTGTACACCTCCGATGTCGAAGACGTGCTGAAGAAGCACTACCTGGGCCTGAACTACGTCCACGCCATCGCCAAGGACCAGTCCCTGACCCTGGACTTCAACGGCTACAAGTCGGACATCGACAAGAAGTACGTACAGAAGGCTGGCCTGACCGGCGACGACAACACCATCTGGAGCCTGGCGGCGACCTACGCCTTCGGTCCTCACTCGGTGACCCTGGCGCACCAGCGCAGCACCGGCAGCACCGGCTACCAGTACGGCTGGTACCAGAACCAGGGCGGCGTGGGTGACGGTGGTTCGACCATCTACCTGGCCAACTCCTACTGGTCCGACTTCAACGCTGAAGACGAGCGTTCCTGGCAGATCGCCTACGGTCTGGACTTCGGCGCCTTCGGCGTACCGGGCCTGACCTACAACATCGCCTACGTGCGTGGTGACAACATCAACACCCACGGTCTGGGTGAAGGCACCGAGCGCGAAATCTTCAACCAGGTCAAATACGTCGTTCAGGAAGGCCCTGCCAAGGACCTGAGCCTGAAACTGCGTGGCTCCTGGCTGCGTACTTCGGACAACGTCCGCGTCAACGGCTACAACGACGACGGCAACGAAGTCCGTATCTTCGTCGAGTACCCGATCAGCATCTTCTGATTCTGATGTCGTAGAGAAAGGGGCCGCTTATGCGGCCCCTTTTTTTTCCGGTCTTTGGTGGGTTTGGGCTATTGCCGGTTACCGTTCGGCCGTAACCTGTGGCGAATTTGAAAGGTTGCGTATACGTTACTTTTAACTCTTATTGTTACGAATGCATAACATGGACCCAAGCCTTATCCTGACGCGCCTCGCCTCGCAAATCCGCGTGCGTCGCCTGAACCGAGGATTGACCCAGGCCGAGCTTGCCTCTTTGGCAGGATTGACCCGGCAGAAAGTCATCGCCGTTGAAAAAGGCAGCCCCTCGGTAGGCATGTTTGCCTATGCCAATGTCCTTGCAGCGCTGGATGGCGAGCTTGAGGTCATACCCGCAGCCATGCCAACGCTGGATGAAATCCACGGGTTGTTCGATTGAAACGCGCATCGATGAAGGTCACCACGCCCCAGGGAGAGAGCGGGAGCATTCTGAGTGGCGTGGACAATTGCCTGTTTCGTTACCAGGAAGCCGCGGATCAGCGCGCCGCCATCAGTCTGTTGATGCCCGTACGGGCTGACGAATACCGAAGCCGCGACCTGCACCCTATCTTCCAGATGAACCTGCCGGAAGGTTATGTCCTTGAGCAGTTGCGCAATCGCTTGGCGAAGCTGGTCAATGTCGACCCGATGCTACTGCTGGCCCTGTCTGGCAGCAGTGCACCGATAGGCCGGGTCACGGTGAGTTCGCAGGCTGTCGATGCCCTGCTGGAGCGTCAGCAATTTCGAGGTGAGAAGCTGGAAGAAATTCTGGCCTGGGACGGCGCCGAAGACATCTTCGCCGATCTGGTGGATCGCTACATTCTGCGCGCGGGTATTTCCGGTGTTCAGCCAAAGGTGCTGGTGCCCGAGCAGGCAACCGACAATTCCCAGCGTTTTACCTCGAAAACGTCCGACTTGATCATCAAGAGCGGCCGCGGTGATTTTCCTGGCCTGGCCATCAACGAATTCCTCTGCATGTCGATGGCCAGGGAGTCCGGCCTGACGGTGCCGGAATTCCATCTTTCGGACAACGCCAGGCTGTTTGTGATGCGGCGCTTTGATCGTGATGCGCAGCTTTATCCCATCGGGTTCGAGGATATGGCCGTACTGATGGGCCTTTCCACCGAGCAGAAGTACAGCAAAAGCTACGCGGCGATTGCCAAGGCGATACGTTTGTTCTGTGCTCCTGAGCATCAACAACGCTCATTGTCGGAGCTTTTCGCCAGCGTTGCCCTCAGTTGCATCGTCGGCAATGGCGATGCCCATTTGAAGAACTTCGGCCTGCTGTATTCCGACCCAACCCGGCGTGATGCGCAGTTGGCGCCGGCGTACGACATCGTCAACACCACCGCCTATATACCCGAAGATGTGCTGGCACTGGATCTTGCCGGCAATAAATCGTTGTTCGCCTCACGCCAGGGGCTGCTGGATTTCGCCACGCATTGCAATGTGGAGCGGCCTGCCGATGTCCTGCGCAATCACCTGGAGTCCCTCGAGCGGGTGCTGGCCCGGTTCCCCGAACTGTGCGAACAGGCGCCGCAGGTCGTTGCGGCAATCAGAAAGAGCGCAGAGCCGTTCGCTCGTACATTCGGAGGTTGAACAACGGGGGAAGGTGTATGGGCAGGTGTTGTAGGTGTTCGGGTGTTGATCCCCTGCCACAAGTGAGCACCTTTGCCACTCACCTGAACGACCTCGATCATGCCGACGGCACTCACTGCTGCCCTGCGATCCGATAGCGCGTACTGCGCCCACCTGCGGATAGTTTTTCCAGCACACCTTTCTTCAGCAGATCCGCCAGATGCCGTGTTGCCGTCGCCTTGCTCACCTTGGCGACGGCCTGGTACTGCGCGGCGCTGATGCCGTCTTCGAAGCCTTTGGTGCCGCCGTCGAGCAAGCGGTTCACCACCTTCAACTGTTCTGCCGACAACGGCGTCTGCCGATGCGTCTGCCAGAAACGCGCCTTGTCCAGTACACGGTCGATGGTGGCCAGCGATTGTTCCATCGCCGCCAGCAGGGTCTGCAGGAACCACACCAGCCACTGCGTCACATCCAGCGTGCCTTTCTGGGTCTGCTCGAGGATTCGGTAGTAACTCTGGCGGTTGTCGAGAATGCTCGCCGACATGGCATAGAAACGAATCGCCTGGCGCTCGCCCTGGGCCAGCGCCAGATCGGTGAGGGCGCGGGTCAGGCGGCCGTTGCCGTCGTCGAAGGGGTGCAGGGTGACGAACCAGAGGTGGACGAGACCGGCGCGCAACAGCGGCTCAAGGGGTCGTGAGTCGCCATTGAACCAGTCGATGAAGGTGTCCAGCTGTTGCTCCAGGCCCTTGCGCGGCGGCGCCTCGAAATGCACGACCGGGCGGTCCAGGCGTCCTGAAACCACCTGCATCGGTTCATCGCCGCGCAGGCTGCCGACATGCAGGGGGCGATGGGCCAGGCTCGTCTCCTGGTTCGGGAACAGCAACTCGTGCCAGTGCAGCAGACGCTCCAGTGTCAGGGAGTGGTCGGGTTGGGCAATGGCGTCGAGCATCAACTCGGCAAGGCCTTCGCTGCGTGCGGTGGTCTGGTTCGCGTCGGGTTCATCCACACCCAGCCGGCGGGCCAGAGAGGAGCGCACCGAGCTGGCATTGAGTGTTTCGCCTTCGATGGCGGAGGATGTGACGATGTTCTGCAGCAGGGCATCGAGCATGCTCTGGCGGCATTGTGCGTCGCCGACCGAGCCCATCTTGCCGAGCAGATGACCTTGTTGATGAACACACTGACGCAGCAGGTCAGCAAGTTGATCCACGTGCCAGTGAAAGGCTGGCCAGTGCGGCTGTTGCCAGATCCAGAACGGTACCATCGCTACCTCCGAGCCGAATAAACTCATTATTCGGCTCATGATGCGAGCCGAATAATGAGTTTATTCGGCTCACGAGCGTTGGCAAGGGATGCTCGGCCCATTCGTCTTCCGATCAGCCATTCTGGCTGAGTGCTTCCTGGAGCGAACGGCCTTGGGCAGTGAGGCGATAGCGTTGCAAGCGACTGCGGGGTCTGTCGGGTATTGTCATTTCGATCAAGCCATTGGTCAGGGCAGGTTTCAAGTACGCACTTCGAAAGTAGTCCTCATGTTTGAGACCAAGGGCATCCTGCATATCCGAGCGTTTCATCTCTCCGCGTAACGTCCTGACAAGCCTCGCGACTTCCCCGGTGACTTCCCCGGTGACTTCCCCGGTGACTTCCCCGGTGACTTCCCCGGTGACTTCCCCGGTGGGAAGGGGAGGGTGGCTTGAACGCTCGGCATTCACCAGCAGGTCTGCGGGTGTTTCGCCAGGCCAACGATAGCGGGTGCCTTTGCCATGGCCTTGCTTTACCAGCCATCCCGCATTTGCCAACTGGCTCAGATGCTCACCGATGACGCGAGGGTGTTCCGAGCGTTGGGGCTGGAGGTCGAGATTGCGTACTTCGCCGAAGCTGTGCGCGATGATCAGGATGGTTCGGCTCAAATCATCCAGTGCGGGGTACGCATCGCCGACCAATGCCCGCAGTTCGCGTTCGACGTCTTCTGGAATCATGCTTGCCAGTGGCAGGTTGATTTCCGTCATTTCCAGGCCAATCAGCTCGGAGACCAGCGGAACCAACCAATTCTGCTCGCGCCACGCCCTTACGATGCGCTGGAATCCTGACCCCGCACGTTCACCAAGCCCCAGCAACTGGAACATTTTCAGCAGATCGGGGTTGCGTGGGTCGCTCACACCTCCTTGGTAGAGCTGATCACGGGGAACTCGTAACAAGCCGGGATTACTGAAAACGAACGAGTCTGATCGGCGAATGACGGTAATGGGTCGGCTGGATTGGTGATCGGCGTGGACCAGGCTATTGACCAACGCTTCGCGCAACGCCTCATGAACGTGGGTTTCGCCTTGGCGAGTGCCGAGACGATCAGTCTTGAAGGGGACGTCCAACTCTTTGCTGAGGCGCGGGAATACGCCGTAGTAGAAGTTGAAGAGGTTGGGTACCCATTTGCCGTCAGGTGTCAGTCGATAGGTCCAGCGTACGTCAGGGTCGCTGGTCAGTTGTTCTTGATAATCCAGTTGATAATGCGGCAGCGCATCGAGCAGGCTGCGTTCCTTGCCGAACATCAGTAACCCGGCAAGTGTCACCCCCTCTTGTCCGCTCTGCCGATCACGGCGCCAGGCACCCAGGCTTTCGAGAAAGGTCTTTTCATCTTGAGCCAAGAAAGGGTGGTCTGGGTCGCGAGCGGAAAAGCGATTGCGAAACGCGGCCAAGGTGGCATCGTCCAGGTCTTGGCGCTGAAAACCAGGCAGCAGCCTGGCGTCCTGAGCTTCGTCCGAGGCGTCACGCAACATCTGTTTGACCTCGGCTTCAGAGCACCGATAGTCACCTTCATGGTTGCGCTTGTAACTGCCAACCAGCGGATTGCCATTGAGGTACACAGGACGCTGCTGCCGCTTGGCGCGTGGGACCTGGATGATGAGCACTTCGCCATCCCCGGTGGGCAAGACAGTCAGATCGCTGTCCCGACACAATGGGGCGCTGAGCTTTTGCGGGTTGTTATGCAAGTCCCAGAATGCCTTGCGCAAAGCACTGGTATCCCGCAGCGGTTCCAGGACGCAGGCGCCTCGGCGCTCTACGACGCCCAGGACAATGCAACCCCCTTCGCTATTGGCCATGGCCGAAAACGTTTCCCATAACGACTTGGGCAAGCCGCCGCTAGCGGACTTGAACTCGACTTCCTGATCTTCGCCAAGCTGCAGCAGGTTCAGCAGCGCATCCAGAGTCATGGAGGCTTGCGGCATTAGGTTCTCCTCGGGCGGCTGCTTTTTTCGCAGGTTGATTGGTAACGATACCTCAACGATGCCGATGGCAGTGTTTCCTTGCCTCCTCCGGGGTTGGACGGTAGGCTTTCGCGGTCGCTGCACATCAGCGATCGGGTTTGGTCGCCCGGAATCACACAGTAGTCGCGCAGATGCCTGACTTTTTCTTGTTGGCGTTTTTCAAACGCCGGCAATACCGTGTCATGGCAGCTGTGCGTGGGAGGGCCTCGGCCCTGCCGGGTTCCTACTGTGCCCGGTCGACCAACCTGCGTACAGCTGCCACCCTTTGTTTGGTCGCAAGCGGGTGAAGGCTCAACTCACAGTAGGGGATTCACCATGAACAAGATCGTTCCAGATCCACCCTCTGCCATCTTCGGCAAAACGGCCATGGTCGCCTTCGGCCACTGCAAGGCCGGACACAATCCCATGTTCACCGTCCGCGCGGGAATCGAGGCGGAAGACGCGCTCGTCCAGGCATCCCTGCTGATCAAAGGGATCCACGACACCCTCCAGCAACTCACTGAATTCGCCGAAGAGGTGCCCAGGAACGGGATGCTCTTCTCGTCGATGTATTCGGCGGAAATGGCGAAGGGGTTGGTGGATGCGGTGCTCGACGGCATCGAGATGGGGCGTATGGGTGTGAGCAACTAGCGCTTCGTTGCGGGGAGGCTCACCGCGAGGTGGGCCTTTTGATTCAGGCCTGGGCCAGTTTTTCGAGAAAGCGCATCAGCAGACTCTCTTCTTCCCGCAGCCCCTTGCGCGCCGCGGCCATGCGCAGGCCGGCCAGCTCTCCGGCGTGGAAGGCCTCGATCAATGCCGGGTGGATATAGCACTTGCGGCACACGGCCGGCGTATTGCGCAGCTCGCGGGCGACTTCCTTGATGATTGCCACCACATGCTTTTTCGCCGTGGTCTCCGGTTGCCATTCCAGTTCACGCAGCAGAGTCAGGGCCAGCGCGCTGCCGGCCCAGGTGCGGTAGTGCTTGGCGGTGAATTCGGCGCCGGTCAGTTCCTGCAGATAGCGATTGATATCGCTGGACGTGACGCTGTGGCGTTCGCCGTTCTCGTCCAGGTACTGGAACAGCTGTTGGCCGGGCAATTCCAGGCAGCGCTTGATGATGCGCGCCAGACGCCGGTCGTTGACGCTGACCTCATGCTCGATGCCGCTCTTGCCGCGGAAGTGGAAGCGAATGGTGCTGCCGCTGACATCGACATGACGGTTGCGCAGGGTGGTCAGGCCGTAGGAGCGGTTCTGCTCGGCGTAGCGGGTGTTGCCGACGCGGATCAGGGTTTCGTCGAGCAGGTGGATGACGGTGGCGAGGACCTTTTCGCGACTGTGCTCGGTCAGGGCCAGGTGTTGCTGCAGGGTTTCGCGCAGGCTGGGCAGGGTCTTGCCGAAGGCCAGCAGGCTGGCGTACTTGTCTTCGTCGCGAATCTCGCGCCAGCGCGGGTGGTAGCGATACTGCTTGCGGCCCCGGGAATCGCGGCCGGTGGCCTGGAGGTGACCGTTGGGGTCGGGGCAGATCCACACGTCGGTGTAGGCGGGTGGAATGGCCAGGGCGTTGATGCGCTGGATCTCTTCGGGGGCGCGGATGCGTTGGCCCTGGGCGTCGAAGTAGGCGAATTTGCCGCGGAGCTTGCGGCGGGAGAGGCCCGGGGTGGTGTCGTCGACGTAGTGGAGGCCGGCGGGGAGGGTTTGGAGTTCGCTCACGGTAGGCATCGCTCGGGGGCTGGGCGCTGGGGTTGTCGAGGCAAACCTTGGTGCCGCTATCGATACTACTTAGCCCGTGAGGTGGATGATTTAGTTCAAGGTAGTTTCCAGGTGACCGTTATTCCGTTGGATGGCGTGACGTAGCCTGGTTTCTTCATGTGGAAGCCAATGTCATTACAGTGAGTCAGCCATCATGGCCACTATCAATGTGGGTATCGACGACGATCTCAAAAACCGGGCCTATCGCGAGCTTGAGAAGCTGGGTGTCACGCTTTCCGAGTTCATGCGTCAAGCGCTGCAGTATGTTGCTGCGCGCGGGGAGCTCCCCTTTAAACCTGTGCTACTGGTGGGTAAAACGTCATAAACGAAAAACCCGCCAAAGGGCGGGTTTTAGGGGCTTCCAAGGCATTCGGTGGAGCGCGATGGAGCTGGATATGGTGCGGCACTAGGAATCGAAAAATATAGTAAGCTTCTGATCTATAAGGTTTTTAAATCAATTCACATGAGCCAGTATCTCTAAAACTACCCTAAGGCTCTGTCTGATAGTCCAAGACACATAACTAGCTCTAGGGATTCTCCGATCAAGTCAGCACAGACCATCTGAGCTGTGCTGAAATAGCCCTCCGCCCAACTGCCCCCCGAGCAAGCCTCCACCCCATGAGTCAGATGAGTTTTTCCGATTTCGAGTACGCCGGTAA
>NZ_JAVYJH010000014.1:0-220171 GCF_032621685.1 Pseudomonas sp. zfem002 | reverse complement strand
GAACCACCTGATCCCATCCCGAACTCAGTAGTGAAACGACGCATCGCCGATGGTAGTGTGGAGCTTCTCCATGTGAGAGTAGGTCATCGTCAAGATTCAATTCCGAAACCCCTATCTGCTGATGCAGGTAGGGGTTTTGTCTTTTCCGCTGCGAAAAATCGATGTGCAGAAAAAAGGGCTTGCCGGATAACCACAGCAAGCCCTTCTTGATTGCCTAAAAACGATAGCGTCAGTCGCCGGTGTACTCGCAACCGCTGGTGCAAGTTTCGTGGATACGTACCTTGCTCAATTCTGGCAACAGCGGCTTGACCTGATCCCAGATCCACTTGGCGATCACTTCGCTGGTCGGGTTTTCCAGGCCGGGAATGTCGTTCAGATAGTTATGGTCCAGTTGCTCGTAGAGCGGCTTGAAGATCGCCTTGATCTCGGCGAAGTCGCGAATCCAGCCAGTATGCGGATCCAGCGGGCCGCTCAGGTGCAGGGCGACCTTGAACGAGTGGCCGTGCAGGCGACCGCACTTGTGACCGGCGGGGACGTTCGGCAGGCGGTGTGCCGATTCGAAGGTGAATTCCTTGAAGATTTCCACGGATTAATAACTCTGAGAACCAATGCTGGGGCGCAGTTTACCAGCAAGGTCGCTACAAGGGTTGCAGATGGTCGCCCAGCGCGCCGCGCTCGACCCATTCGAGAAACTGGTCGCCCAGGCGCCGGCTTTCGCTCATTGCCGTGTGCCAGTAACGCTGGCGTCCCGCGGCGTCACCCATGAAGCGCTTGAAGTCGCCGCGGTCCGGCAACTTGCCGTATGGCAAGCGCGCCAGATACTGCGGCGATGGCGCGAGCAGCAGCACGTCCTGCAGGCGATCGGTATCGCCGCGGCGCCAGGGCAGGGCCTTGTCGAACCAGCCGGGAATCACTTTGTCGGTGAAGTGCGGGTAGAGCACGATGTCCTCACCGCTGTAGGGCAGGTCCAGGTGATAGTCGAGCAGACCGCCGTCGCGGTAGGTGCCGGCCCCGGCGCCGGGAATGTCGCGCACACCTTCCATCACCATCGGGATCGATCCGGACGCCAGCAGTGCATGGCGCAGGTTGTCCCCGGCCAGTGGCAGGTAGCGCGACGGGAAGTCGGTCAGCGCATGCAGCGGCGGCGCGCTGCGGGCGTCATGCAGGATGATGCGTTCGAAATGGCGGGCCAGGCGCGGCCGACCCAGCAGGTTGTCGGCGATCACCGACGACAGGCCGATGCCCAGGCGCCCGCGGTGATCGTCGGCGAGCAGGCCATGGCTTTTCACCACGACGATGTTCAGCCGGTAATCGGGGTTGTCGAGGATGCTGGCGTCACGTCCTTCGAGCAGGTCGTCGAGCATGCGCTGACAACTCGCCGAGACCTCGGCCTGGGTCACGCCCCTGGCGAAGTCCTGCGCGGTATACAGGTCGCCAAGGCGGCGGATGGCCGTGGCCGGGTCCGGCAGACAGGCGCTGGCGAAGCGCCAGGAGCCGATCGAGGCGCCGATCAGCGCGCGCTCCCGTGGCGCACTCGGTAGCCAGTCGCCGAACAACGCCAGGTCCAGCCCCTGGATACCCAGGGCCTTGGGGCCGCCGGCGGCGCCCGGTAGTACGCCGACATCCGCCGCGCCGAGACCGCGTTGGTGAATCCGGGCCAGCGCGCGTTTGCCCGCCTTGAGGGTCAGCGCAGGATAGTTGCTGTGGATGGCGGTCATAAGGGTCTCGCTCTGCCGAAGCCGGCAAGTATAAGGAATCCCCGCGAGGGTGCGGGGCAGAGCTGCGCTATCATGTCGCCAGCCGTTTTCAGGTTCAATTAAGTTCGCCTGGGTAGACTTTCCACCGTACCCGATTGACCTTTCTGGAGAAACCAACATGAAAATCCTGACTACCCTGTTCGCTACCGCCGCCCTGGCCCTGAGTGCCAACGTCGCCCTGGCCCAGGACGTACAACCCGATGAAGTGGTGAAACTGGTGCAGAGCCAGCAGATCCAGCCCCTCGATGCCCTGAAGCAGAAAGCCCTGGCCCAGCATCCGGGCGCGACGGTGAAGGACAGCGAGCTGGAAAACGAATATGGCCGCTACATCTACAAGGTCGAGTTGCGTGACAGCAAGAACGTCGAGTGGGACGTGGACATGGATGCCAAGACCGGCGAAATCCTGAAGAACGTCCAGGACAACTGATGCCGTACCTCTCGCGCAAGGCCCGCTGGGCGTTGCCTGCCCTGCTGGCCTTCTGCTCGCTGGCCCTGGCTCGCGACCTGGACCAGGACGAAGCCCTGCACCTGCGTCGCGAAGGCGTGATCCTGCCGCTGGAACAGCTCCTGCAATCGGCCCTGGGGCGTTATCCCGGGGCGCGCTTGCTGGAGGCCGAACTGGAGGAGGACGATGATGTGTATGTCTACGAAGTCGAGCTGCTGACCGGCGAAGGCGTGGTCCGCGAGATCAAGCTGGACGCCGCCAGTGGCACGCTGCTCAAAGATGAGGAAGATGACTGATGCGCCTGCTCCTGGTCGAGGACAATGTCTCCCTCGCCGATGAACTGACTGCCAGCCTGCAGCGCCTGGGCTACGCGGTGGATTGGCTGGCCGATGGCCGCGACGCGGTCTGGCAGGGGGCCAGCGAACCCTATGACCTGATCGTGCTCGACCTCGGTCTGCCCGGCATTCCCGGGCTCGAAGTGCTGCAGCAGTGGCGCGCCGGTGGCTTGCTGGCGCCGGTGCTGATCCTCACCGCGCGCGGCTCCTGGGCCGATCGCATCGAAGGGCTCAAGGCCGGTGCCGACGATTACCTGAGCAAGCCGTTTCATCCCGAAGAGCTGCAACTGCGCATCCAGGCCCTGTTGCGCCGTGCCCGCGGCCTGGCCAACCAGCCGACCCTGGAGGCCGCCGGCCTGCATCTGGACGAAGGCCGCCAGTGCGTCAGTCGCGACGGCGAGGATGTGCAACTGACCGCCGCCGAGTTTCGCCTGCTGCGCTATTTCATGCTGCATCCGCAGCAGATCCTGTCCAAGAGCCATCTGGCCGAGCACCTCTACAACGGTGAAACCGAACGCGACTCCAACGTCCTCGAAGTGCATGTCAACCACCTGCGCCGCAAGCTCGGGCGCGGGGTGATCGAAACCCATCGCGGCCAGGGCTATCGGTTCGGCGGGGCGGTGCAGTGAGGTCGATCCAGTCACGCCTCAGCCTCGGTCTGGTCGGGGTGCTGGTGGTGGTCGGACTGGCCCTGGCCCAGGTCAGCCTGTGGTTGTTCGAAGTGGGCCTGCATCGTTACCTGGAAAGCGGCCTGCGCAAGGAAAGCGAAAACCTTCTGGTGGCCATGGTCCAGGGCCCGAATGGCATCGAACTGGACCAGCGCAGGATTTCCGCAGCCTACAACCGGCAGTTCTCCGGTTACTACTTCCGCATCGACTTCGACGGCAAGACCTGGCGCTCCCGCTCGCTCTGGGATGCCGAACTACCACAACCGCCGGCCGCCGGACTGCGCGATGACCTCGAACTCGGGCCGGAAGGCCAGCAACTGCTGGTGTTGCGTGCCGACTATCGCCGCCAGGGCCAGGCGATCTCCATCAGCGTGGCGCAGGACTACACACCGATGCGCGACGGCTTTCGGCGCCTGCAGCAGATCGGCCTGGGGCTCGGCCTGCTGGCGCTGATCCTGGTCCTGGTCCTGCAGCGCCTGATCGTCAAGCGCTCGCTGAGTCCGCTGGAGCGCGCCCGCGAACAGATCGCGCAACTGCAACAGGGCAAGCGCACGCAACTGGACAGCCAGGTGCCGAGCGAGCTGGAGCCGCTGGTAGCGCAGATCAACCATCTGCTGGCCCATACCGAGGACAGCCTGCGCCGTTCGCGCAACGCCCTGGGCAATCTCGGCCATGCCCTGAAAACCCCGCTGGCGGTGCTTCTCAGCCTGGCGTCCAGCGAGCGTCTGCGCGACTCGCCGGAGCTGGCGGCGCAGTTGCGCGAACAGCTGGAGCAGATCCAGCAGCGCCTCAGTCGCGAACTGAACCGCGCCCGCCTGGCCGGCGATGCCTTGCCCGGTGCGCATTTCGATTGTGCTGTCGAGCTGCCTGGTCTGCTGGCGACCCTGGGCATGATTCATGGCGATGGTCTGCTGATTCGCCATGAAGTGGCCGCCGGCCTGTCCCTGCCCTGGGATCGCGAGGATTTGCTGGAACTGCTCGGCAACCTGCTGGACAACGCCTGCAAATGGGCGGACAGCGAGGTCTGCCTGGGCATCCGGCAGGCGCCGGACAGCTATCAGCTATGGGTCGACGACGACGGCCCGGGCATTCCTGCCGATGCCCGCCAGGGGGTGCTGGAGCGTGGTGCGCGGCTGGACGAACAGGTCGCCGGGCATGGTCTGGGACTGGGTATCGTGCGCGATATCGTCGAGGCCTGGCATGGCCGGGTGGAGTTGCGCGAGAGCCCGCTGGGTGGGCTACGGGTGCATATCGAGCTGCCGCGCAGGGCAGGGCGCTGACTTCGCCGGCTGCAAGGCCCCTGTAGGAGCGCAGCTTGCTCGCGAAAGGACCGCGCAGCGGTCCCGGCGATTTGATTGAGTCCACCCATCTGGGACCACTGCGCGGTCCTTTCGCAGTGGTTCGTCACACGACAAGCCAGCGCCTGCAGAACGCGCGTGAATATCAGACCTGGAAGTGATCCATCAGGCTCTGCTGCTGGTTGGCCAGGCTGTTCAGCGCCTGGCTGACCCGCGCCGATTCCTCGGCCTGGTGCGACAGCGACTCGGTGACGTCGCGGATGGTCGCCACGTTGCCGCTGATTTCCTCGGCCACTGCGCTCTGTTCCTCGGCGGCGCTGGCGATCTGCAGGTTCATGTCGGTGATCACCGCCACCGCCTCGCCGATCTGGCGCAGCGCGGTCACCGCCTGGCCGACCTGCTCGACGCTACCCTGGGCCTGGCGATGGCTGCTGTCCATGGCGCCCACCACCTCGCGGGTACCGGCCTGCAACTGCTCGATCACCTGGCGGGTTTCCTCTACCGACTCCTGGGTGCGCTGGGCCAGGTTGCGCACTTCGTCGGCGACCACCGCGAAGCCGCGTCCGGCTTCGCCGGCACGAGCTGCCTCGATGGCCGCGTTGAGCGCCAGCAGGTTGGTCTGTTCGGCGATGGAGCGGATCACTTCCAGGACCGAACCGATCTTCTCGCTGTTCTCGGCCAAACCTTCGACCTGACCCATGGCGGTGTTCATGTTGGCGGCCAGGGCATCGATGCTGCTGGTGGTCTGGCCGATCACCGCCAGACCCTGGCGGGTGGCCTGGTCGACGTCGCGCGCCGCCTGGGCCGCCTGGGCCGCGCTGCGGGCGACGTCGTGAGCGGTGGCGCTCATTTCATGGGACGCGGTGGCCACCTGATCGACCTGGCGATACTGCTGCTCCATGCCGGCGCTGGTCTGGCTGGCGATGACCGAGGACTTGTCAGCGGTATCGCGGGCGGCATGCACCGAGCTCTTCACTTCGGCGATGGTCGGCTGCAGCTTGTCGAGGAAACGGTTGAACCAGCCGGCCAGCTCGCCCAGCTCGTCCTGCTTGTTGTAGGCCAGGCGGCTGGTCAGGTCGCCGTCGCCGCTGGCGATCTCGCGCAGGCGGTGGGCGACATGCAGGATCGGCCGGGTCACGCCGCGGGCCAGCAGCCAGATCAGCAGCAGGCCGATCACCGCGGCCAGCAGGCCGAGCCCCAGTTCGATCATCGCGCCGCTGGTGTTGCGCTGGTCGAGTTCCTGCTTGAGCGTTTCGGCCGGGCCGGTCAGGGCGCTTTCCGGGACGTCCAGCAATACGCCCCAGGGCTTGGCGCCCGGGGTCGGCGAGAACGAGGCGAGGACCTTCAGCCGGCCAGCATGCTGGATGCTGTGCAGCGCGGTGCCGTCACCGAGCAGGCGCATCAGTTCGGCGCCGCTGTCCTTGTCCACGTCGGTATAGCGCTGGGCCAGCTTGCCGGCATCCGGGCTGTAGCCGGCGAGCAGGCCGGCCGGAGTGATGATGCCGATCTGCGTCTGGCCGCCGTACAGGTTGGCGCTGGCCTGCTTGCTCAGGGCCTGCAGGCTGTTCAGGTTGATGTCGATGGACAGGGTGGCGATGACTTTGTCATTGACCATCAGCGGGAACACGATGCTGGTCATCAGCACCTGCTGGCCGGCGATCTCGTAGAAGTAGGGTTCGGTGATGCAGGTCTTGCGCGTGGTGCGCGGGCACACCGACCAGGTGTTGGCCGGCTCGCCGCTCGGGCCGATGGTGGTGTCGGCCATGTCCCGCTCGGGCAGGGCCATGGAGGTCAGCTGGCCCGGGCTCGGCTGCGACCAGTAGAGGGCGAACCGTCCGGTTTCGTTGCTGCCGATGGCGGCCTGGTCGGCGAACAGTTCGTCCTTGCCGTCCAGCGCGTTCGCTTCGAACACCAGCGACAGGCCGAGCAGTTCGGGGTTGGCCTGCAGCGCCGAGCGCACCTGGCGAGTCAGGTCCTCGCGCAGGTCGAAGGCATCGAGGAAGCGTTTTTCCGCCTGTTCGCGGAGGAACAGCACCTGGCGCGAGAAACCGGCGCCGTACTGGTAGGCATCCATGAACTGGCGGCGGATGTTCAGCGCCTGGACTTCGCCCTGGGACTCGATGCGGCCTTCGGCGGCTTCGGTGAGCATCTGCATGCTGCTGGCCTTGACCAGATCCGTGGTGTGCTCCATGCGATACAGCGAAAGACCGACCAGCAGGGTGACGATGCCAGCGAGGCAAAGTCCGGCCAGCAGGGTGATCTTCCATTGGATGGAAAGCTGTCTGAGGGACATTTGGCGAATCCTTTGAACCAGAAGAAATGGGCACTGCCGTCTGTAACGGCCGCTGCACCTGTTTCTTTATTCAAACAGTCAATTGAATTGCGCCGTTTTCGGTCATTCAGGCGACCCTCGCACCTCTATGGAGCGTTGTACTTTGACAACGGGGGAGGGCTGCTTCAGAGTGTGCGCCTTCCAAAAAACATACCGTCAATCGGCCATTGCCTGAGGGCAAATCTGTCGCCGACGCTGTCGCTTTTTCTTCGTTTCAAGGGGTTCGCAGAGAATGAATGCAGTCATTGCCGCGGTCGGCATCATGCTGATACTGAGCCTGTCCCGCGTGCATGTGGTCATCGCCCTGATCATCGGCGCGCTGGTGGGTGGGCTGGTCGGTGGTCTGGGTATCGAGGGCACGCTCAAGGCCTTCAACGGCGGTCTGGGCGGCGGTGCCACGGTGGCGCTGTCCTATGCCTTGCTTGGCGCCTTTGCCGTGGCCATCGCCAAGTCCGGCCTGGCCCACGCCCTGGCCGATCGCGCCCTGGCGATGTTCCATGGGCAGAGCGAAGCCCGGGGCGTGCGGGTCAAATGGCTGCTGGTCGGCCTGATGCTGGTGGTGGCGATTTCCTCGCAGAACATCCTGCCGATCCATATCGCCTTCATTCCCCTGCTGGTACCGCCACTGCTGTATGTCCTGACCCGCCTGCAGATCGACCGGCGCCTGGTGGCGTGCGTCATCACCTTCGGCCTGATCACTCCCTACATGTTCCTGCCGGTGGGCTTCGGCAACATCTTCCTGAATGAAATCCTGCTGGCCAACGTGGCCCGCAGCGGTGTCGACGTCAGTGGGGTGAACGTCACCCAGGCCATGGCCATTCCCGCCGCGGGCATGCTCGTCGGGCTGCTGATCGCGGTGTTCTTCAGCTATCGCCGCAAGCGGGTCTATGACCTGGAAAAGATCGAGCAGGTCGAGCAGGTGGCGGTCAGCTACAACCCCCTGACCCTGGTCGTGGCGGGCTGTGCCATTGCCGCGGCGTTCATCATCCAGTTGTGGCTGGACTCGATGATCATCGGTGCGCTGGTCGGGTTCCTGATCTTCTCGGTGTCCGGCATCGTGCGCTGGAAGGACACCGACAGCCTGTTCACCGAGGGCATGAAGATGATGGCGATGATCGGCTTCATCATGATCGCCGCCTCCGGTTTCGCCGAAGTGATGAAGGCCACCGGCGAGGTCAAGACCCTGGTGGAAACCTCGGCGGCCTGGATCGACCACAGCAAGGGCATCGGCGCCCTGCTGATGCTGCTGGTGGGGTTGCTGGTGACCATGGGCATCGGCTCGTCGTTCTCCACCGTGCCGATCCTCGCGGCGATCTTCGTGCCGCTGTGTGTGCAGTTGGGCTTCGATCCGATCGCCACCGTGTGCATCGTCGGTACCGCGGGTGCCCTGGGCGATGCCGGCTCGCCAGCCTCGGACTCGACCCTGGGGCCGACCTCGGGGCTGAACGTCGATGGCCAGCACCACCATATCTGGGACACCGTGGTGCCGACGTTCATCCACTACAACCTGCCGTTGCTGGCGGCGGGGTGGGTGGCGGCGATGGTGTTGTAAAACCCGGTTCCTGGCCGACAGAAATCCCTGTAGGAGCTGGCTTGCCTGCGAAANGACCGCGCAGCGGTCCCCGATAGCGGTGAGGTCTGGGACCGCTGCGCGGTCCTTTCGCAGGCAAGCCAGCTCCTACGGGGGGCGCATTGAGGGGAGGGGCTTCAGCCCTTCTTCGGCGGTGGCGAAATCCGGTTCAGCACCGTATCGCCATTCTTGTCCTGGGTCAGATACACCGGCAGCACCTTGGGCAAGGTGCGCACCAGGCGCTTCACGTCGCCGGTGTTGTAGATCCCGCTGATGCGGACACTGCCAGTGCTTGCGTCGGCCAGGCGCAGCGGGTTTTCCAGGTAGCGGTTGATCAGCGGCAGGGCCTGGTCGAGGGTCAGGTTGTCGATCACCAGCTTGCCGTTGCGCCACGCCAGGCTGCTGTCGCTGGCGTAGGTCTGGTTCAGGCTCGGCTCCAGGTCGCCGGCCTTGTAGCTGGCCTGCATGCCCGGGCCGAGGCGATAGCCGCTGCCGAGCTTGAAGCTGTCGCTGCTGACCAGCACCGAGCCTTCCACCAGGGTCACCTTGACCTGGTCCTGGTACTTCCACACGTTGAACTGGGTTCCGGTGACCTGGGTCTGGCCGCTGCCGGCGCGCACCACGAACGGGTGCTGCAGGTCATGGCTGACCTTGAAGAAGGCCTCGCCCTTGCTCAGGACAACGCGGCGCTCGTCCTTGAAGCGCAGGTAGCGCAGGGACGTGCCAAGGTTCAGCTCCACCTCGCTGCCGTCCCCGAGGGTCACGGTCCGGCGGCTGTCGCTGCTCTGCTCCGATTGGTAGTCGTTGGGCAACCAGCCCTGTTCCCAGCCGACCCAGCCGGCCAGTGGCAGGGCCAGCAGGGTGATCACCGCCGCCGACGCATAATGGCGCGCACGCTGCGGTTGGGGCTTTGGTTTCACCGGCAGTTGTAGGATCTGCGCAGGGGCGGGAGGGCGCGGCAGGTGGTCGGCGGTGATCCAGATTTCCTGCATCGCTTCGAATTCCTGGCGATGCAAGGGGTTGGCATTCAGCCATTGTTCGAACTCGGCGTGTTCCTCGACGGTACAGTCGTCAGCGTGCAGGCGCATGCACCAATGCGCGGCGGCATCGGTGATGGCATTGAGTTCGGCATCGCTGGGGCTGACCTGATTCATTGAAACTCCCGGTTTTGGCCATTCTACCCTTGGCAGGCAGGCAGCAGGAACCAAGATCATGGCGAATCACTATCAGTTGTAAGATTTATTTGCAGGAAACCCCCTGCAAAATCGATTTTTCCCGCACAAACCGACCAAAGGTCGGCAGATCATGGCAAACCGTGTGGCTTGCCATGTCCCGCTCACTCAGAACTGCTCGGCCTCGAGCCCGAACAGGCTATCGCTGCCCGCCTGGATGCTGGCCTGCAAGGACAGTGCCCGCGGCAGCAGGCGGGCGAAGAAGAACGCTGCCGTGGCCAGCTTGGCCTCGTAGAAGTCCGGCTCGTCGGCACGCCTGGCCAGGGCGGTAGCAGCCATGCGCGACCACATGTAGGCGTAGCTCACGTAGCCGAACAGGTGCAGGTACTCCACCGACGCCGCACCGACCGCGTTGGCATCCCGGGTGGCCTGTTCACGCAGCCACTGGCTGGTGCTCTCCAGGCGTTGCAGGGCGTCCAGCAACGCTTCGGCATGGGGCGGCGCGCTGGCGCAGAAGGTGCGGATTTCTGCCGCCAGCAGGGCCAGGGACTGACCGCCGTCGGCCACCACCTTGCGGCCCAGCAGGTCGAGGGCCTGGATGCCGTTGGTGCCTTCGTAGATCTGTGCGATGCGCACATCGCGCACCAGTTGTTCCTGGCCCCATTCGCGGATGTAGCCGTGGCCGCCGAACACCTGCTGGCCGAGCACGCAGCTTTCCAGGCCGGTGTCGGTGAAGAACGCCTTGGCCACCGGGGTCAGCAGCGCCACCAGGCGTTGCGCCGCCTCGCGGTCGCCGGCGTCCTCGGCGTACTTGGCGCTATCCAGCTGCTGGCCGACGTAGGTGGCGAAGGCACGTCCGCCCTCGGTCAGGGCGCGCATGGTCAGGAGCATGCGCCGCACATCGGCGTGGACGATGATCGGGTCGGCGATCCGGTCCTGCGCCTGTGGGCCGGTGGCCGCGCGGCTCTGCAGGCGATCCCGGGCATAGGCCACCGCGCTCTGGTAGGACGCCTCGGCGCAGCCGATGCCCTGGATGCCGATGGACAGGCGCTCGTAGTTCATCATGGTGAACATCGCCGCCAGGCCGCGGTTGGGCTCGCCCACCAGGTAGCCGACGGCGCCGTCGAAGTTCATCACGCAGGTGGCGGAGGCCTTGATGCCCATCTTGTGCTCGACCGAGCCGCAGCTCACTGCGTTGTCCACGCCCAGGCTGCCATCGTCGTTGACCATGCGCTTGGGCACCAGGAACAGCGAGATGCCCTTGGGCCCGCTCGGCGCGTCCGGCAGCCTGGCCAGGACCAGGTGGACGATGTTCTCGGTCAGGTCCTGGTCGCCGCCGGTGATGAAGATCTTGGTCCCGCTGATGGCGTAGCTGCCATCGAGCAGCGCTTCGGCCTTGCTGCGGATGATGCCCAGGTCGGTACCGGCGTGGGGTTCGGTCAGGCACATGGTCCCGGCCCATTCACCGCTGTACAGGCGCGGCAGGTACAGCGCGCGCAGTTCGTCGCTGGCATGGGCGTCGATGGCCAGGCAGCAGCCGGCGCTCAGCGCCGAGTACAGGCTGAAGCTGCAGTTGGCGGCGTAGAGCATTTCCTCGAACTGCACCGCGAGCATCTTCGGCATGCCCATGCCGCCGTGCTCGGGGTTGCCCGCCAGGCCGACCCAGCCGCCGTCCTTGTAGGTGCGCCAGGCCTCCTTGAAGCCGTCCGGCGTGGTGACCTTGCCCGCGTCGAAGCCGACCCCCTGTTCGTCGCCGCTGCGGTTGAGCGGGGCGATCAGCTGGCCGGTGATCTTCGCCGCTTCTTCGAGGATGGCGTCGGCGGTCTCGGCATCCACCGCGGCGGCCAGGGCCGGCAGGCGTGCCCACTGGGCCGGGCCCTGGAACACTTCATGGAGGACGAAGCGCATGTCGCGCAGCGGGGCATTGAATTCAGGCATCGTGTTTCTCGCAAATAAGGAAGAGGGATCAGAGCGCCTTGGTCCAGTCGCGCAGCAGGTACTTCTGGATCTTGCCGGTGGAGGTCTTCGGCAACTCGCGGAAGACCACGGTCCTGGGCAGCTTGAAGCCGGCCAGGTGTTCGCGGCAGAAGGCGATGATCTCGGCTTCGCGGGTGTCTTCGTAACCGGCCTTCAGGGTGATCCAGGCACAGGGGGTCTCGCCCCATTTCTCGTCCGGACGGGCGACCACCGCGGCCTCCAGCACCGCGGGGTGGCGGTAGAGGGTGTCTTCCACCTCGATGGTGGAGATGTTCTCGCCGCCGGAAATGATGATGTCCTTGAGCCGGTCCTTGATCTCGACGTAGCCGTCCGCATGCCACACCGCCAGGTCGCCGGTGTGGAACCAGCCGCCGCGGAAGGCCTCGGCGGTGGCCTCGGGGTTCTTCAGGTAGCCCTTCATCACGGTGTTGCCGCGCATGAAGATCTCGCCCAGGGTGTTGCCGTCGCGCGCAACCGGTTCGAGGGTCTGCGGGTCGGCGACCATCAGGCCCTCCAGGGTGGCGTAGCGCACGCCCTGGCGCGACTTGATCCGCGCCCGTTCCTGCAGCGGCTTTTCATCCCACTCGGCATGCCAGGCGCACACGGTCACCGGGCCGTAGACCTCGGTCAGGCCATAGACGTGAGTGACCTTGATGCCCATTTCCTCGACGGCGCCGATCACCTTGGCCGGTGGCGCGGCGCCGGCAACCATGGCGTTGACCGGATGGTCGATCGCCGCCTTGGCCGAGTCCGGCATGTTGATCAGTGCGTTGAGCACGATCGGCGCGCCGCACAGGTGGCTGACCTGGTGCTCGCGGATCAGGGTGAGGATCTTCTGCGGATCGACGCGCCGCAGGAACACATGGGTGCCGGCCAGGGCGGTGACGGTCCACGGGTAGCACCAGCCGTTGCAGTGGAACATCGGCAGGGTCCACAGGTACACCGGGTGGTTGCCCATGGCCCAGGTCATCTGGTTGCCGAGGGAGTTGAGGTAGGCGCCGCGGTGGTGATAGACCACGCCCTTGGGGTTGCCGGTGGTGCCGGAGGTGTAGTTCAGCGAGATCGCCTGCCACTCGTCCTCGGGCCACTGCCAGGCGAATTCGGGGTCGCCCTCGGCGAGGAAGGCCTCGTAATCCAGCTCGCTGACCGCGCAGCCTTCGCCGTACTCGGGATCGTCCACATCCACCACCAGCGGCGGATGGCTCATCAGTTGCAGGGCGGCGCTGATCACCTTGTGGAACTCGCGGTCGGTGATCAGTACCTTGGCTTCGCCGTGTTCCAGCATGAAGGCGATGGCTTCGGCGTCGAGGCGCACGTTGAGGGCATTGAGCACCGCACCGATCATCGGTACGCCGAAGTGCGCCTCGAGCATGGCCGGGATGTTCGGCAGCATCACCGCCACCGTGTCGCCCTGGGCGATACCGCGACCGGCGAGGGCACTGGCCAGGCGCCGGGAGCGCTGGTAGGTTTCCCGCCAGTTGCGCCTGATCGAACCGTGGATCACCGCGGGATAGTCGCCGTAGACGGCGGCGGTGCGTTCGATGAAGCTCAGCGGGGTGAGGGCGACATGGTTGACGGGGGCGGGCTGCAAACCCTGGGAGAAGATAGACATACAAGCGTGGTCCTGTGCAGGAGGCAGCCCACGCCGAAGCGTCTGCTGAAACCTCCGATGGCTGATTGTTAGCTCTGATCAGGTTTCATGGAACGGGCTCACGGGGTGCCGGTTCCGGTGGTGCAATTTTTACGCTGTTCGCCATGTTACATGGAAGATAGACTATAGCAATATGGTATAAGTACTATAAAAATAGCGGAGCCATTGCTGTGACCTCGATTCCCTCGGCCTTGCTCGACAAGGACCCGCAGCCTTCGTTGCTGCTCGATGCCGGTGCCGTCCTGCGCGCGGCCAACCCGGCCATGCTCGCCGAACTCAACGGCTGGCCGCCGCAGAGCCTGGCGCTGCTGCTGCCGGCCAACCATGCCGCGCTGGTCAGCGCCTGCCTCGGCCAGCAGCGGGCGATCAGCGACGTCGAGAGCCAGGCCGGTGAGCGCATCCTGCTGTGGACTTTCATTCCCGCCGGTGCCGACCAGGTCATCGCCCGCTGCCGCGACGCCACCGGCGAACGCCGGGCCGAACGCGAGGCGGCCCAGGCCCGGCGCCTGTACCGGTTGATCACCGAGAACACCACCGACCTGATTTCCCGGCACACCCCCGACGGTTGCTTCCTCGATGCGTCGCCGGCCTCGTACCGCCTGCTCGGCTACTGGCCGGAAGAGCTGCGTGGCGTCGCGGTGCAGTCGCTGCTGCATCCCCACGATAGCCGCCAGTACCTGGCCCTGGCTTCGGCGGCGCTGGAGCGCGATGGCTACCAGACCATGACCTGCCGGCTCCGCCATCGCGATGGCCGCGACCTGTGGTTCGAGATCGCCAGCCGGGCCATCCGCGAAACCTATACCGGTGCGGTGGTGGAGATCGTCAGCGTATCGCGGGATATCAGCGTGCGCATCGAGGCCCAGGAAAACCGCCGGCGCCTGGCCGAGGTGGTGGAGGCCAACACCGACCTGGTGCTGTTCACCGACCCGGACGGGCGCCTGACCTACCTCAATGCTTCGGCGCGCCGTGCGCTGGGCCTGACCGATGTGCAACTGGCGCCACGCCTGCGCGAACTGCTCGATGGCGAGGCCTTGCAGCGCCTGGATGCCGAAGGCTGGCTGTGCGCCGAGCGCGAGGGCGTCTGGCAGTGCGAGGCGCGGCTGGCACCGTACCCTGGCGGCGCGGCATTTCCGGTCTCGCTGGTGTTGCTGGCGCACAGCGCCGCCGGCGGCGAGCGCTACTACTCGCTGGTGGCCCGCGACATGACCGAACGCGAACTGCGCGAGACCCAGCAGCGTCGGCACCAGGACGAACTGGCCCATACCGCGCGCCTGGTGACCCTCGGCGAACTGGCCTCGGGGATTGCCCACGAAATCAACCAGCCGCTGGCCGCGGTGCTCAACTATGCCGCCGCCAGCCAGCGTTACCTGCACGCCCTGGAGCGCGATCCGCAGGCCGCCGGCCGGGTCGCCCAGGGCCTGCAGCGGATCAGCGAACAGGCGACCCACGCCGCCGAAGTGATCAAGCGCCTGCGCGCCTTCCTGCGCAAGGAGCCGCGGCGTCTGCAGGCGCTGTCGGTGGCCGCGGTCGCCCGCGAGGCGGTGCGTCTGTGCGCGTGGGAGGCCAATCAGGCGCAGGTGACGATCGAGCAGCGAATGACGGACAATCTGCCGCCGGTCTACGCCGACCGTGTCCTGCTCGAGCAGGTGCTGCTCAATCTGCTGCGCAACGCCATCGATGCCAATCGCGAGCGCCAGCCCGGGCAGCCGTCGCGGGTGCTGCTGTGTGGCGAGCAGGAAGGCGCGCGCCTGCTGATCCGGGTGATCGACCAGGGGCCAGGGGTGGCGCCGGAGCAACTGGACGGCATCTTCACGCCGTTCACCACCAGCAAGCCCGAAGGGCTGGGCCTTGGCCTGAGCATGAGCCGGAGCATCGTCGAAGGCTTCGGCGGCACCTTGTCGGCCAGTCCGGGCGAGGGTGGGGGATTGATTCTGAGCTGTCGGCTGGCGCCGGCGGCGAGTGTTTGAACAAGGGGATTTTGATGCAGGATCCGAAGGTCTATGTGGTCGACGATGACCAGGGCATGCTCGACTCCACGGTCTGGTTGCTCGAGTCGGTGGGCCTGGAGGCATTGCCATTCACCAGCGGCCAGGCGTTTCTCGACGCCTGCGAGGGCGACCTGCCGGCCTGCGTGCTGCTCGATGTGCGCATGCCCGGCATGGGCGGCCTGAGCGTGCAGGAGGCGCTGCGGGCGCGGGGCATCGACCTGCCGGTGATCTTCGTCAGCGGGCATGCCGACGTGCCGATCGTGGTGCGCGCGTTCAAGGCCGGTGCCTGCGATTTCATCGAGAAACCCTACAACGACCAGATGCTCCTGGACAGCGTGCAGGAAGCCCTGGGGCGCTCGTCGAAAGTCCAGGTCGGCAGCCGCCAGCGCGACGCCGTGCAGGCGCGCATCGACAGCCTGACCCCGCGCGAGCGCGATGTCTTCGTGCCGTTGGTGCAGGGCTATACCAACCGGGAGATCGCCGAGCAACTGGAGGTCAGTGTGAAGACCGTGGACCTGTACCGCTCGCGGGTGATGAAGCGCATGCAGGCCGAGCATCTGCCGGAACTGGTGGGGATGGCGATTGCCTGTGCGGTGGTGGACCCGCTGCAACTGCGCTGATTGAGCGTGGTGGACCCATTACCCCCGTAGGAGCGGGCAAGCCTCGCTCCTACGGAGGAGGGCGGTGGCGGGCCTGCGTTTCAGGGGCGCCGCCCCAGCAACAACCCGATCACCAGGCCGAACCCCGCCGAGATCGCCACGGTCTGCCACGGATGCCCGCCAATGTAGTGCTCGGTGGCATCCACCACCGGCCTGGCCTTGTCGCGCACCGTGCCCACCGCGCGGCTGGCCTGCTTCAGCTTCAGTTGCAACTGCGCGCGCAGGGTCTCGGCGTCCTCGCCGACCAGCGCGGCGCTGTCGTTGAGCAGTTTTTCCGATTCTTCGATCAGCGCCTGCAACTCGCTGAACGCCTGGTCCTTGATCTGCTCGCTGTCGCTGTGCTGCGTGGTTTTCCTGGCCATCTACGCTTCCTCGAAGAAATGATCGATCGTCCTCAATGGATGCCCGCTCGTACGGAAAGTTGCAGCGGTTTGCCGGGCATCGGCGGCTACAGTGTAAGATAACGCCCATTTTCAAGTGGCAGGAATTACCCCATGAGTTTCAATCTGGCCAACAAGAGCTTTGCCGAACGGGCCGAGATCGAAGACGAAAAATCCCGGCTGTTCGAGCTGTGGCAGACCAACCTGGCCAAGGCCAAGGGCGAAGCCGCCCGGCTGATCGGCGAGAAGCCGCGGCGCAAGGGCAAGTGGGCGGAGTGGGTACGTGCCGAGCTGGACGGCATGGCGCCACCGGAGTACGCCAACATGGTGCGCAGCGAAGTCAACAAGCTGATGGCCGCGGCGAGCGCCAGCAAGGCCTGATCGTCAGCGCGGCAGTTCGAAGGTGCCGCGGTCGTGGAAGCGCATGCTGCCGAAGGCGCCGCCAGCCAGCTTGCCGCGCACCTCGTAGGGCATGCCGTCGAGGCTGCTCATCCGGCTCAGGCCCAGGGCCTGGCGCAACACCGAAAACGCCGTGATGCTCACGGGCACCGTCAGCACTTGCTCGCTGAAGCGGCCGATGCTGCCGCGCTGGTCGCTGACCCCGGCCGCCAGCGGCTGGCCGTTCACCTCCAGGTTCAATGCCAGGCCATCGAATTCGATCGGCGTTTCATTGGGGTTCTGCACCCGCAGTTTCACCGCCATGCGCAATTCCAGGTCCTGGCCGGGCAACGGCTCGATACCGATCACGCTGATGTTTACCGGGTCCCGCCCCTGGAACAGCGCGCAGGCCGACAGGGTCAGCACTAGCAGCAGGCCTAGGGTATTGCGCAGCGCACGCGAAAAAAGGTGGGCGGGCATGGGCGGGATCTCCAGCAAAGCGTTGTCCCGGAGTGTGGCAAATGCACGGCGACAGCGAAAGCCGAACACTTGGGCAACTCTTTCCCCTGTAACAAAATGAATCACCTGCGCCGGTCGTGGCGCTTTCTGCGCGAACCTCTCGCGGCTTAGGCTATCCAACCGTTGAGATGCCACTGTGCGGGAGGTGCTCCATGTCACGACGAATCCTGGCCGCGGCCCTGCTCCTGGCGCTCGGCAGTGGCCTGACGCTGAGCGCGGGCGCCGGTGATCCGCGCAGCGGTCCGATCCGCGAGATCAATCCCAACAGCCAGCAAGGCAGCGTCCCCGCCACGCCGCCCGTGCGCGGCCCCTCCACCCAGCCCGACACACGTCTGCCGACCCTCGAAAACCGCGGCATCGGCAATGGCGACAACCTGCGCCGCGAACAGCGCCCGCCGCGCCTGGAACCCATCCGTCCACCCCGCGACTCACAGCGTGCGCCGTGATCGCGCCTCAGAAAGGAATCCCGCATGATCTCACGCGCCTGGCTGCTTGCCTTCGCCACCGCCGCACTGCTGCCCTCGATCGCCCACGCCGCGCCTGAACGGACCTTCCCCAGCGAGGAGGGCACGCTCAAGGTCGCGACCCTGGCCGAAGGCCTGAAGCATCCCTGGGCCCTGGCGTTCCTCCCGGACGACCAGGGCATCCTGGTCACCGAGCGCCAGGGCAACCTGCGGGTGATCGCGGCCGAGGGGCGAGTCGGTGCGCCGTTGAGCGGCGTGCCGGAGGTCTGGGCCAAGGGCCAGGGCGGCCTGCTCGATGTCGCGCTGTCGCCGACCTTCAAGGAGGACCGCCTGGTGTATCTGTCCTACGCCGAGGGCGGCGGCGAGGAGGGCAAGGCCGGTACCGCGGTGGGCCGCGGACGGCTATCGGGCGATCTGACCCGGCTGGAGGATTTCAGGGTGATCTTTCGCCAGGAGCCGAAGCTGTCCACGGGCAACCACTTCGGTTCGCGCCTGGTGTTCGACCGCGACGGCTATCTGTTCATTGCCCTCGGCGAGAACAACCAGCGTCCCACCGCCCAGGACCTCGACAAGCTGCAGGGCAAGGTGGTGCGCATCCTGCCCGATGGCGAGATTCCCAAGGACAATCCCTTCGTCGGACAGCGCAACGTGCAGCCGGCGATCTGGTCCTACGGCCACCGCAACCAGCAGGGCGCGGCGCTCAATCCCTGGACCGGGCAGTTGTGGACCCACGAGCATGGTCCGCGTGGCGGTGACGAGATCAATATCCCCAAGCCCGGCAAGAACTACGGCTGGCCGCTGGCGACCCATGGCATCAACTACTCGCTGACGCCGATTCCCGAAGCGCAGGGCAAGGAGGTGCAGGGCACCGTGGCGCCGCATCATGTCTGGGAGAAGTCCCCGGCGATCAGTGGCATGGCGTTCTACGACGGCGGGCGTTTCAAACCGTGGGACCACAATCTGTTCATCGGCGCGCTGGCGGCGCAGGAAGTGATTCGCCTGGAACTGAAAGGCGACAGGATCGTCCATGAAGAGCGCCTGCTCGGCCAGTTGAATGCCCGTATCCGTGATGTGCGGGTAGGGCCGGACGGGTTTCTCTATCTGCTGACCGATGACGAGGATGGGCAGTTGTTCAAGGTCGGGTTGGCCGAGTAGTTATCGGGGCTGCTGCGCAGCCTTTCGCGAGCGGAGCTCGCTCCTGCTGGATCCGCGCAGCATTGCGCCCAAATCCTTACACAATGCAAGGCATTCCTGGGTTACCCTGTGCCCTTTTTCCCACAGGGCCCTTCATGTCCAGCGATACCCCCCTGGCGCTCTACCAGCAGGCCATCGGCGAACGGGGTTTCGTCGTCGATCCCGCCCAGGAAACGGCTGTCGAAGCCTTGCAGGCCTGTTTCGACGCCGTGCGGAGCGGCAGACCCGCGCCGGGCGTGTACCTCTGGGGCCCGGTCGGCCGGGGCAAGACCTGGCTGATGGACCAGTTCCACCGCTGCCTGAGCATCCCCGCGCGGCGCCAGCATTTTCACCACTTCATGCGCTGGACCCACCAGCGCCTGTTCCAGCTCAACGGCACCGCCGATCCGTTGCGGGCGCTGGCCCGGTCACTCGCCGACGAGATCCGCGTGCTGTGTTTCGACGAGCTGTTCGTCAACGATATCGGCGACGCGATCATCCTGGGCCGCCTGTTCCAGGAGCTGTTCGAAGCCGGTGTGGTGGTGGTCGCGACCTCCAACCAGCCGCCGCGACAGTTGTACGCCGATGGTTTCAACCGTGAACGCTTCCTCCCGGCCATCGCCGCCATCGAGGCATCCATGGCGGTGGTGCCGGTCCACGGCGAGCAGGACCACCGCCTGCACCCCGGCGCTGGCCAGCAGCGCTACTGGTTGCGCCAGGCGGACCAGCCCTGCGCCCTGGCGGCGCTGTTCTACACGCTGAGCGGCGATCAGCCGTGCAGCGCTGCCGACCTGGCCGTCGGTTACCGCAGCGTGCAGGTCATCCGGCGCAGCGAAACGGTGCTCTGGTGCGACTATTCGCAGCTGTGCGAACAACCCCTGGCAGCCATGGAGTTCATGGCCCTGTGCGAGCGTTTCGAGGCGATCCTGCTCAGTGCCGTGCCGGCCCTGGGGGCGCCGCGGCAACCGGGACGGATCGCCCGTGGCACCGAGGATGGCATCGAACGGGTGGTGGCCGGCGATCGCGAATTGCCGCAACTGTCGCCGAAGGACAACGGCGTGCGCCGCTTCATCGCGCTGGTCGACGAATGCTACGACCAGCGCGTGGCGCTCTATCTGGAGGCCGAAGTTCCCCTGGAAGCGCTCTACACTCAAGGGTATCTGGAGTTCCCGTTCCGACGGACACTCAGCCGTCTGCGGGAAATGCAATTGCAACGTTTCCGCTGAGGACGTGCACATGAGCGAGCCACTGTCGCACCACCTGCTGACCCTGGCCTACAACAATGCCTGGGCCAACCACCGCCTGTACAAGGCCTGCCGGCAACTGAGCCGCGACGAGTTCGTCGCGCCGCGTTGCAGTTTCTTCCCGTCGATCAAGGCCACCCTCAACCACCTGCTCACCGTCGACTGGTTCTACCTGCAGGCGCTGGAGTGCGAGCTGCGCGGCGAGCCCGCGGACGAAGAGGCCGGGCGTTTCTTCGAGCCGCAGGAGCCGTTCGACGACGCCGAACAGCTGCAACGCGAACAGGCGCAGAGCGACCGCCGCCTGATCGCCTATTGCAGCCAGTTGCGCGATGACCAGTTGCAGCGCTATGTGAGCATCGTGCGCCCCGAACGGGTCCAGCGCGACCAGCGCCTGCGCCTGCTGGCGCATCTGTTCGAGCATCAGATTCACCACCGCGGCCAGGTTCACGCCATGCTCGCGGAGACCGACGTGCGTCCGCCGCAACTGGACGAGTTCTTCTGCGAGGAAGAAGCCCACCTGCGTGCCCAGGATTTCGCCGAGCTGGGCTGGACCGAGGCGATGATCTGGAAAGTCAGTGGCTGAACCAGCCCAGGGTGATCAGCGCCAGCACCAGGTAGCGTGCGCCCTTGGCGATCGTGACCAGCAGCACGAAACGCCAGAACGGCTCGCGCATGATGCCGGCGATCAGGGTCAGCGGGTCGCCGATCAGCGGCATCCAGCTCAGCAGCAGCGACCACTGGCCGTAGCGTCGATAGCGTTGCTGCGCCTTGTCCAGTTGCGCGGCGGAAAACGGGAACCAGCGCTTGTCGCGCCAGCGTTCGATGGCCCGGCCGAGCAGCCAGTTGACGATCGAGCCCAGGACATTGCCCAGGGTCGCCACCAGCAACAGGCTGGCCAGCGCCCCTGGCTCATGCAGCAGCAGGCCGACCAGCACGGCCTCCGATTGCAGCGGCAACAGCGTGGCGGCGCCGAAGGCGGCGAGAAACAGACCCCAGTAGCTCAGCACGGTATGGGCAACATCATTTTCCAAAGGCCTTGTAGGATATTTCTCGCTGCCCGGCGCAGCCAGCGCCGATATGCATCACGGCGTATCCGACTCGAACAGGCGTTGCAGTTCCACCCGGGCTTCCTTGGCCGTCTGCATCACCTTGTCCTTGTCATCGCGGACCCGACCCTGGGCCGCCAGCACCTCCTCGTCATGCCGGGTGAAACGGCGAATCCGCTCGTCCGCCTGCTGCTCGCTCAAACCCAGCCCGACCAGGGCCATGCGGCTCATCTCCAGGCTGGAGTGGAAGGTCTCGCGAATCGGTTCGGCACCCACGTCCACCAGCTTGTGCACGTGCTGGCGGTTGCGCGCCCGGGCCAGCACCTTCAGGTGCGGGTACAACTGCTTGACCCGCTCGGCAGTGCGGGTGGTCGCCTCCGGATCGTCGGTGGTGATGACCAGGTACTCGGCCTCGCCAACCTTGGCCGCATGCAGCACTTCGGCACGCTGCGGATCGCCGTAGAACACCGGTGCTTCTTCGAACAGGCGGGTCATCTCGATGGCATCCACCGAGGTGTCCAGGGCGATGAAGGGAATCTGCTGCGCCCGCAGGATGCGCGCGACGATCTGGCCCATGCGGCCCATGCCGACGATCACCACCCGCGGCGCATCGCCGGCGATGACCTTGTACTGCTCGGGCACTTCGCGGGGCGCCGGCGGACGCTTGACCAGTCGCGCGCAACCCAGCAGCAGGAGCGGGGTGATGGCCATGGACAGGGTGATGGTCATCAGCAGCAGGTCGTAGGTCTGCGCATCGAACAGGCCCTGGTCGCGGCCCAGCTTGAACACCACGAAGGCGAACTCGCCACCGGCGGCCAGGACCACGCCGAGACGCAGGGCGTTGAGGGTGTTCAGGCCACCGGCGAAGCGCCCGACCAGCATCAGCAGCACCAGTTTCACCGCGACCAGCAACAGGGTCAGGCCGATCAGCAACAGCGGCATGTCCAGCAGCAGGCGCAGGTTGGCGCCCATGCCCACGCTGATGAAGAACAGGCCCAGGAGCAGGCCCTTGAAGGGTTCGATCTGCGATTCCAGTTCGTGGCGGTATTCCGAGTCCGCCAGCAGCAGGCCGGCGAGGAAGGCGCCGAGGGCCATGGAAATTCCCGCCTGTTCCATCAGCCAGGCAGTGCCGATCACCACCAGCAGCGCGGTGGCGGTGGAGACTTCCGGCAGGCCGCTGCGGGCCACGATGCGGAACAGCGGTCGCAGCAGGTAGCGCCCGCCGACGATGACGATGGCGATGCTGGCGAAGACCCGCAGGCCATGGCCCAGGCTGTCGCCGTGGCTGGTGTCCGGGCCCGTGGCGGCGAGCAGCGGGACCAGGGCGATCAGCGGAATCGCGGCGATGTCCTGGAACAGCAGGATGGCGAAGGCCAGGCGACCGTGCGGGGCGTTGAGCTGCTTGTTTTCGGCCAGGCTCTGCAGGCCGAACGCGGTGGACGACAGGGCCAGGCCGAGACCGAGGACGATTGCCGCCGGCAGCGACTGGGCGAAGCCGAACAGGGCGATGCCGCCGATCACCGCGCCCGTCAGCAGGACCTGGGCCAGGCCGACGCCGAACACCGATTTGCGCATCAGCCACAGGCGCCGTGGCGACAGTTCCAGGCCGATGATGAACAGCAGCAGGACCACGCCCAGCTCGGAAATGTGCGCGACGCTCTGGGTATCGCGGATCAGTCCCAGGGCCTGCGGGCCGATGACCACGCCGGCGAGCAGGTAGCCGAGCACGGCACCGAGTTGCAGGCGCTTGGCCAGGGGCACGCTGATGACGGCGGCCAGCAGAAAGATCACCGCGGTTTGCAGAAGGCTGCCTTCGTGTGGCATCGCTCGGACTCCATGAGCTGCGGGGGCAGCGTTGAAAAAGGAGCAGGCATTCTGCAGGCGCGACCGGATTCAGACAATCCAGGTCGGGAAAGACAGATTGTCCCCTTGGCAGGGACAATCCGGTCTGATCAGTAGCGCGCCACCACTTCGTCCTTGCCCTCGGCGGTCAGGCCGATGACCTCGTAGGCGTCCTTGTGATCGCCCATTTCCATGCCCGGCGAGCCCATGGGCATGCCCGGCACGGCGATGCCCTTGAGGTCCGGGCGCTTGCCCAGCAGGGCAATCTGTTCGGCCGGGACGTGGCCTTCGATGAACTGGCCGTTGAGCACGCCGGTATGGCAGGAAGCCAGGCGCGGGGCGACGCCGAGTTTCTGCTTGACCGCGCTCATGTTCGGCTCGACATGGTCGTTGACCGTGTAGCCGTTGTCGCGCAGGTGGGTGATCCACTCCTTGCAGCAGCCGCAGTTCGGATCGCGGTAGACATCGATGGTCTGGCCGGCCTGGGCCAGGCTGCTCAGGGCCAGCAGGCCGAGGGTGATCAGGTTCTTCTTCAGCATAGGTATCTCCTTTGTATTTCAGGCTTGGGACCGCTTTGCGGTCCTTCGCGGGCAAGCCGCGCTCCTACGGGGCCGGCGACTTCCTGGTAGGCGCGTGGCTTGCCCGCGAATGGCCGCAAAGCGGCCACCCTCATGGTCAGAATCTCAATCGAACCCCCGCCACCCAGCGCGTCTGGCCGATATCGCCGGCTTCGTCGCGGATCAGCTCGGCGCTACTGCCATAGGCCCGGTTGAAGCTGACCCCGACATAGGGCGCGAACCCCGGCGTGATCTCATAGCGCAGGCGCAGCCCCGCTTCACTGTCCGACAACCCCGCGCCCTGGCTGCGGCTGCGGTCGTCACGCCCATGGAGGTTCAGTTCCAGGCTCGGCTCCAGGCGCCAGCGTTGAGTCAGGAGGATAGCGTAGGCGGCCTCCAGGCGCAGCGCGGTCTGTTGTCGCTCACCCGCGTACAGCGTGGCTTCCAGCTCGAAGTTGTACAGCGGCGTGCCCTGGATACCGAAGGCGGCCCAGGTCTGGCCGCTGGCCGGCTTGAAGTCCTGGCGCACACCCGCGACCACCTCCCACCACGGGCTGACGGCATGCCCCCAGAGCGCCTGCAACTCGGCCTTGTGCGTGCGGCCCTGTTCCCGTTCGCCTTCGCTGCGCAGCCACAGGCGGTCGATATCGCCGCCGATCCAGGCGTTGCCGTTCCAGTTCAGCGCGCTGCTGTTTTCGAAGTTCTGGTACTCCAGTTGCTCGACGGTCACCGCCCAGTTGATCTGCCGGTCATGCACCTGGTGCCCGGGCAGCGGCGGGAAGGCGGCCTGGCGGTCGGCGTCGGTGATCGGTCTGAGCGGTGTGCGCGGCGGCTGCGCGGTGGTCGTCATGCCGCCGTGATCCATGCTGGCATGATTCATCGCGCCGTGGTCCATGCTGCCGTGGTCCATCGTCGAATGGTCCATGGCCGCTGCGCGCAACTGCTCGCTACCCAGCAACAGCAGCAGGGCGAGACCGCCGAGCAGGGGCCGGTTGAGTCGTTCATTCATCGACGCGCACCTCGCGGAACATGCCGGTCTCCATGTGGTAGAGCAGGTGGCAGTGGTAGGCCCAGCGGCCCAGGGCATCGGCGCTGACCCGGTAGCTGCGGCGGCTGCCTGGCGGCATGTCGATGGTGTGCTTGCGTACCTGGAAGCGGCCGTGCTCGTCCTCCAGGTCACTCCACAGGCCGTGCAGGTGAATCGGGTGGGCCATCATGGTGTCGTTGACCAGGGTGATGCGCAGGCGCTCGCCATAGCGCAGGCGCAGGGGCTCGGCGTCGGAGAAGCGGATGCCGTCGAACGACCAGGAAAAACGCTCCATGTGTCCGGTCAGGTGCAGTTCGATCTCCCGTCCCGGCTCGCGGCCGTCGGGATCGGCGAAGGTGCTTTTCAGGTCGGCGTAGGTCAGCACACGGCGGCCGCTGTCGCGCAGGCCGAGACCGGGATCGTCGAGCTTGGCCGTGGGCATCATGGTCTGCATGTCCACCAGCGGGTTGCCGCTTTCCGAGTGCGGATGTCGTTGCATGCCCGGCATGGCGTGGTTCATGCCGGCCATGCTGGCGTGATCCATACCCGCCATGGCGCCGTGATCCATGCCCTGCATGTCGCCATGGCCCATGTCCGCCATGCTCAGTCGCGGCCGCGGATCCAGCGCCGGCACCACGGCGCTCAGGCCGGGCGCGCGGGCCAGGGTGCCGCGGGCGTAGCCGCTGCGGTCCATGCTCTGGGCGAACAGGGTGTAGGCCGGGGCATCGCCGACGCTGACCAGCACATCGTAGGTTTCCGCCACCGCCAGGCGCAGTTCGTCCACCGTCACCGGTTGCACCGGCTGGCCGTCGGCGGCGATCACCGTCAGCTTCAGGCCGGGAATGCGGAAGTCGAAATAGGTCATCGCCGAGCCGTTGATCAGGCGCAGGCGCAGGGTTTCGCCGGGCTGGAACAGGCAGGTGAAATTGCCTTCCGGGGCCAGGCCATTGAGCAGGTAGGTGTAGGTGGCGGCGCTGACATCGGCGATGTCCGTGGGCGTCATGCGCATCTGCGCCCATTGCCCGCGTTCGGCCAGGGTCGCGCTCCAGCCGTCGCGGGCGACGTCGTCGATGAAGTCACCGACAGTGCGTTGCTGGCGATTGAAGTAGTCCGCCTGCTTCTTCAACTGCGCCAGCAGGGCCGTGGGTTGCTCGTCGCTCCAGTCGCTGAGCAGGAGCACGCAGTCGCGCTGGTAGACGTGGGGCTCCGGGGTCTTCGGCTCGATGACGATGGCACCGTAGACGCCGGCCTGCTCCTGCAGCCCCGAGTGGCTGTGGTACCAGTAGGTGCCGTGTTGCTCCAGGGTGAAGCGGTAGAGGTAGTCGCCGCCGGGCTCGATACCGGCGAAGCTCAGGCCCGGCACGCCGTCCATGTTGGCCGGGAGGATGATCCCGTGCCAATGCAGCGAGGTGCTTTCCTCCAGGCGGTTGCGCACCCGCAGGGTCACCGTGTCGCCTTCGCGCCAGCGCAGCACCGGGCCGGGCAGGCTGTCGTTGATGGTCAGCGCGGTGCGTGGGGTGCCGGTGATGTTCACTGCGGTCTGGCCGATGAACAGCTCGAAATGCTGGCCGTCCAGTTCGGCGAAATCGTGGGGACCGCGGGCCCAGGCGTGCGGGCGCCAGAGACCGAGGCCGCCGAGGGCGCCGGCGGCGGCCAGGCCCTTGACGAAGGTGCGTCGGGAGGGAAGGTGAGGCATAGGGCGTCGTGTCCATCAACAGGGATGGCACGACCTTATTCTGATAGTCCTGTCAGAAAGCTGAGTAGTGAATTACAGATTTGTCAGCTGGCGTCGCAGGCTTTGCGCCAGCTGCGGACTGCGCTAGCCTTGCGCGGTTGAATACCAGTGGGGTCGTCATGGACAAGGTCATCATCATCACCGGAGCCAGTCGCGGCATCGGCGCCGCCACCGCGCTGCTGGCCGCGCGCCAGGGTTACCGGATCTGCATCAACTATCACGCCGACGACGCCGCGGCCCAGGGCGTACTGGCCCAGGTCCGTGAGCTGGGCGCCAAGGCGATTGCCGTGCGCGCCGACGTCAGTGTCGAGGACGAGGTCATTCATCTGTTCAACCAGGTCGATCACGAGCTGGGCCGGGTCACCGCGCTGGTCAACAACGCCGGGACCATCGGTCAGAAGAGCCGGGTCGAGGAAATGTCCGAGTTCCGCCTGCTGAAGCTGATGAAGACCAACGTGGTCGGGCCGATCCTCTGCGCCAAGCACGCCCTGGCGCGGATGTCGACGCGGCATGGCGGCAGTGGCGGCAGCATCGTCAACGTCTCCTCGGTGGCCGCACGCCTGGGCTCACCCAACGAATACGTCGACTACGCCGCCTCCAAGGGTGCCCTGGACACCTTCACCCTGGGCCTGGCCAAGGAAGTGGCGGGCGAGGGCGTCCGCGTCAATGCGGTGCGGCCGGGGTACATCTTCACCGGCTTCCATGCCCTGAGCGGCGATCCGGAGCGGGTCAGCAAGCTGGAGCCGAGCATCCCGATGGGCCGCGGCGGGCAGGCCGAGGAAGTCGCCGAGGCGATCATCTGGCTGCTGTCGGACAAAGCGTCGTATTCGACCGGGAGTTTCATCGATCTTGGCGGCGGGCGCTGAGACGCTGTAGCGAAACGTCAGGTTCCCTCACTGCTGCCACACCTGCTGCGCCGTAGCGCAAATCGGTGTGGCAGCAGCTTCAGCCCCGATCCCCCAGCATCTGCTCCACCCGCAGCACCAGCGCTTCCAGCCCGAACGGCTTGGTCATCACGCTCATCCCCGGCGCCAGTTGCCCGTCGCTCAGCGCGGCGCTTTCGTCGTAGCCGGTGATGAACAGCACCGGCAACCCCGGGTGCACCAGACGCAGCGCTTCCGCCAGCTGCTTGCCATTCAGCCCGCCGGGCAGGCCGATGTCGCTGATCAGCAGGTCCGGTGGCGGCCCGTTGCGCAGCGCCGGCAGGGCGGTCACGCCGCTGTCGTAGACATCGACCCGGTATCCCGACTCCTCCAGCACCTCGCCAATCACCATGCGCAGGGTTTCCTGGTCTTCCACCAGGACGATATGCACGCCACTGCCCTGGACGGCGAGGGGTGTCGCGGCGCCCGTTGCCTGTTGCGCCGCCGGCTGTTGATGATGCCGCGGCAGGTACAGTTCGATGCGCGTGCCCTTGCCCGGTGCGCTGACGATGCGCAGTTGCCCGCCGGACTGGCGCACGAAGCCGTAGGCCATCGACAGGCCGAGCCCGGTGCCCTGGCCCAGCGGCTTGGTGGTGAAGAACGGATCGATGGCCCGTGCCGCCACCTCGGCGGACATGCCCAGGCCGTTGTCCGCGACACTCAGGCGCAGGTAATGCCCGGCGGCCAGGTCCAGCGGCGGCCCGCGTTCTTCGTCGAGGCTGAGGTTCTCGATATGGATGTCGATCAGTCCACCACCTGGCAGGGCGTCCCGGGCATTGATGCACAGGTTGAGCAGGGCGCTTTCCAGTTGCGGCGGGTCGATGAAGGTCGGCCACAGGTCGTCGGCGAAATGGCTGCGCACTTCGATGGACGGACCGACGCTGCGGCAGATCAGTTCCTGCATGTCGCTGATCAGGCTGCCGACGTGGGTCGCCTGGGGCAGCAGGGTCTGCTGGCGGGAGAACGCCAGCAGCCGATGCACCAGCGAGGCGGCTCGCTGGGCCGAGCCGCTGGCGGCGTCGAGCAGCGGGCCGAGATCGGCATGGCGCTCCTGCTGCAGGCGCTGGCGCATCAGCTCGTGGGCACCGAGGATGCCACCGAGCAGGTTGTTGAAGTCATGGGCGATACCGCCGGTGAGCTGGCCCACCGCTTCCATCTTCTGTGCCTGGCGCAAGGCTTCCTCGGCGCGCAGCAGACGCTGCTGTTCCGCGACCCGGGTGCTGATGTCATAGGCGAACAGGTAAGCCCCGCGCAGCGTGCCGTGCTCGTCATGGAGGACATTGAAGCGCTGCTCGTAGTGCCGGCGGCGTTCGCCGCTGCCGAACTCGCCGGTCTCGATGAACGCCTCGCCGGCCAGGGCCCGGCGCCACAGGGCCAGGCCGCGGGCGCAGTCGGAGGGATGGCGACGCAGGGTGTATTCGACGCGGTCGCCGATCGTGGGGGCTTCATCGTAGAGGTAGCGGAAGTCGCGCAGCGCCTGCTGGTTGATCGCCATCCAGCGCAGGTCGGGGCTCACCACCTGGACGCAGGCGACGCTGTTGTCCACCAGCTTGGCCAGCAACTGGCGCTCGGCCACGGTCTGCAGGACGCGCTGTTCCAGTTGCTCATTGAGTTGTTGCAGGGCCTCCTCGGCGCGCCGGCGTTCGGTGACGTCCTTGAACAGCACGGCGACCTGGCGACGTTCGAGCGGTTCGATGCGGAAGGTGGTGACCGAGAGGACGCGGCCGGTGGCCACCAGTTCCTGTTCGAAGTGCAGCGGCTCGCCGGTACGCAGCACCGCGCCGTAGCGGGCCACCCAGTCGTCGGCCTCGTCCGGTACCATTTCCCGCAGTTTCTGTCCGACCACGTTGGGGATGCCGGCATGCCGCGCATAGGCGGCGTTGGCCAGGACGTGGATGTAGTCGCTCAACGGGCCGTGGGGGCCATCGAAGAACTCGATGACACAGAAGCCCTCGTCCATGGTGTCGAAGAGAAAGCGGTAGAAGTCTTCGTCCAGCGGCTGCTGCTGTGCCAGTTGTTGTTCGAGGGCAGCATTGCGCTGTTGCAGCTCACGCAATTGCAGGCGCAGTGAATCGAGTTCGCTGGAAGGCATGGAAAAGTCCGAACGCAAGCCAATGCCGCCACTTTAGACCGACGGCTGGCTGGCGGCTAGAAAGAACGTACGATCCTTCCCAGGGTCTCCATGGCTTTTTCCGACTGCTCGCTCCACGGGCTGCCGTAGTTCAGGCGAATGCAGTTACGGAAGCGCCGGGTCGGCGAGAAGATCGGCCCCGGGGCGATGCTGATGCCCTGGGCCAGGGCCATCTGGAACAGCTTCAGGGAGTCCATGCCTTCCGGCAGTTCCAGCCAGAGGAAGTAGCCGCCGGAAGGATGGCTGACCCGCACCGTCGCCGGAAAGTAGCGGCCGATTGCGGCGAGCATGGCGTTCTTCTGCTCTTCCAGGGCATAGCGCAGACGCCGCAGGTGGCGGTCGTAGCCGCCGTGCTGGAGGTAGTCGGCGATGGCCGCCTGGGCCGGCATCGAGGCGCACAGCGAGGTCATCAGTTTCAGGCGCTCGATCTTCTGCGCGAAACGCCCGGCGGCGACCCAGCCGATACGGTAGCCCGGGGCCAGGCTCTTGGAAAACGAACAGCAGTGCATCACCAGGCCTTCGCTGTCGAAGGCCTTGGCCGGCTTCGGCGCCTGCTGCGCGTAGTACAGCTCGGCGTAGACGTCGTCCTCGATCAGCGGCACCTGGTGCTGGCGCAACAGCTCGACCAGGGCGCGCTTCTTGTCCTCCGGCAGGCTGGCGCCCACCGGGTTCTGGAAGTTGCTCATGCACCACACGGCCTTGACCGGATGCCGTTCCAGGGTCTGCGCCAGCACGCCGAGGTCGATGCCTTCGCGCGGGTGCACGGGAATTTCCACGGCCTTGAGCTTGAGCCGTTCCAGCACCTGCAGGCAGGCATAGAAGGCCGGGGCTTCGATGGCCACCAGGTCGCCCGGCTCGGTCACCGCCTGCAGGCACAGGTTCAGCGCTTCCAGCGCACCGTTGGTGATCAGCAGTTCCTCCATCGGCAGCATCAGCCCGCCGACCATGTAGCGCAGGGCGATCTGCCGGCGCAGTTGCGGATTGCCGGGCGACAGGTCGGTGACCACCATGCGCGGGTCCATGTCGCGCGTAGCGCTGGCCAGGGAGCGGGCCAGGCGCTGCAGGGGAAACAGCGCCGGGCTGGGGAAGGCCGAGCCGAACGGCACGGTGTGTGGATCCTTGATCGACTCGAGGATGGAGAACACCAGCTCGCTGACATCCACCTCGGTGGACTCGCTGGCCGGCTCGCCGATCTGCGGCTCGCTGAACGGCCGCGGGGCATGGGCGTTGACGAAGTAGCCCGAGCGCGGCCGGGCGCGGATCAGTCCGCGGCGTTCCAGCAGGTAATAGGCCTGGAACACCGTGGACGGGCTGACCCCGTAGGTCTGGCTGGCGTAGCGCACCGACGGCACCCGTTGCCCGGGGCCGAGGACCCCGGTGTAGATCAGTTCGGCAATGTCGTCGGCGAATTTCTCGTAGCGTTTCATCATGGCTCTGCAGGTTCGGCGGGCAACGCAGTGTAGGGGATCAGCGGTTCAGCGGCGCAACGAAACGGCTGCGGGCGACGCTGCGAATCGCTGGCTGGTCGCTGTCCACCAGTTCGAAATCCAGCTCCAGGGAACTGCTGGCGGGGCGATCGGCGAGCATCGCCACCGAGACCGGCACCTCGGCCATTTCCCCGGCGGGGATGCTGAAGCGTGTCTTGCCGTGCAGTTCGAAGCCCTCGGCGTCGAGCAGGCGCAACTGGTATTCCTGTGGCTGCTGGGTCTTGTTGATGACCTTGAGGATGTAGATGTTCTCGATCTGGCCCTGGGCGTTCTCGCGGAACAGGCCGCGGTCCTTGATCACGTCCATGGAGACCATCGGGCGCTCGTGCAGGGCGATGACCAGGGCGCCGATCATCACCACCAGCACCGTGACGTAGCCGAGCAGACGCGGGCGCAGCCAGTGGGTGCGGCCACCCTGCAGGGTGTGCTCGGACTTGTAGCCGATCAGGCCGCGCGGGTAGTTCATCTTGTCCATGATGCTGTCGCAGGCATCGATGCACGCCGCGCAGCCGATGCATTCCATCTGCAGGCCGTCGCGGATGTCGATGCCGGTGGGGCACACCTGCACGCACATCTGGCAGTCGATGCAGTCGCCCAGGCCCTTGGCGTGGTGGTCGACTTCCTTCTTGCGCGGCCCGCGGGTTTCGCCGCGGCGCGGATCGTAGGCCACGGCCAGGGTGTCCTTGTCGAACATCACGCTCTGGAAGCGCGCGTATGGGCACATGTGCATGCACACCGCCTCGCGCATCCAGCCGGCGTTGATGTAGGTGGCGCCGGTGAAGAACAGGATCCAGAACAGGCTGACGCCACCGGCCTGCAGGGTGAACAGCTCCTCGGCCAGGGGCCGGATCGGGGTGAAGTAGCCGACGAAGGTCAGGCCGGTGAGCAGGCTGATGGCCAGCCACAGGCTGTGCTTGACGGCGCGGCGGGCCAGCTTGTTCGGGCCCCAGGCTGCCTTGGCCAGCTTCATGCGCTGGTTGCGGTCGCCCTCGGTGACCTTCTCGCACCACATGAACAGCCAGGTCCAGGTGCTCTGCGGGCAGGTGTAGCCGCACCACACCCGTCCGGCGAAGACGGTGATGGCGAACAGGCCGAAGGCGCAGATGATCAGCAGGGCGGAAAGGAGGATGAAATCCTGCGGCCAGAAGGTCGCGCCGAAGATGTGGAACTTGCTTTCCGCCAGGTCCCAGAGCACTGCCTGGCGACCGTCCCAGTCGAGCCAGGCGGTGGCGAAGAACAGCAGGAAAAGGAAACCCGCGCCACCCAGGCGCAGGTTGCGGTACAGACCGGTGAAACTGCGGGTGTAGATGTGTCCGTCGCTGCTGGCGGCCTTCTTCTTGTGGGACGGCTCGGCAACTTCGACGATCTGGACAGGGATGTGTTCGCTCATGGTTCGTCGCTCATCAGGCCTCGATCAGGCCAGAACACTATGGCGACCCATCTGTTTGCATAACAGGCTCAGGTATTTGTCGAAAAACCGTATCAGATGCCTCTGGAAATGCCCCGGGGCCTTAGATTATCGAGCCCGGAACGCTGCTCTTCAGATGCCTGCGACCATCCACCGCACCCGCCACGGTCAGTGCGTCGGCCTCGGCTTCGGTGATCGGCACGCGCTTGCCGGCCAGTTCCGCGACCGACATGCGCAGGTGCTCGTCGGTCAGCACCTGCACTTCCTCGGCGGCGCCTTCGATATTCAGGTCTTCGCCGATCAGCGTGCAACGGCGGGTCTGTTCGTCGATCTCGATGGGCATGGCGTGATCCTCGTCACGGGGGGCTTACCGCTTGTGACCGCAGCGCGGCGCGGGTTGCCCCCGGCAACCGATCAGCGGTCGCGTCGCACTTTGCCGGGGCGCCCGTTGTCCATCGTCTGACTTCCCTGACAATGGACGATGACCATGGACGCCTGGTGGCACGAAGTGTGGGTGACCCTGGTGGCGGAATTCGCCGATATCACCGATGCCAAGCAGTTGACCCAGGTCTCGGTGCGACTGCTGATGGCGGCGCTGCTGGGCGCGGTGCTGGGCTTCGAGCGGGAGATGAAGGGCAAGGCCGCCGGCGTGCGCACCCATATGCTGGTGGCGATCGGCGCGGCGCTGTTCGTCCTCGTGCCACGCATGGCCGGGGTCGACGATGCGGCGCTGAGCCGGGTGGTGCAGGGGATCGTCGCCGGCATCGGCTTTCTCGGCGCCGGCACCATTCTCAAGGGCCACGATCAGGACGCCAGTCACGTCAAGGGCCTGACCACCGCGGCCGGGCTGTGGATGACCGCCGCCATCGGCGTTGCCGCCGGCATGGGCCGCGAGGCCACGGCGCTGTTCAGCACGGTGCTGGCGCTGGTGGTGCTGGGCGTGATGCCCTGGGTGGTGGACTTGCTGGAGGGGAAGGAGGAAAAGCGGGACGAGGGTGGCTGAAAAAGGCCGGAATGCACTGAGGGGAGCCGAAGCTCCCCTCAAAGATTGTTGCGTGCTCTTTTTTTGTTATTGGAGGGCGGTCTATTGTTGTTTTTGGCAACCGTTGCCTCTTTGGTGCTTGTGCGATCCCCATCCGGGATCAAGAGCAAACGTATTTTTTTGAGCGCTGATCGACCTTCATCATTGCTGATCCAACCGTGACGGGCGCTACCTTGAGGTAGTTTTATTGTTCTCTGCCTGGTTGCGGGGCACGCCCCCGAAAAGTCATCCACTTCAAAAAAATCAGTTAGCTTCGTCTCTGCCGTATTGTTCTTGTTGTGTCAGATCCGTTACGTCTTGTTTTTATTGGGTTTGCCGCATTTTTTATTCTTGTTGTGCCAGAGATATAGCAGGTGCCGTGCCAACTTTTCAAAACCCAATGAAATCAAGGGTTTGACCGGTTGGAGAAAAATTCTGGCACGGGAAAATCCGCTGATTTGTTTCCGTGTTACCCGGTTTTTCCCTGGGAAGTGTGAAGGCGGTAACACTTTGTGACCTCACGCGAGGTGTTACCGCCACGTTTCAGCCGCGGATTCAGCAGGCGTTGCGCGCACGCGCTACACGGGAGCCGGTGGTGCGTCCGAGCACCAGACTGATGCGCTGGCCGGCTTCGATGAGCTTTTCCAGGTCAATGCCGGTCTCGATACCCAGGCCTTGCAGCATGTACAGCACGTCCTCGCTGGCGACGTTGCCGCTGGCACCCTTGGCGTACGGGCAGCCGCCGAGGCCGGCGACCGAGCTGTCGAAGACGCTGATGCCTTCCAGCAGGCTGGCATACACGTTGGCCAGGGCCTGGCCGTAGGTATCGTGGAAATGCCCGGCCAGCTGCGGGCGCGGCACCTGGGCGCCGACCACGTTGAACAGGTGGCGGGTCGCGCCCGGGGTGCCGGTGCCGATGGTGTCGCCGAGGGAGACTTCATAGCAGCCCATCTCGTACAGTTCGCGGGCCACCGCGGCGACCTGGACGGCATCCACCTGGCCCTCGTAGGGGCAGCCGAGCACGCAGGACACGTAACCGCGCACCCGCACACCGTGCTGGCGCGCGGCGTCCATGATCGGCACGAAGCGTTGCAGGCTCTCGCTGATGGAGCAGTTGATATTGCGCTGGGAGAAGGACTCGGACGCAGCGGCGAACACCGCCACTTCCTTGACCCCGGCACCCAGCGCGTCCTCGAAGCCGCGCATGTTCGGGGCCAGGGCGGCATAGGTCACCCCGGGCTGCTGGCGGATGCCGGCGAAGACCTCGGCCGAGCCGGCCATCTGTGGCACCCACTTGGGCGAGACGAAACTGCCGACTTCGACGTAGGACAGGCCGGCGGCGGTGAGGTCGTCGACCAGGCGCACCTTGTCGGCGACGCTGATCGGTTGGGCTTCATTCTGCAGACCGTCGCGAGGACCGACTTCGACCAGACGAACTTTGGCGGGCAATGGCATGGCGTGGGGTTTCCTGATGGGGCTCAATGGCCGTTGTTCTGTTTGTTCAGGGTGGCCGTCAGCGCTTGCATGCAGCGCTCCTCGGCGGTGTCCAGTTCCAGCTGCATCTGCTGGATGTCGAGCAGTTGCTGTTCCAGCTGGGCGCGGCGTTCGGCGATCTTCGCCAGCATGCTGTTGAGCTGCTTGGTGTTGCCCCCGCTGGGGTCGTACAGCTCGATCAGTTCGCGGCATTCGGCGAGAGAGAAACCAATGCGCTTGCCGCGCAGGATGAGTTTCAGGCTGACCTTGTCGCGGGCCGAGTAGATGCGCTCCAGGCCGCGGCGTTCAGGGCTGAGAAGCCCTTGTTCCTCGTAGAAACGGATCGCCCGGGTGGTGATGTCCAGCTCGCGGGACAGGTCGGAAATGCTGTAGGTCTGGCTGCTCATGGGGGACTCTGGGGGAAGGCAATGGGCCTAACCTAAAGCCAGGTTGACGTTTACGTCAAGGTGATTGACGGGGCAGGTTCGCGCTTCATCGCTGGCAAGCCGGCTCGCACAAGGCTCTGCGCTGTTTTCTGTAAGCGCTGGGGGCCCTGTGAAGCTGGCCGGGTGGCGTTCCGCTTGCCAGCGATGAATGGGTCAGGCGAAAACTATCTTTCGCCCATCCGGGCAATCACTTCCCACAACCGCGGATCCTCGAAATCCTCCACCGTCAGGCTCGCTCCCGCGGCCATCAACGCCTGCGCCGACTGGCTGGTGGTCAAGCCCACGGTGAAGATCCCGGCGCCGCTGGCGGCCTTCACCCCGGGCACCGAATCCTCGAACGCCAGGGCCGTTTCGGCCCGTGCAGACAATCTCTGCAAACCGGTGAGATAGGGCAGTGGGTCCGGCTTGGCCCGGGCCAGTTCCTCGGCCACCAGCACAGGCTCGAAACGTCCCGTCAGCCCCAGCGCGGCGAGCATGTGCTCGGCATTGGCCCGCGGCGCATTGGTCACCACCGCCATGCCGATACGGCGGCCTTGCGCGTACTCCAGCAGGCGCAGCAGGCCGGGCGTCGGCTGCAGGGTTGGCGACAGCTCGCGAAAACGGGCCTCCTTGCGCTCGGCGAAGGCCAGATGCTCGCTCAGTGGCCGGTCCGGAAACAGGTAACGGCACAGGTCGGCATTCGCCCGTCCGCTGATATGCGCCTCGAATTGCGCCTCGGTCAGCGTGCGGCCGTCCTCGTGCAGCAGTTGCTGCATGGCCAGCAGATGGAGCTTGTCGGTATCGGCGAGGGTGCCGTCGAGATCGAAGAGCAGGGCGTCGAGCATGGGGAACATCCGGTAACAGTGACTGGCCATCATACCTGCCGATCGGCGGGGCTGGTCAGCGCGAACGGAAAAGAGTACAAATGTGCTCCATGACCAGACTCTCTCCCAAACGCAGCGCCATTCTCGCCTTCATCCGCGATCGCATCGCCGGAGAAGGGCGGCCGCCCAGCCTCGCCGATATCGCCCAGACCTTCGGCTTCGCCTCGCGCAGCGTGGCGCGCAAGCATGTCCAGGCCCTCTGCGAGGCGGGTTTCATTGAAGTCACCCCGAACCAGGCGCGGAGCATCCGTCTGGCCGGGCCCCTGCGTCGCCCCGAAGTGCTGGAGATCCCGGTGCTCGGCCAGGTCGCCGCGGGGCGGCCGATCGGTCCGGACGTGGATATCCACGAGCAGCTGATGCTGGATGCCCACCTGTTCAGCCGCACCCCCAGCTATCTGCTCAAGGTCCGTGGTGACTCGATGATCGACGACGGCATCCTCGATGGCGACCTGGTGGGCATCCGCCAGCAGGCCGAGGCCCGCGACGGGCAGATCATCGTCGCCCGCCTCGATGGCGAGGTGACCATCAAGCGCTTCGAACGCGGCGTCGGCCATTACCGCCTGCTGCCGCGCAACCCGGCCTATGCGCCGATCATCGTCGGCCCGGAGCGCGACTTCGTCATCGAAGGGGTGTTCTGCGGCCTGGTGAGGCGCGACTGATGGGCGCGGTGGTCAGCCTCGACGGGCTGCTCGACACCCGCAGGGTGTGGAAGGGCCGGCCGCTGGCCGAGGCGCATGGCCTGCAACCCACCGGGCATGCCGCGCTGGATGCCGTGCTGCCGGGGGGCGGCTGGCCGCCGGCGGCGCTCAGCGAACTGCTGCTGTCCGCCGAGGGCGCCGGCGAACTGCAGCTGCTCTGGCCCAGCCTGGCGCGCTTGAGCAAGGCGGGGGAGCGGGTGGTGCTGGTGGCGCCACCGTTCATTCCGTACCCGCCTGCCTGGCAGGCGGCGGGGGTCGACCTGCGCTGGCTGGCGGTGGTCGAGGCCGATGCCGGTGAAAGCCTCTGGGCCGCCGAGCAATGCCTGCGCTCCGGCAGTTGCGCCGCCGTGCTGTGCTGGCCGCAACGCGCCGACGACCGCGCCCTGCGCCGTCTGCAGGTGGCCGCGGAAACCGGCCAGGCCCTGGCCTTTGCCTGTCGCGACCAGGCCGCGGCGCTCAATCCTTCGCCTGCCGCCCTGCGTATCGCCATCGACACCCGGCCGGCGCAATGGCGGGTGCTCAAATGCCGTGGCGGACTGGCGCCAAACCGCCCGATCGCTGTCGGATACACGGGGTGAAGTGCCATGCTCTGGGCCTGCATCCTGTTGCCGCAACTGGCGCTCGACAGCGTCCTGCGTGGACGTGACGACGCCGACCAGCCGCTGGTCCTGCTCAGCGGTCCGGCCAATCGCCGGGTGCTGCAGGCGGTCAATCCGGCCGCCCGTGCCCTCGGCCTGCGCGCCGGCCTGAGCCTGACCAGCGCCCAGGCCCTGGCCCAGGGTTTCACCACGGTCGAACACGATCCCGCCGCCACCGAGCGCCAGCAGCGACTGCTCGCGGCCTGGGCCTACCGCTTCAGTTCCCAGGTCAGCCTGCATTACCCCCGGGCGCTGCTGCTGGAGGTGCAGTCCAGCCTTGCCCTGTTCGGTCCCTGGCCGCGTTTCGAAGCGCGCCTGCGCGAGGAGTTGCGGGCCCTGGGCTTCAGCCATCGCATCGTCCTGGCCAGCAATCCGGTGGCGGCGCGCATGCTGGCCAACGCCCATGATGGCCTCGCCGCCAGCGATCCCGAGACGACCCGCGGCGCCCTGGCGGCCATGCCCATCGAGCGTCTCGGGCTGCCGGCGGAAGCCGCCACGGCCTTCACCCGCATGGGCCTGCGTCGGCTCGACCAGGTGCTGGCACTGCCCCGCGACACCCTGGCCCGGCGTTTCGCCGCCGAGGTGCAGCTGCATCTCGACCGCCTGCTCGGCCTGCGCGCCATGGCCCTGGACTGTTACCTGCCGCCGGACCGTTTCGAGTCGCGCCTGGAGCTGAATTTCGATGTGGAATCCAGCCAGGCCCTGCTGTTCCCGCTGCGCCGGATGATCGAGGACCTGGCCGCCTTTCTCGCCGGACGCGATGCCGGGGTACAGCGCTTCAGCCTGTTCCTGGAGCATGCCGAAGGCGCCGACACCCTGCTGCAGGTCGGCCTGCTGGCGGCCGAACGCGAGGCCGGGCGGCTGCTGGAACTGGCCCGTGGGCGCCTCGAGCAACTGACGCTGCGAGCGCCCGTACGCAATCTGCGCCTGAGCGCCGAGGAACTGCCGGCCTTCGTGCCCCAGGCCGGCGAGCTGTTTTCGGCACGGGCCCAGCAACAGCAGAACTGGGAGCAACTGCGCGAACGCCTGCGCGCGCGTCTCGGCGACGACGCCGTGCGCGCCGTGGGCGTGGTGGCCGATCATCGTCCGGAATGCGCCTGGCGCAGCGCCGGTCTGCCTGCGGCGAATGCCGGTGGCTGCACGGCGCCGCGTCCCGGCTGGCTGCTGGATGAGCCCCGGGCGTTGCCGCTGAACGGCCTGCGCCTGCTGGCCGGGCCGGAACGCATCGAGTCCGGCTGGTGGGATGGCGGCGATGTGCGCCGCGATTACTACCTGATCGAGACCGCGTCCGGCCAGCGCGGCTGGGCCTATCGCCAGTTCGGTGACGACCGCGACAGCCCGCTGTGGCTGCAGGGCTGGTTCGCATGAGCGGCTATGCCGAGCTGCACTGCCTGTCCAACTTCAGTTTCCAGCGCGGTGCCTCCAGCGCCCTGGAGCTGTTCGCCCGGGCCAGGGACCAGGGCTACCAGGCGCTGGCGATCACCGACGAATGCACCCTGGCGGGGATCGTGCGGGCCTGGCAGGCCTCGCTGAAGACCGGCGTGACGCTGATCGTCGGCAGTGAAATGCGTGTGGAAAACGGGCCCAGGCTCGTCCTGCTGGTGGAGAACCTCAGCGGTTACCAGCACCTCTGCGCCTTGATCACCCGCGCCCGGCGCCGGGCGGAGAAGGGCAGCTATCGCGTGCTGCGCGAGGACTTCACCCAGCCCATGGACGGACTGCTCGCGCTCTGGGTGCCGGACGCGCCGGACGATCCCGCCCCCGGCCGCTGGCTGCGCGGGATCTTCGCCGAGCGCCTGTGGCTGGCGGTGCACCTGCACCACGGGCATGACGACCGCCAGCGCCTGCACGACCTGCTGCAACTGGCCCGCGAGCTGGACATCGAGCCGCTGGCCTGCGGCGATGTGCATATGCACAGCCGTGGACGGCGGGCCCTGCAGGACTGCATGACTGCCATTCGCCATCACACCACCGTCGCCGAGGCCGGGCATCGCCTGTTCGCCAATGGCGAGCGCCATCTGCGTGCCCTGGAGCAATTGAGGGCGCTGTATCCGCCGGCCTTGCTGGAGGAAAGCACGCGGATCGCTGCGCGTTGCCACTTCGATCTCAAGCGTGATCTCAAGTACCAGTACCCCCATGAAGTCGTGCCCGCGGGCTACGACGCTGCTGCCTGGTTGCGGGAACTGTGCGAGCGCCGTATTCCCGAACGCTGGCCCGGGGGTATCAGCGACAAGAACCGGATCGCCCTGGAACACGAACTGACCCTGATCAGCGAGCTCGGATACGAATCCTATTTCCTCACCGTCCATGACATCGTCCGCTTCGCCCGCGAGCGCGGGATTCTCTGCCAGGGGCGCGGTTCGGCGGCCAACTCGGTGGTGTGCTTCGTCCTCGGCATCACCGAGCTGAACCCAGGCACCACCAGCCTGCTGTTCGAACGCTTCCTGTCCCGCGAGCGCAACGAGCCGCCGGATATCGACGTGGACTTCGAGCACGACCGGCGCGAGGAAGTCCTGCAATACGTGTTCAACCGCTATGGTCGTCATCGCGCGGCGCTGACCGCCGTGGTCAGCACCTACCATGCCTCGGGTGCGGTACGGGATATCGGTCGGGTGCTGGGCCTGCCGCCGGACCAGCTGGGCGCCTTGTCCGACTGCTGCGGGCGCTGGAGCGATCGCGTGCCTTCGGCGGAGCGTCTGGTCGAAGCCGGCTTCGACCCGGACAGCCCGCTGTTGCACCGGGTGCTGACGTTGACCGGCGAGCTGATGGGTTTCCCCCGTCACCTGTCGCAGCACCCTGGCGGTTTCGTCATCAGCGAACAGCCGCTGGACAGCCTGGTACCGGTGGAGAACGCCGCCATGGATGAACGCACGGTGATCCAGTGGGACAAGGACGACCTTGACGCCGTCGGCCTGCTCAAGGTGGATGTGCTGGCGCTGGGCATGCTCAGTGCCTTGCGGCGCTGCTTCGATCTCTACCATCTGCACCGCGGGCGACGCCTGAGCATTGCCGGGATCCCCGCGGACGACCGGCCCACCTACGACATGATCAGCCGTGCCGACACCATCGGCGTGTTCCAGATCGAGTCGCGGGCGCAGATGGCCATGTTGCCGCGGCTCAGGCCGCAGGAGTTCTACGACCTGGTGATCCAGGTGGCGATCGTGCGACCGGGGCCGATCCAGGGGGACATGGTCCATCCGTACCTGCGTCGGCGTAACGAAGAAGAGCCGGTGGTTTATCCCTCGGAAGAGCTCAAGGCCGTCTTCAAAAGAACCCTGGGCGTGCCGCTGTTCCAGGAACAGGTCATGTCCCTGGCCATCGTCGCCGCCGACTACACCCCCGGCGAGGCCGATGAGCTGCGTCGCTCCATGGCCGCCTGGAAACGCCATGGCGGACTGGAGCCACACCGTATTCGCCTGACCGAAGGCATGCTGCGCAATGGCTACGACCTGGAATTCGCCAACCGCATCTTCGAACAGATCAAGGGCTTCGGCAGCTACGGCTTCCCCGAATCCCACGCCGCCAGTTTCGCCCTGCTGACCTACGCCAGTTGCTGGCTCAAGTGCCATGAGCCGGCGATCTTCGCCTGCGCCCTGATCAACAGCTGGCCCATGGGCTTCTACAGTCCGGACCAGATCCTCCAGGACGCGCGTCGCCACCAGATCGAGATCCGCCCGGTGGATGTGCGGCACAGCCACTGGGATTGCACGCTGGAGCCGGGGGCGGGCGGGGCGCTGGCCCTGCGTATCGGGCTGCGGCAGATCCGCGGTTTCCGCCAGGAGGATGCCGAGCGCCTGGTCCGGGTGCGGGAGGCGCGGGCCTTTCGTGATGTCGGCGACCTGTGCCTGCGCGCCGAACTGGATGGCCGCGCCCGCGACCTGCTGGCCGATGCCGATGCGCTGTCGGCGCTGGCCGGACACCGTTACCAGGCGCGCTGGGAAGTGGCGGCGGTGCAGGCGCAACTGCCGCTGTTCGCCGCCGTCGAGCCGACCCCGGAAGTGGCGGTGCAACTGCCGGCGCCGAGCATTGGCGAAGAGCTGTTCGCCGACTACGACAGCGTCGGCACCACCCTCGGTCCGCATCCGCTGGCCTTGCTGCGCCGCCGCCTCACCGGCCTGGGTTGTCGCAGCTCGCGGGCGCTGGACGATGTCGAGCACGGCGACAGCATCAGCGTGGCCGGGCTGGTGGTCGGCCGGCAGCGCCCGCAGACCGCCAGCGGGGTGACCTTCGTCACCCTGGAGGACGAGTTCGGCATGCTCAACGTGGTGGTCTGGCGCGACCTGGCCGAGCGCCAGCGGCGGGTGCTGGTGGGGGCGCAGCTGATGCAGGTGAGGGGCAAGCTGGAGTTCGCCGATGGCGTGCGCCATCTGATCGCCCGCCGCCTGGAGGATCTCAGCCCGTTGCTACACGGGCTGAATGTGCGCAGCCGGGATTTTCACTGAGGTTCAGACCATGGCCAGGCGCTGCTTGCGGGTCGGTGGCGCAAATGCCTGGTCCAGCTCGCGCAGGTCTTCGTCCGTCAGCTGCAGGCGGCCCGCCGCGGCATTGAGCTGGACATGGCGGGGCTCCACCGCCTTGGGAATGGCGATCACCCCGTCCTCGCGGGTGACCCAGGCCAGGCTGACCTGGGCCGGGGTGACGCCGTGGCGTTCGGCGATCCGCGCCAGCACCGGGTGGCGCAGCAGGCGCCCGGCCTGGGCCAGCGGACAGTAGGCCATGACCGGCACCTGCTGCGCGCGGCACCAGGGCAGCAGGTCGAATTCGATGCCGCGCTGTTCCGGGTTGTACAGCACCTGGTTGGTGGCGCAGGCGGGGTTGGCCAGTTCGCGCATGTCGTCGGTGTCGAAGTTCGAGACGCCCCAGCGGCCGATCTTGCCGGCCTCGCGCAGGCGCTCGAAGGCTTCGACGGTTTCCTCCAGCGGGTACTGGCCGCGCCAGTGCAGCAGGTACAGGTCGATCTGGTCGCTGCCGAGGCGCTTCAGGCTGCGTTCGCAGGCGGCGATGGCAGCCTGGCGGCTGGCGTTGTGCGGATAGACCTTGCTGACCAGGAAAACCTGGTCGCGGCGGCCGACCAGGGCTTCGCCGAGCACTGCCTCGGCACCGCCTTCGGCGTACATTTCCGCGGTGTCGATCAGGGTCAGGCCGAGGTCGATGCCCTGTTGCAGGGCGGCGACTTCGCGACGGCGCTGGCCGGGGTCCTCGCCCATGTTCCAGGTGCCCTGGCCGATGACGGGGACCTGGTGGTTGCCCAGTGTTGTATTCCTCATCTATGAAACTCCTCCTGAATTTTCGCTGTGGCTGATGGCCTCATCGCAGGCTTCGCCAGCTCCCACAAGGTTCGCGGTGTACGCGGTTCCTGTGGGAGCTGGCGAAGCCTGCGATAGGGCCCGCAATCACAACACAACCAGAAACTGATTCAGCTCAATGCCGGGGCCGTCACTTCGGTCACCAGCACATCCAGCACCGCCTGCGCCGCCGCCGACAGCTTGTGACCCGCCAGCATGGTCACGCCGATCCGCCGCTCGATACTCGGCTCCACCAGGGCCACGCACTGCGCTCCCAGTTCACGCATCTGCCCGATGCACAGGGCCGGCACCGCACTGACCCCCAGGCCATTGGCGACCATCCGGCCAATGGTAGACAACTGATGGCTTTCGAAGGCCACCGCCAGCTTGCCGTGGTCCGCCGCCACATGCCGTTCCAGCAGCAGGCGTACCGCCGACGGGCGCTGCAGGGCGATGAAATCCTCGCGCAGCAGCTCCTTCCAGCTGACCTGGGCCTGCCCGGCCAGCGGTGAATCCCTGGGGACCACGGCCACGAAACGGTCCAGGTACAACGGCCTGAACAGCAACGGCTCGCCGGCCTCCGGCTCGAAACCGATACCCAGCTCGACCCGGCGGTGACGCACCAGTTCCAGCACCTGTTCGTTGATGACGTCGTGCACCGTGACATTGACCCGCGGGTAGCGCTCGCGGAACAGCTTGAGCACCGGTGGCAACAGGTTGCCGGCGAAGGCCGGCATGGCGGCGATGGACACCCGGCCCAGTTGCAGGGTGAAGCGCTGGCGCAGCAGTTCCTCGGTGTTGTCCCAGTCTGCCAGCAGTTGCCGCGCCAGCGGCAGCAGCACTTCGCCCTCCGGAGTCAGGCTGACGCTGCGGGTGGTACGGCTGAGCAGGGCGCCGCCAAGCTGCTCTTCGAGACTCTTGATGGTCAGGCTCAGGGCCGGTTGCGACAGGTGCAGGTGCTCGCAGGCCTGGGCGAAGCTCTGGCAGGTGGCGACAGCGACGAAGGCACGCAGTTGTTTGAGGTTCATGGGATTGTTTTGAATTCCAAATCAATCAATGAGAAAAACAAAATTAACAAATCAGTCGAGTCAGGTGAAGATGCGCGTCAGACGCTTCCCGACAGCTCGTCGGGCTCCTACAACGACAACAAGGCGGATCACATGGCCGGACTGGACAAGCGCGTAGCAACCTATGAACAGGCCCTCGAAGGCCTGACCGACAACATGACGGTACTGGCCGGCGGTTTCGGTCTGTGCGGCATCCCCGAGAACCTCATCGCCGAGATCAAGCGCCGCGGCGTCAGCGGCCTGACCGTGGTGTCGAACAACTGCGGCGTCGACGGTTTCGGTCTCGGCGTGCTCCTGGAAGACCGCCAGATCCGCAAGATGGTCGCCTCCTACGTAGGCGAGAACGCCGAGTTCGAGCGCCAGTTGCTCAGCGGCGAGCTGGAAGTGGAACTGACCCCGCAAGGCACCCTGGCCGAGAAGATGCGTGCTGGCGGCGCCGGCATTCCGGCGTTCTACACCGCCACCGGCTACGGCACCCCGGTCGCCGAAGGCAAGGAAGTCCGCGAGTTCAACGGTCGCCACTACATCCTCGAAGAAGCCATCACCGGTGACTTCGCCATCGTCAAGGGCTGGAAGGCCGACCACTACGGCAACGTGGTGTACCGCAACACCGCGCAGAACTTCAACCCGCTGGCCGCCACCGCCGGCAAGATCACCGTGGTCGAGGTCGAGGAAATCGTCGAGCCGGGCGTGCTGCTGCCGAGCGAGATCCATACCCCGGGCATCTATGTCGACCGGGTCATCGTCGGCACCTTCGAGAAGCGCATCGAAAAGCGCACCGTCAAAGCCTGACCCGTCCCCGCACAAGAACAACGAAGAGATCCTGACCATGGCACTTACCCGCGAACAAATGGCCCAGCGCGTCGCCCGCGAACTCAAGGACGGCTACTACGTCAACCTCGGCATCGGTATCCCGACCCTGGTGGCCAACTACGTCCCGGCGGATATGGACGTGATGCTGCAATCGGAAAACGGTCTGCTCGGCATGGGCGAGTTCCCCACCGAAGGCCAGATCGATGCCGACATGATCAACGCCGGCAAACAGACCGTGACCGCCCGTCGTGGCGCCTCGATCTTCAGCTCCGCCGAGTCCTTCGCCATGATCCGCGGCGGTCATGTCGACCTGACCGTACTGGGTGCGTTCGAGGTCGATGTGCAGGGCAACATCGCCTCCTGGATGATCCCCGGCAAGCTGGTCAAGGGCATGGGCGGGGCGATGGACCTGGTGGCCGGTGCCGAGAACATCATCGTCACCATGACCCATGCGTCCAAGGACGGCGAATCCAAGCTGCTGTCGCACTGCAGCCTGCCGCTGACCGGTGCCGGTTGCATCCGCAAGGTGCTGACCGACCTGGCCTACCTGGAAATCGAAAACGGCGCCTTCATCCTCAAGGAGACCGCGCCGGGGGTGAGTGTCGAGGAAATCATCGAGAAGACCGCGGGCAAGCTGATCGTGGCCGACGATGTGAAGGAAATGACCTTCTGATCCTTCTGGTGGTCTTGAGGGCCCTATCGCTGGCAAGCCAGCTCCTACAAGGTTTGTGTCGACCGGTGGGCCTGAGTACGGCACGGACCCTGTGGGCACTGGCTTGCCAGCGATAGCGCCCTCGAGGACACCAGACCATCCTGAGTAACATCACAATCGCGGNNNNAGGGAACCACGCATTCCCTGGCTCCGCGATTGTCCTTTGCGCCTACTGCTGCGCCTCGCGCTCATCCTGCGCCACCACGGCCTGGCACAATTCGATCATCTGCTCGCGCATCCAGCGGTTGGCCGGGTCCTGGTCGGTGCTTTCGTGCCAGTACAGATGGGTTTCCAGCGGCGGCACGTCGTTCACCGGCAGGCTCACATAGTTGAGGTTGTGCCGGCGGGCGAAACGCTCGGGCACGGTCATCACCATGTCGGTCTGCTGCATGACCTGCGAGGCCATCAGGTAATGCTGCGAGCGCAGGGCGATGCGCCGCTGCAGGCCCATCTTGCCCAGCGCCAGGTCGACATAGCCCAGGCCATTGCGCCGACTGGAAATATGGATGTGGGTCAGCCCCATGTACTCGTCGAGGCTGATCCTGTCTTTCGCCAGCGGATGGCCCTGGCGCAAGGCGCAGACGAACCGATCCTGTATCAGCTTGACGTGGCGTACCTGCGGGTCGGTGTTGAGCGGGGCGTCGACGGCGAAGTCGAGACGACCGGCGGCCAGTTCCTTGGTGGTTTCGCGGCGCTTGCACAGGAAACTCTCGATCACCACCGCCGGCGCCAGGCGGCGCAGGCGCTGGAACAGTGGCGGCAGGATCACCGCCTCGGTGAGGTCGGTCATGCTGATGCGGAAGGTCTTGTTCGCCTGCAGGGGGTTGAAGATGCGGCTTTCCTGCACCGACACGCGCAGCAGCGACAGGGCATTGCGCACCGGGCCGATGATGTTCTGCGCCATGGGCGTCGGCACCATGCCCTGGGCGGTGCGCACGAACAGCGGATCGTTGAACGTCTCGCGCAGCCGGGCCAGGGCGTTGGACACCGCCGGCTGGGTGATGCCGACGATCTGCCCGGCACGGGTCAGGTTGGCTTCGGTGTAGATCGCATCGAAGACGATGAACAGATTGAGGTCGACCTTGTTCAGGTTCATGGGCGCCACTCTTGTAGGTGTTATGGGTCGATCATATATCGCTTATGAATGTTTATACACGTCGAAAATAGACTAGGTGGATTTTGCTCGGTGATCTAGCATCCATTCCAGATCCCTTTCACACAGAAGGTACTGCTCATGGATTTCGCATATTCCCCCAAGGTCCAGGCCCTGCGCGAACGTGTCACTGCGTTCATGGACGCCTATGTCTATCCCGCCGAAGCGGTGTTCGATCAGCAGGTCGCCGAGGGTGATCGCTGGCAGCCGACCGCCATCATGGAAGAACTGAAGAACAAGGCCAAGGCCGAAGGCCTGTGGAACCTGTTCCTGCCGGAGTCGGAGCTGGGTGCCGGGCTGACCAACCTGGAATACGCGCCGCTGGCCGAGATCATGGGCCGCTCGCTGCTCGGGCCGGAGCCGTTCAACTGCTCGGCGCCGGACACCGGCAACATGGAAGTGCTGGTGCGTTATGCCAACGAGGAGCAGAAGCGCCAGTGGCTGGAGCCGCTGCTGCGCGGCGAGATCCGTTCCGCCTTCGCCATGACCGAGCCGGACGTGGCGTCGTCGGATGCCACCAACATGGCTGCCCGCGCCGTGCGCGATGGCGACGAGTGGGTCATCAACGGCCGCAAGTGGTGGACCTCCGGTGCCTGCGATCCGCGCTGCAAGGTGATGATCTTCATGGGCCTGAGCAATCCGGACAACCCGCGCCACCAGCAGCACTCGATGATCCTCGTGCCTACCGATACCCCCGGTGTGAAGATCGTCCGGCCGCTGCCGGTGTTCGGTTATGACGACGCGCCGCATGGCCACGCCGAAGTGCTGTTCGAGAATGTGCGGGTGCCTTACGAAAACGTGCTGCTGGGCGAGGGCCGCGGTTTCGAGATCGCCCAGGGGCGTCTCGGCCCGGGTCGCATCCACCACTGCATGCGTTCCATCGGCATGGCCGAACGGGCGCTGGAACTGATGTGCAAGCGTTCGGTAGAGCGCACCGCCTTCGGTCGTCCGCTGGCGCGGCTGGGCGGCAACATCGACAAGATCGCCGACTCGCGGATGGAAATCGACATGGCCCGCCTGCTGACCCTGAAGGCGGCGTACATGATGGACACCGTCGGCAACAAAGTGGCCCGCAGCGAAATCGCCCAGATCAAGGTGGTGGCGCCGAACGTGGCCCTGAAGGTGATCGACCGGGCGATCCAGATCCATGGTGGCGCCGGGGTCTCTGCTGACTTCCCGCTGGCCTACATGTACGCCATGCAGCGTACCTTGCGCCTGGCCGACGGGCCGGACGAGGTGCACCGGGCGGCGATCGGCAAGTACGAGGTGGGCAAGTACGTGCCGAAGGAGCTGCTGCGCAGCGGTCACTGAGTTCTGGAGAACGCCGCAAAACCCTGTGGGAGCGGGAACCCGCTCCCACAGGTTGGCTGATCAACTGTCCTTCTGCGGCACCTTCTCATCCCGCGTCCTGAACAACGACAGCAGCACCCCTCCCGCGAGCAAACCGAACGTCACCCCCAGCGACACCAGCGCCGGAATCTTGCCGATGAACCCGTGCAGGAAGATCTTTCCGCCGATGAAGATCAGCACCAGCGCCAGCGCGTACTTGAGGTAGACGAAGCGGTGCATCAGCGCCGCCAGGGCGAAGTACAGCGCGCGCAGGCCGAGAATGGCGAAGATGTTCGAGGTGTAGACGATGAACGGGTCCTGGGTGATGGAGAAGATCGCCGGCACGCTGTCCACGGCGAACACCAGGTCGGCCAGTTCGATCAGCACCAGGGCGAGGAACAGCGGCGTGGCGTAGAGCAGCGCCCGGGTCTGTCCGGGAGGCGTCAGGCGCACGAAGAAGTGTCCTTCGTGCAGGCGGTCGGTGACCCGCATGTGCTTTCTGATGAAGCGCACCAGCGGGTTGTTGGCCAGGTCCGGGTGGGCGTCCTGGCGGCTGAACAGCATCTTCACCCCGGTCACCAGCAGGAAGGCGCCGAAGACGTAGAGAATCCAGTCGAACTCCTTCACCAGTGCGCTGCCGACGCCGATCATGATCGCCCGCAGCAGCACCACGCCGAGAATCCCCCAGAACAGCACGCGATGCTGGTAGCGCCGGGGAATCCCGAAAAAGCCGAAGATCATCGCCATGACGAACACGTTGTCCATCGACAGCGACTGTTCCACCAGCAGGCCGGTGTAGAACTCCAGGGCACTCTGCGCGCCCAGCGCGTACCAGATCCAGCCGCCGAACATCAGGCCGACGCTGAAGTAGCCGGCGTACAGCAGCAGGCTCTCGCGCATTTCGATCTCGTGCTGGTCGCGGTGCAGGACCCCGAGGTCGAAGACCAGCAGGGCGATGACGATAACGATGAAGGCTAGCCAGAGCAGGCTGCTGGTGCCGAGGAATTCGCCGCTGAAAAAATCATGCAGAGCTGTCATGAGCCCCTCCCGATGTCGAAGAAGTGACTCCGACATGGCGGTTGGCGAACCGTCAGAGGGGCCCGGCGTCACAGGCTTGAGCCTAGTCGGGGAACGGCGCGGAAGGGGGATGAGAGCGTTACAAGGTCTTACAAGGCTTTCGGAATTTTCCTTCAATAAACCCAGGCTTCGACACGGCGATTGCGAATGCGCCCCTGGGTATCGGTGTTGGCCGCCACCGGCAGTTCCGCACCCAGGCCCATGACCTCGCGCAGCGTCACGCCCTGCCTGAGCAGTTCGCGGCGTACCGCCATGGCCCGCAGGCGCGAGAGCAGGAAGGCGCGGCGAGCGTCGTCCTTGGCGTCACCGAAACCCACCAGGACGACCTTGCGCTCCAGTTTGCGATTCTGCTTCAGGTAGTCCACCAGGCGTTGGATATCGCGCCGGGCCTTGTTGTCGAGGGTCGCGCTGCCTTCCTGGAAGCGGAAGTTGACCGACAGCCGCTGGGCCTCGCCGGACAGGCGCCGGTAGCTCGGCGGCATGTCGGCCTGGGGTGGTGCGCTGAGGGTGCGCACGCGCTGGTCGATGAAGCCGTTGCTGGCGACGATGGCCTGCCCGCGCGGGCTCTGGGTGAAATCCAGCAGGGCGCGGGCGAGGGGATTGCCTTGCGCCGGCGGCAGATAGAAATACAGGCGGCGGGACAGCGGGTAGTCCTCGCTGGCGACCTGCTCGGGGCTCGGCAGCAGGGCCCGCGAGGCGCCATCGGCGACCGCCAGGACCCGCGCGCCGTGCACCGTGCTCAGGCTGCTGAAACCGATGGCCTGGCGGTCGTGACGCACCGCCTCGGCCAGTTCCTCGCCGGACTCGAAGCGGCGGGCGCTGCTGGCCAGGCTCTGGCGATGCGGCTCGAGGACCAGGGCCTTGAAGGTTTCCCAGGTGCCGGAGCGATCGTCGCGGGCATACAGCTGGATCGGCCCGCCGCCGACGCCGAGTTCTTCCCAGGTGGCGATCTGCCCGGAAAAGATGCGCGCCAGTTGCTCGGTGGTCAGTTGCGGCAGGGGATTGTCAGGGTGCACCAGCACGGCGACCGCATCGAGGGCGATGACCTGCTCGGCGTCGGCGCTGGTCAGGTTGCCGAGGGCCTGGAGATCGGCCGCCTCGCTGTCCTTGATCGGTCGCGAGGCGGCGGCGAGTTCGGCAGTGCCTGCTTTCAAGGCGACGAAACCGGTGCTGCTGCCGTGGGCGGCGATGTCCACCTGGATGTCGCCGCCGCGGATCCGCACTTCGTTGGCCTGCGCCCCGGGTTCGCTGTGGATCTCGCTGATGCCGCGGCTTTGCAGCAGGCCGCGCACCAGTGCCGGTGCCAGCGTCGTGCCGATGGTGTTGGAGCCCTGGATACGCAGGGTATCGGCAACCGCCAGGGGCGTGAGCAGGGCCAGGAGCAGGGCACAGAGGCGGGTCATTGCCGTCGGGGACTCGCGAAACGAAGGTTTCGGCAGATTAAGACAGGCAGGTGACAGAAGTGTGACCGGGCCCGCAAAGCGGGCCCGGACAGGTAATCAGCTCAACTCGAGCCAGATCGGTGCATGGTCCGAAGGTTTCTCCATCCCGCGCAGCTCATAGTCGACCCCGGCCGCCTTGACCCGCGGCAGCAGCCCCTGGGAGGTCATGATCAGATCGATGCGCAGCCCGCGCTTGGGTTCGTCCTCGAAGCCGCGGCTGCGATAGTCGAACCAGCTGAACTGATCGATCACCTCCGGATACAGGTGACGGAAGCTGTCGGTCAGACCCCAGGCCTTGAGTTTCGCCATCCACTCGCGCTCTTCCGGCAGGAAGCTGCACTTGCCGGTCTTCAGCCAGCGCTTGGCGTTGTCCGGGCCGATACCGATATCGCAGTCTTCCGGCGAGATGTTGACGTCACCCATGACCACCAGTGGCTGGTCGTTCTTGAACTGGTTTTCCAGCAGGGCCTGCAGATCGGCGTAGAAACGCTGCTTGGCCGGGAACTTGGTGGGGTGGTCGCGGCTTTCGCCCTGGGGGAAGTAGCCGTTCATGATGGTCACCGGGGTGCCGTCGGCGTCGGCGAAGGTACCCCAGATGAAGCGGCGCTGGGCGTCCTCGTCGTCGGTATGGAAACCCTTGTGCAGGCTCAACGGTGCCTGGCGCGAGAGCAGGGCGACCCCGTAGTGGCCTTTCTGTCCGTGGTAATGCACGTGGTAACCGAGGGCCTGGACGTCCTCCAGCGGGAACTGATCGTCGGCGACCTTGGTTTCCTGCAGGCCGATCACGTCCGGCTGGTGCTTGTCGATCAACGCCGCCAGTTGATGCGGTCGGGCGCGCAGGCCGTTGATGTTGAACGAGACGATCTTCATGGAAGGGCAATCCTGGGTAAAAGGCAGGATGCTAGCCGACAAAGGCGCCATCGGCCAGTACCGAAGCGGCTGCCGATCCCCGCCTATACTGCATCCCGATCAGCAAGGAACGTTGGCGTCGCCCATCCCTCAAAAGGCAATGCCCAACCGCCATCAGGAGACCCGTGACCATGCCCGAATCGACCCCCGCGCCGGCTGAAGTGCGTCTGCTCGACGGCGGCTACAGCCGCGAGGCGCGCTCGCTGCTTTACCACGCCTATCGCCACGAACCCACCTACGGCTATCTGTTCGAGGCCGAACGGCTGGGCTTCGACCAGCGGGTAAGGGCGCTGGTGCGCGAGCGGGTTCGCCAGCATTTCCTCCAGGAGTTGCCGGCCCTCGGGCTGCTGGTTGAGGACCGCCTGATCGGCATCGCCCTGATCTCGCCGCCGGTACGCCGTCTCGGCGTCACCGAGAGCTGGGCCTGGCGCATGCGCATGGTCCTGTCCACCGGCTTTCGCTGCACCCGCCGCTACCTCGAATACCGCGCCGCACTTATGGCCTGCCTGCCCGGGGATGCCGTGCACATCCTGCCGTTGCTGGGCATCCATCCGCAGTTCCAGGGGCAGCACTACGGCGAGCAGCTGCTGGCGGCGGTGCACGACTGGTGCGCGGAGGATGAAACCTCCCGTGGCGTGGTCCTCGATACCGGCAATGAACATTACCTGGCGTTCTATCAGCGCCAGGGCTACGTGGAGATCGGCGAGGTGGCGGTCGGGCCGATCCGCGAACACCTGTTTTTCCATCCCAGTCCGCAGCGGATCGAGCGGGCACGGGCCTGACCGGGGCCGATGGCAGACGGCTTTCGACATGCAAGCCGCTGCCTGGCTCTGGTAGCATCCGCGCCTATGACGTATTCAGGACGCTTCACCTGTGGTTTGATCCTGTGCCTGGCCAGCAGTCTCGCGGCCGCGGCGCAGAGTGAACTGGTTATCCGCATCAAACCCGCCAACAACGCACTCAAGGCCAATGTCGAGGGCTATATCGGAAGCCTCGGCGAGCGCGACGAAGAGGCGCTGCTGCGCTTCAGCCGTGGCGCCGAGGAGCAGGCCCGCAAGGCCGCCCAGGCATTGGGCTACTACCAGCCGCAGATCGCCAGCGAGGTGTTGCCGCCGCGCGATGAAGACAAGGGCCCGCGCCTGCGTCTGACGATCGAACCCGGCGAGCCGATCCATCTGCGCAACGTCAGCGTGCGCATCGAAGGTCCGGCCAGCGAACTCAAGGCATTCCGCATTCCCGACAGCAAGGCGCTGCGCAGTGGCGAGGTGCTCAACCATGGGCATTACGAGGACGCCAAGCGGCTGATCCAGAACCAGGCCTCGCGCTACGGCTTCTTCAACGGCCGCTTCACCCGCAATCGCCTGTCGGTGGACCCGGCCGCCGGGGTCGCCGATATCGAACTGGTCTACGCCAGCGGCCCGCGCTTCACCCTCGGCAAGGTGCAGTTCGAGGGCGACTCGCCGTTCGACGAAGCGCTGCTGCAACGCATGGTGCCGTTCAAGGAAGGCACCCCCTACGACTCCGAATTGATCGCCGAACTGAACAACGCCCTGCAGTCCAGCGGCTACTTCGAAGGCGTGCGGGTCGATGCCGCGCCGACCACCGCGGTCGGCCAGCGCATTCCGGTGGCGGTCGACGTGCAGACCCGCAAGCCGCGGACGATGGGCCTGGGCCTGGGCTTCTCGACCGACGTCGGCCCGCGCGGCAAGGCCAACTGGACCCGCCACTGGGTCAATCCGCAGGGTCATAGCTACGGCATCGAGAGCGAACTGTCGGCGCCGCGGCAGAACATCGGGCTGTGGTACGACATTCCCCTGGATCCGCCGCTGACCGACAAGCTGCGTTTCGCCGGCGGTTATCAGAACGAAGAGATCGCCAACACCGACACCCTCAGCAAGCTGCTCACCGTCGGCCCGGAATGGCACAGCAAGCTGCCCAGTGGCTGGCAACGGGTGATCTCGCTGAAATGGCAGCGCGAGGAATATCGACTCGGCGACGACTCGGGATTGAGCACGCTGCTGATGCCGGGCATCAGCTACACCTATCTGCGCAGCGACAATCGCATCGACCCACACAATGGCTATCGCATCCAGTTCGATGCGCGCGTGGCCAAGGAGGGCCTGCTCTCCGACACCAACCTGTTCAACGGCACGGTGCTGCTCAAGGGCCTGACCACCCTCGGCCAGAACCATCGCTTTCTCGGCCGGGTGCAGTTCGGCGGCAGTGCCACCAATGGCTACAAGTCGGTGCCGCCGTCGCTGCGCTTCTTCGCCGGTGGCGACCAGAGTGTGCGCGGCTACGACTACCAGACCCTGTCCCCGGAAAACAGCGATGGCGATCGCATCGGCGGGCGCTACATGGTCGCCGGCAGCGCCGAGTATCAGTATCAGGTCGCCGATAAATGGCGCCTGGCGACTTTCGTCGACCAGGGCAATGCCTTCAACAACCTGGAGTTGCCCAGCCTCAAGACCGGGGTCGGTTTCGGCGTGCGCTGGATCTCGCCGGTAGGGCCGCTGCGCCTCGACCTGGCCAGGGCGCTGGATGACGACGGCGGTATTCGTTTGCACTTCTCGATGGGGCCGGAGCTGTGAGGCAGGTAATGAAAACCCTGGGCATCGGCCTGCTGGCCGTGCTGCTCATGTTGCTGCTCGGCATCGCCGTGGTGCTCGGCACCCAGACTGGCAGCCGTTGGGCGCTGGGGCTGGTGCCCGGGCTGACGGTGGACAACTTCCAGGGCCGTCTGGCCGACCGCTGGCAGGCCGAACGCTTGGTCTGGGAGCAGGGCGGCGATCGCGTCGAGCTGGTCGCGCCGCTGCTGGAGTGGTCGCCGGGCTGCCTGCTGCGGCGCACCCTGTGCCTGGACAAGCTGCACGCGGCGAATGTCGAGCTGGCCTTCGCACCCACCGAAACCGATCCGGACAGCGGTCCGTTGCAATTGCCCGCACTCGATCTGCCGCTGGCCATCGAGCTGGGCGAGGTGCAGGTCGGCACCTTGCGTCTGGACGGCGCCGAGCAATTGAGTGGCCTGACCCTGGCCGCGCACTGGACACGTGCCGGTCTGAAGATCGACAGCCTCGACCTGCGCCGCGAGGACCTGCACCTGACGCTCCAGGGCCTGCTGCAACCCAATGGTGACTGGCCGTTGCAAGCCGAGGGCCAGGTGCAACTGCCGGCTGTGGACGGCCAGGCCTGGCAACTGGCGGTGCAGGTCAAGGGCGAACTGCAGAAAAGCCTGGAGCTGCAGGCCGACAGCAGTGGCTACCTGCAGGGTCGCTTGAGCGGCCAGGTACAACCGCTGGCCGAGCATCTGCCGGCGCAGGTACACCTCAGCGCGGCGCAGTTCAAGGCTGTCGCCAGCCTCCCGGACACGCTGCTGTTCGAGCAACTGGAACTCACCGCCCATGGCGATCTGGCCAAGGGTTATCAACTGGTCGGCGCCGGCAACCTGGCGGCCAAGGACGGCCCGATCAACCTCGCCGTGCGTGGCCGGGTCGATGCAGAGGGCGCCGAACTGGCCGCCCTCGACCTGCACGCCGCCAACGAGCAACGCCTCGTGCTCAGCGCCAGCGCCGACTGGCAGAACGCCCTGACGGCCAGTGCCACCCTCGACTGGCAGGACTTTCCCTGGCTGCGCCTGTACCCGCTGGAGCAGCCGCCGCAGGTGGTGCTGCATCGCCTGAAGGCGCAGGTGCAGTACCGCGACGGCAACTACGAAGGCGATTTCAGCGGCGACCTCGACGGTCCCGCCGGTGCGTTCAAGCTGAGCAGCCCGTTCACGGGCGATCTCGGCCGGATCAGCCTGTCGCAGCTGGCCCTGGAGGCCGGGCAGGGCAAGGCCGCCGGCAGCGTCAGTGTGGCCTTCGCCGACGGTGTGGCCTGGGACGCGGCGCTGGAGCTGTCCAATTTCGATCCCGCCTACTGGCTCGTGGAAATGCCCGGCACCCTCGGCGGCCCGTTGCGCAGCAAGGGCGAGCTGAAGAACGACAAGCTTTCGCTGAGCGCCGACCTCGATCTCAAGGGCCGTCTGCGCGGCCAGCCCGCGTTGTTGCAGGTCAAGGCCGAAGGCGCGGGCGAGCAATGGACCCTCGGGACCTTGCAGGTGCGCCTGGGTGACAACCAGATCAACGGCAGTGGCAGCCTGCAACAGCGCCTGGCCGGACAGATCGACCTCAACCTGCCACGCCTCGGCCAGCTCTGGCCGCAACTGCAGGGGCGGGTCACCGGGCGTCTGGATGTCGCCGGTACCCTCGATGCACCGCAAGGCCAGCTCAAGTTGCAGGGTGCGCAACTGGTGCAGGCGGAAAACCGTTTGCAGAACCTCGATCTCGACGCGCGCCTCGACCGCGCGCAGAAGGCCGTGATCGACCTCACCGCCAGCGGTATCCGCGCCGGCGAGACTGCGCTGGGCACCCTCACCGCCAAGGGCCAGGGCGATATCCGCCAGCAGCAGTTGCAACTGGCCCTGGACGGCCCGCAGCTCAAGCTCGACCTCGGCCTGGACGGGCAGTTCGAGCGCAGCAAGGGCGATTGGCGCGGCCGTCTGGCCCGCGGCGCGATCCAGGCCGGTGGCCAGGACTGGCGCCTGCAGGCACCGGCCACCCTGCAACGCCTGGGCAATGGCCAGATCGATTTCGGCGCGCATTGCTGGCGCGCCGGGCAGGCCAGCCTGTGCGGCGATCCACAGCGCCTGGCGCCGGAGCCGCGGATTCGCTATCACCTCAAGCAGTTCCCGCTGGACAGCCTGGCGCAATGGCTGCCGAAGGACTTCGCCTGGCAGGGCCAGCTCAACGCCGATATCAATCTCGATCTGCCGGCCAGCGGGCCGAAGGGCACGGTGCAGGTGGACGCCAGCGGCGGCACCCTGCGTATCCGCGAGAAAGGCCAGTGGCTTGATTTCCCGTACCAGAGCCTGCGTCTGGACAGCACCCTCGGGCCGCGTCGGGTCGACACCCGCCTGGACTTTCGCGGTGACCGGCTGGGCGAGCTGAGCCTGTCGGCGCGTATCGATCCGCTGGCGCGCAACAAGCCGTTGAGCGGCGATTTCAACCTGCGCGGCCTGGACCTGGCGGTGGCCCGGCCGTTCGTGCCGATGGTCGAGCGCCTGGTCGGGCAATTGAACGGCAGCGGCAGGATTTCCGGCACGCTGCTGGCGCCGCAGGTCAATGGCAGCCTGGTGTTGTCCGGGGGCGAGGTCGGCGGCGCCGAATTGCCGATCAGCCTGCGCGACCTCAGCGTGCGCGCCATGATTGCCGGCGAGCAGGTGCAACTGAGCGGTGACTGGCGCAGCGGCGAAGTGGGTCAGGGGCAGTTGAGCGGCCAGATCGGCTGGGGCCGTCTGCTGATGGTGGACCTGGCCCTGCAGGGGCAGCGCCTGCCGGTCAATGTCGAACCCTACGCGGCGCTGGAAGTGGCGCCGGATCTGAAGATCAGCCTGCAGGGCGAGCGCCTGGCGGTCAGCGGCAAGGTCCTGGTGCCCAAGGGCAAGATCACCGTGCGCGAGCTGCCGCCGTCCACGGTCAAGGTGTCCGAGGACACGGTGATCGTCGGCCACCAGACCGAAGAGGGCAAGGCGCCGATGCAGGTGGCAATGGACATCGATGTCCAGGTCGGCCAGGAAAAACTCTCGTTCAGCGGCTTCGGTCTCAGCGCCAATCTGCTCGGTCATGTGCATATCGGCGACAACCTCGACACCCGCGGCGAACTGAGCCTGGCCGACGGTCGCTATCGCGCCTACGGCCAGCGCCTGACCATTCGCCGGGCGCGGTTGCTGTTCGCCGGTCCTATCGATCAGCCCTACCTGGATATCGAAGCGATCCGCAAGACCGACGACGTGATCGCCGGCATCCGCCTGACCGGCAGCGCCGAACAGCCGACTACCCAGGTGTTCTCGGAACCGGCGATGAGCCAGGAGCAGGCGCTGTCGTACCTGGTGCTGGGGCGTCCGTTGAGTACCACGGGCGAGGACAACAACATGCTGGCGCAGGCGGCACTGGGCCTGGGCCTGGCGGGTAGCGCGGGGATCACCGGCAGCCTGGCGTCGAGCCTGGGGATCGAGGACTTCCAGTTGGATACCGAGGGCAGCGGCCAGCGCACCAGCGTGGTGGCCAGCGGCAACCTGACCGAGAAGCTGAGCCTGCGCTACGGCGTTGGCGTGTTCGAGCCGGCCAACACCATCGCCTTGCGCTATCTGCTGAGCAAACGCCTGTACCTGGAAGCGGCCAGTGGCCTGGCCAGCTCCCTGGACCTGTTCTACAAAAGGGATTTCTGAGGGACTGCCTCAGCGGACGGTCGCCGCCGTGACGAACTCGTCGTCGGCGGGTGGTGGATCGGGCTGGCGCAATGGCGAAATCAGCTGGGTGTATTCCTCGATCAGCCGGTTCAGGGCCTCCGGTGGTTCGCAGGCCTGGAACTGCATGCGGATCTGCACCTCGTCCGGGTCGCGGGCTTCGCCCTGGCGCCGGGTCTGCTGGCCGACCTTGACGAAGAAGCGCTGGTGCCCGGCCTCGGCGCACTGCTCGGTAGCGGGTCGAGTGTTCTGGATCTTCACCGAGAGGTCGACCTGCATGCGTTCCAGGGCCAGGCCGCGCGGCGCGACCAGGGCGATCAGCGGGATCTTCAGGGTGTGCCGATCGTCCATCGCCACTTCGACCATTTTCGCCTTCATCGGCGCCCCCAGCGCCTGGCTGTCGTAATCGAAGAACTGGTCGAACAGCTTGATGTACTGCTGGGCGATCAGACCGGTGGTGGCGGAGGCGGCTTCCTGCAAGCCGCGGGTGATGTCGCACAGATCGCTGGTGGCAATCGGTTCCTTGGAGGGCGTCTGGTCCACGGGCGGCATTCCTTATCGAGGTGGCGGATGCCCCGCCCGGGGCGGGCGGGGCGGTGGGGCGTGGGCAAAGGCGACGACGATCAGGCGGGAGCCTGCTGTTTGTCTTGCGGCTTGTTCTGCGCTTCCGGGCCCTTGAGGGCGTTGTCGGTGGGCGGCGCGTCCAGGTTGTCCGCCTTGCTGTCGGGCAGGGTGACCGGCTTGGTCGCGGCCTCGGTGAGGTAGTCGATCACCCGCATCAGTGCTTCCGGTGGCGCCTGGCGGGAGACGCGGGTGTGGATGGCATAGCGCGCACGGGTGTCGGTCTTGCGCGTCTGTGCCGACTTGTGGCTGACCTGGCCGCGCACATCGACCTTGAACGGGCCCCAGCCGAGGGATGCGCCGAACTCCGCGGAACCGGCGGTTTCCTTGGTGTCTTCGGCCTGCTGGCTGATGGTCAGTTCGAAATCGATGGTGCCTTCCTCGATCACGATGTTCGGGTGGGCGATGGCGGCCAGCAGCGGGACCTGCATCTTGCGCGACACAGTGCCCTTGTAGACACCCTGTTCGTCGACGATGGATTCGTCGTAGTCGAACTGGATGGAGACGGCCTTGCCGTCCCTGATGCAGACGCCCAGGAGGAAGTCCGCGTAGCTTTTGCTTGCCGTCACCTGGGCCTGGATCATGGCCTGCAGGGGACCGGAGATCATCCGGTCAAGTGGCAGGGCGTTGATTACCGAGCCGATGAGGCTGTTGTCGATGGACATTCAAGAATTCCTTCTCTCGATGTGCGCGGGATTGCGCGGGTTGCAGCGGGCGGCCCGGGCCGCCCGTCACTGAGGGTTCAGCGCGAGTGCGCCTCCTGGCGGCGGATATTGCCGATCTGGCGCAGGCTCAGGCCGTACTTGTTGGCCAGCACACTGCGCGACAGACCGTTGGAACTTTCCTCCTGGATCTGCTGGTTGCGCAACTGGCGGTTGAAGTGATCGCACTTGGGAATTTCCAGGGCCATGCCGGCATAGCGCTTGATCAATGCTTCCAGCGCATCCGGCGGGAGGATTTCCGCCAGCGAGGTGCGTTCGCGGTGCTTGGGAATGTACTTGGGGCGACCGCCGTAGATGTGGGTCAGGCGGTACGCATGTTCGATGCCGATACAGTCGATGAGCATCTGCAGCGATTGTGGAAGTTGCTCTATGTCGATTCGCTTCAGGTCACAGGATTGCATGATGACTTCCTTGTTTTCTTGCGTGAGCAGTGGGGGTCTGTCTTTGGGCCACACAAGGCTTGAGCATCCGTGCCGGGCAAGAAGCGGGTGAGCACCGAGCCGGCCAAGTGGCGTGAGATCGATTCTCGACCAGGCGTACTGCTGTCGCTAGGTGACAAGCAGGTCAGGTGCGGTAGCCCAGGAGTCAAAGCACTGTAAGTTTCATGGTCGCAGACGGTAGGCAGAACCCCCTGTCTTGATCCGCAGCCCCTGTGTTTTCGTGATCCTTCACAAAAGACTGGTCTCTGCTTCGCCAAGGTTGACTCAAGGGCAAGGTTTGCTGACCAACAGGCTGACCTGGCCCATCCAGGAGGTCGCCGCGCCACTGACCCGCTCCGGCAGGGTGCGCCAGTCGACCCACAGGCACAGGGCGGTCAGTGGCCTGCCGTTGTCGTTGCCCAGCACCAGTGGCTGGAAATCGCGCCGATAGCGGGCGCGGGTCCCGCTCTCGGCCTGGGCGGACTGGGGGTTGTCCAGGGTGGCCCGGGTCAGCTGGGCGATCTGTTGCTGGGTGAGGGTGAAATGCGCGACGCTGCCGGGGCTGAGGTGGCCGGCGCTGCGACTGCGCTGCCAGAGCTGCTGCCACTGGCTGCTGCCAGCGCTCTGCGCCAGGTGGCTGGCCAGGGCCAGGAGATCGGCTTCGCTGAGGCGTTCGCTGTCGAGCGCGTGGGCGTCAAGACTGGTGGACAGCACGAGGCTGCCGAGCAGGGTGCGGATGGGCATGGGAGGGTCGACTCGCAGGAGGGGGCGTGGGCCCGAAGTCCCGGATGTTTTCAGTTGTCGACCGAGGAAAAAACCGGGAAAGCATGCTCCGGCAGTGGTAGCGATGTATCATGGCGCCCGGCCATTTACCGGCCGTCACCACAGCTGTCGCAAGGATTTCTCAATGACTCAAGGGCAACGCCTGAAATATTCCATCCTGATGACCCTGGTCCTGCTGGCCGCCATGCTGGGCCTGTCCTGGCTGGTGAAACAGGGCGTGATCACCGAGCAGATGTTCCAGTACATCGCCATGGGGCTGGCGGTGGTGTTCGTGGTCATCAATGGCATTCTGCGGCGCAAGGTCAAACCCTGAGCGCGGGCAGAGCAGGGCGGCCGGCGGGGTGCCGGCCGGTCGCTCAACGTGCCAGGGGCTGTTCCAGGACCGCGCGGGCCTGGGGGTTGAGGCTGTAGCATTTGTCGCTGCCCATGCTGATCACGCCTTCGACGCACAGGCGCTTGAGCACCTCGCGCACGCTGAGGAATGACAGCGGGATATCCAGTTTCTCCAGTTGGCTGTGAATGCCGCGCACGCCGATGCTGCGACCCTCGCGATCGGCCATGTGCAAGGCGTCGATGACCTTGAGGCGGATCAGGCTGGTGCGCAGGCCGAAGACCCGCAGCAGTTCGCGGATCTGCTCGTTGCCGCCGCGTTCCTCGCTCTCCGCGATCTCGCTCTTGACCTGCAATGCGCTGTTCACCTTGCGTCTGTAGCGCAGTGCTTGCGCCGGTTGTTGTTGCGGGTTGTACATGGGTAAAACTCCCTTTTCAGAGCTGGTCTGTCCTGCGTTCAAATGACGCTCCCAATCTATAAGACGAATGAAAACGACAAATCTGCAACGTTCGCGGAAAAAAATTCCGCGTTCCTTGATGTAACGAAGCAGCAGCGCCTTTACCGTAAATTTTTCATCTGAACTTCGTTCTTTCAGGATGCCCCCAACATCCTGATCCGGCCGGAGTTCGCGTGATCATCAATCCTCCCTTCTCCAGACTCTGCCTGGCCGTGCTGCTCGCCGGCCTCGGCCTTGCCGCCCAGGCCCGGGAAAACCCGGGTGAAACTTCCGCCGAGATCCGTCGCACGACGTTCGGCGTGCCCCATATCCTCGCCAGCGACGACCGCGGCATCGGCTATGGCATCGGCTACGCCTACGGCCAGGACAACCTGTGCCTGCTGGCCAATGAAGTGCTCACGGTGAATGGCCAGCGCTCGCGTTACCTCGGTCCCGAGGCGCGCACCCTGGAGCAGCGGGAAAACCTCGCCAGCGACCTGTTCTTCACCTGGTTGAACACGCCGCAGGCGGTGTCGGCGTTCTGGCAGGCGCAGCCGGCGCCGATCCAGGCGTCGCTGGAAGGCTATGCCCAAGGCTTCAACCGCGCCCTGGCCGAGCGCCGCGCGCAAGGCCTGCCCGCAGAGTGCCGGCAGGCCGAATGGCTGCGGCCGATCACCGCCTTCGACCTGGTCAAGCTGACCCGACGCTTGCTGGTGGAGGGGGGCGTCGGTCAATTCGCCGAAGCCGTGGTGGGCGCCACGCCGCCCAATGCCACCGCGCAGCACGGCGCGCAGGATTTCCGCGTCGCCCTGGAGCGCCAGCAGCGTTTCGCCCTGGAGCGCGGCAGCAATGCCGTGGCGCTGGGTCGCGAGCGCTCGGCCACGGGCCGCGGCATGCTGCTGGCCAATCCACATTTCCCGTGGAGCGGTGGCATGCGTTTCTACCAGATGCACCTGACCATTCCTGGCCAGCTGGATGTGATGGGCGCGGCGCTGCCTGGGCTGCCGCTGATCAACATCGGTTTCAACCGCCACCTGGCCTGGACCCACACGGTGGATGCCTCGCGGCATTTCACCCTGCATCGCCTGCAACTGGATCCGCAGGACCCGACCCGCTACCTGTTCGACGGCCAGTCGCTGCCGCTGCAGCGACAGCAGGTCACGGTCACGGTCAAGGGCGCGGATGGGCAACTGCGCGACGTCAGCCGCGAGCTGTACAGCAGCCGTTTCGGCCCTGTGGTGCAGTGGCCGGGGCGTCTGGACTGGACGCCGCAGGTCGCCTTCAGCCTGCGTGACGCCAACCTCGACAACACCCGCGTGCTGCAGCAGTGGCATGCGCTCAACCAGGCCGACAGCCTGGCTGCATTGCAGGCTTCGGTGCAGCGGCTGCAGGGCATCCCCTGGGTCAACACCCTGGCCACCGACGCCGGCGGCCAGACCCTGTACCTGAACCAGTCGGTGGTGCCCTATGTCGATGCCGAGCTGCTGGGCCGCTGCAGCGATCCCAAGGCCGGGCTGGAGCTGATCGTCCTCGACGGCTCGCGCAGCGAATGCAACTGGAAGATCGATCCGCGCGCCGCGCAGCCAGGGATCTTCCCGGCGCAGCTGCAGCCGCAATTGAGCCGCGCGGACTTCGTCCAGCATTCCAACGACACCGCCTGGCTGGTCAATCCGGCGCAGCCGCTGAGCGGGTTCTCCCCGGTGATCAGCCGCGACCACCTGCCCCTCGGTCCGCGCACCCGCTTCGCCCTGACCCGTCTGGAACAACCCGGCAAGCTCGACGCCGAGGACCTCAAGCGCATGGTCACGGACGACCGGGTCTACCTCGCCGACGTGCTGCTGCCGGATCTGCTCAAGTGGTGTGCCGGGGCCGGCGCCGATGCCACGCTCAAGGATGTCTGCACCGCGCTGGCCAGTTGGGATGGCCGCGCCAACCTCGACAGTGGCCTGGGCCTGGTGCACTTCCAGTCCATCGTCGAGGCCTTGCGCGAGAAGGGCGATTTCTGGCGAGTGGCATTCAACCCGGACGATCCCTGGTACACCCCGCGCGGGCTGGCCTATGAGCGCGCCGAGGTGGCGACCGCACTGGGCGACGCGGTGCGCGCTTGCGCGGCCGCGGCCAGTGCCGCCGGGCTCGACGGCCAGCGCCGGTGGGGTCAGATCCAGCAGGCCGCCGACGGCACGCCGATCCCTGGCGGTCCGGCCGATCTCGGGGTGTACAACGCCATCCAGAGTGTCGAGGTGGCGCCGGGCAAGCGCCTGGTGGTGAGCGGCACCAGCTACCTGCAACTGGTGACCTTCGATGACCAGGGGCCCAGGGCCCAGGGCCTGCTGGTGTTCTCCCAGTCCAGCGAGGCCGCCTCGGCCCATGGCAGCGACCAGACCCGTGCTTTCTCGGCCAAGCAGTGGTACCCGACGCCGTTCACCGAAGCGCAGATCAAGGCCGATCCGCAGTACCGCTCGCTGGTGATCCGTGCGCGCGACGAAGCCGGCATGGCCGCCCAGGGCGAAACCGCACCGGCCGCGCCGCGCGGTTAGGCGCTGACGTCGCGCATCAGCAGGCCATAGGCCAGGTCTGCCTGCTCCGGCACCGGCAGGTAGACCACATGGCCGTCACCAGGGGCGACCTGCAACGGGTTGCCCTGACGATCACGCAGTTGCGCCAGGTCGAAATGGAAATTGCCGCCCGGCGTCATCAGTTCCAGGTGGTCGCCGACCGCGAAGCGGTTCTTCACCTGGACTTCCGCCAGCCCGTCGATCCGCGCTCCGCTCAGTTCGCCGACGAACTGCTGGCGCTCCGACACCGAGTTGCCGCGCTGGTAGTTCTGGTATTCGTCATGCACGTGGCGGCGCAGGAAGCCCTCGGTGTAGCCGCGCTGGGCCAGGGATTCGAGATCGAGCATCAGCCCCCGGTCGAACGCACGACCGGCCGCGGCGTCGTCGATGGCCCGGCGATAGACCTGGGTGGTGCGCGCGCAATAGAAGTGCGACTTGGTCCGCCCCTCGATCTTCAGCGAATGCACGCCCATGCGGGTCAGGCGCTCGACGTGCTGCACCGCGCGCAGGTCCTTGGCGTTCATGATGTAGGTGCCGTGTTCGTCCTCGAAGGCCGGCATGTCCTCGTCCGGGCGGTTGCTTTCCTGGAGCAGGAAGACCTGTTCGGTCGGGGCGCCGAGCCCGAGGGTCGGCTCGACCTGGCGGACGATATCGCCGGTCTCGTTCTCGGTCGCCTCGCTGGCGCTGTATTTCCAGCGGCAGGCATTGGTGCAACTGCCCTGGTTGGCGTCGCGCCGGTTGAGGTAGCCGGAGAGCAGGCAACGCCCGGAGTAGGCCATGCACAGGGCGCCGTGGACGAAGACTTCCAGCTCCATGTCCGGCACCTGCCGGTGGATCTCCTCGATCTCCTCCAGGGACAGTTCCCGTGACAGGATCACCCGGGTCAGGCCGAGGCTTTTCCAGAACGCCACGCTGGCCCAGTTCACCGTGTTGGCCTGCACCGAGAGGTGGATCGGCATCTGCGGGAAGTGCTGGCGGACCAGCATGATCAGCCCCGGGTCGGACATGATCAGCGCATCCGGGGCCATGGCGATCACCGGCTCGAGGTCCTTGAGGAAGGTCTTCAGCTTGGCGTTGTGCGGGGCGATGTTGACCACCACGTAGAAGCGCTTGCCTTGGGCCTGTGCCTCCTGGATGCCGAGGGCCAGGTTGGCGTGGTCGAATTCGTTGTTGCGCACCCGCAGGCTGTAGCGCGGCTGGCCGGCGTAGACCGCGTCGGCGCCATAGGCGAAGGCGTAGCGCATGTTCTTCAGGGTGCCGGCGGGGGCGAGCAGTTCGGGCTTGGTCAGGTCGGTCATGATCGGGTCGGGGCAAAAGGCGAGGATGCTACGCCGCCGCCGCGGACGATTTATTGATCTGCGGCAAGGGCACTTTCTTCGTTGCGCCGCGCACTAAAGGTCAGAGTGCTAAGGAGCGGACATGAACGAAACGGCATTGCAGAAAAAGACCCTGGTCGGCCTGCTGGTCCTGGTGACCCTGGCGTTCATCTGGATTCTCCTGCCGTATTACGGCGCGGTGTTCTGGGCGGTGATCCTCGGCATTCTCTTCGCGCCGATGCAGCGGCGCCTGCTGCTGCGCCTGGGTCAGCGGCGCAACCTGGCGGCCGGCCTGAGCCTGCTGGCCTGCCTGCTGATCGCGGTGCTGCCGGTGATCGTCGTCAGTGGGTTGCTGGTCCAGGAAGGCAGCCTGATCTACAAGCGCATCGAAAGCGGCGAGCTGGATGTCGCCGGGTACGTCGAGCGCTTCAAGGATGTGTTGCCGCCAGTACTCCAGCACGGTCTGGAGCGCATGGGCATCGGTGACCTGGAGGGGCTGCGCGACAAGGTGACCAAGGGCGCGGTGGAGGGCAGCCAGTTCCTCGCCAGCCAGGCCTACAGCTTCGGCCAGAGCACCTTCGAGCTGCTGGTGAGCCTCGGCGTGATGCTCTACCTGCTGTTCTTCTTCCTGCGCGATGGCGCCGAACTGGTCCGCAGGATTCGCCAGGCGGTACCACTGGCCGAGCAGCAGAAACGCCGGCTGCAGTTGAAGTTCAACCGCGTGGTCCGCGCGACGGTCAAGGGCAACCTGTTGGTGGCGATCGCCCAGGGGGCGCTGGGCGGCCTGATCTTCTGGGTGCTGGATGTGCCGAGCGCGCTGCTGTGGGCGGTGCTGATGGCGTTCCTGTCGTTGCTGCCGGCGGTGGGCGCGGGCATCGTCTGGGGGCCGGTGGCGGTGTACTTCCTGTTCAGCGGCGCGGTGTGGCAGGGCGTGGTGCTGACCGCATTCGGCGTCTGCGTGATCGGCCTGGTTGACAACCTGCTGCGGCCGTTGCTGGTGGGCAAGGACACGCGCCTGCCGGACTACCTGATCCTGGTCTCGACCCTGGGCGGGCTGGCGGTGTTCGGGCTGAACGGTTTCGTCATCGGGCCTTTGATCGCGGCGTTGTTCGTGTCCAGTTGGGGGATTTTCACCAGCACGCGGCCGCAGGTGCAGTTGCCGCCTTGAGATCGGTGCCGGCCCCATCGCGGGCAACGCCCGCTCCCACAAAGACCGCGAGCGCCGCGGAACGTTGTGGGAGCGGGCGTTGCCCGCGATGCGTCGTCAAGGGCGCTGAAGTATCAGCGGAAGGTATACGAAACCCCCGCATACACCCCGAACCCTTCCCCCGGCACTGAGCGCGCGATATCCGCGCCATTGTCGTTGTACCCTGGCACGACGATGGCCGCGTAACGCTTGTTGGTCAGGTTGCGCAGATCCAGCCAGGTCTGCCAGTCCTGCTTCGGCGCGTTGTAGCCGAAGGTGGCACCGAGGATGGCGTAGGCGTCGGCCTCGTAGCTGTTGGCATAGTCGACCTGCATCTTCGAGGCCATCGTGGTGTTGAGCCCGGCATAGAAACCGCTGGGCAGGTCGAAGCGCAGCTCGCCCTGGTAGTAGTGCATCGGGATGCCCGGCAGGCGGTTGTCGCCGAACACCTTGTCGTCGCGGTAATGGAAGTCGTTGAAGGTGTAGGCCTGGCGCAGCGACAGGCGGCCGACGGCGGCGCGTTCCCACAGGGTGCTGTCGAGGCCGGCCTCGATGCCCTGGTGCACGGTTGGACTGGCGTTGACCTCTTTGCGGAACGGCGCCTGGATTTCCACCTGCAGCAGTTCGTGACGCACGGCCGAGTAGTACCAGGCCAGGTCCCAGCGGCCGAGCCCGGAATCGCCGCGGGCACCCAGTTCGAGGGTGGTGGCGCTCTGGTTCTTCAGTTCGATCGGCTGGGTCTGGGTCGGTGCGCTCCAGATCAGCGACCACGGGTGCGGCGGCTCCACCGAACGGCTGAGGTTGCCGTACAACTGCAGCGCCGGGCTGAGGTCGTAGCGCAGGCCCAGGCGTGGCGCGTAGTCCCAGTCGTTCAGGCTGACCTTGCCGCCGGAGGCCGGGTAGCTCACGTCGCTTTCCCGGCGGGTATAGATCGCCGCCAGGCCGCTGGTCAGCCACAGGTCCGGGACCAGTTCCAGTTCGTTGCCGACATGCAGGACGGTGTCCGAACCCTGGTAGGTGAAGTCACGGCTTTTCGCTCCGACGATGTCGTTCGCCCGCGCGTACTCCGACGCACCGCTGTTGGGCAGGTGTTTGGTGGTGCGCCAGCCGAGGGTGGTCCTGCTCTCGTGACCGAACAGGGTGTGGCGGCGTTGGTAATCGAGCGTGCCGCTGACGTCGGTGTAGGCCACCTTCAGACGCATCGGGCCCTCGCGCAGATCCATCGGATAGTCGTGATAGACCAGTCCGGCCACCAGTTGCGAATCGTCGTCGAGGTAGAAGGTGGTCTTGTTCGCCAGCCAGGTGCTGCCGGGCTGCGGGCGGCTGTCGTTGCGGCTGTAGTAAGTGGGGTTGGCCGCCCGCGGGTGGTGCTTGATCTGGTCCTTGGTCAGGCGTCCCGCCAGGTCGTTGTCGGTTTCCCGATAGCGCAGGTAGAAGCGGGTTTCCAGGTTCGGGTTGAAGCGATAGCCGACGTTCGCCGCGACACCTTTGCCACTGCCGCTGCTGTGTTTCTGATAGCCGTCGTACTCGCTGTCGGTGAGGGCCACGTAGTAGTCCAGGTCGCCCAGCACCTGGCCGGAACTGATATGGCGCTTCTGGTAGCCGCGGCTGCCGACTTCATAGCGCAGTTGCAGGGGCGCGGCGTCATGGCCGGTGTGGGTCACATAGTCGATCGCGCCGCCCAGGGCCAGGGCGCCGCGATCGAAGCCATTGGCCCCGCGCAACACCTCGGCGCGGCTCAGCCACAGCGGTTCGAACAGTTCGTAGGGCGTACCGCCCGGGCCGGTCAGCGGCAGGCCGTCGAACATCACGTAGGTGCCGGAGCCATGGGCGCCGGGTGCGCGGTTGATGCCGGAGCCGCGGATCGACAGGCGAATGCCATCGTTGCCGGCGGACTGGGCGAAGACCCCGGGCTGGTAGGCCAGCACATCCTGGTTGCTGGCCACCCGGCCCTGCCCGACGCGCTGCATATCCACCAGGTTGCTGGCACCGGGCACTTCCCGCAGGCGCTCCCGGGCTGCCTGCAGGTCGTCCTGCTGTTGTCCCTGGATCAACACCTGGTTGAGTTCGACGGTATCCGCGGCCTGGGTGGTGCTGGTAGCGGACAGGGCCAGGCCAAGCAGGTACAGGGAAGAATGCAGGGACAGCGGTGACGGCATCGTACAGCTCCAACTGATTTTTCTGGCAGGCAATGTGGAGTCAGACGAACGAAAGGGCTGTGAAATCACCCTTTCTTCCGTTGTTGATGGAGGACTTTATTCCCCTGATTTGTAGCCTCATTAGCTACAAGCTGTACGACTGGTCTGACTCGCGGCGGCCTCCGTATCGTTCGCCCATCGACAACCGGCCCGGGAGTTCTCCGGGCAGTGCATACGGAGATAACCACCATGCCACGCAACGCCACCGCGCCACTGCTCGTCATCGAGCCGCCGACCCTGACGCCTCGCGAAGAAGAGGTGCTGTATTGGTGTTCCTGTGGAAAGACCTCGTGGGAAATATCGCAGATCATCGCCTGCAAGGAGTCGACGGTGAACTTTCATGTCGGCAACGTGCTGCGCAAGCTTTCCGTGCATTCCCGGGTGGAGGCCGTGATCAAGGCGCTTCGCTATGGCCTGCTGGCCCGTCGAATCGATCGGTGCTGATGCTGGAGGGCTGTTCCATGCATGATCCAACGTCTTCGACCCTTTCCAGCCTGTTCGTCGGGCTGGGGCTCGCCGCGGCACTCCCTTCGGTAGAGGGCGACGTGCTGTTCGGTTCGGTGCTCGGGGCGTGGCTGGTGGCCAGTACGCGGGGCTTTCTCAAGGCCTGGCAGCGCATCGGTTCGTTGCTGCTGTCGGCGGGCGTCGGCTATCTGTTCACACCCTTGATGCGTTCGATCGGTCCGTTTCTCTCGGGAGGGGAGGCGGCGTTCATCGGTGCGGTGGTGGTCATTCCGATCGTCATCAAGGTGATGATCTGGCTGGATGGCGCGTCCCTGCGGGATATCGTCCAGCGCCTGCGCAGCGGCTCCTGAGGCGACTCACTTGTTGAGTTGCGGGAGCAGGCTGGAGATTGCCTCGACCTGCTGTTCGAGCTCGCGAATGCGCTGCTTTTCCTGGACGACGAGGGCAATCGCACGTTGATCCTGGGGGCTGAGCAGACGTACCTGGGCGAGCAGTTGCGCTTCCCAGTCGGGGTCGCTCGCCGGGGCCAGCGCGCGCTGGGCATGGGCGCGAAACTTCGGGCCTTCGCCCACCAGCAGCCAGTCCAGGGAGACGCCGTGTTTCTCGGCGAGATCTACGCAAATCGCATAAGGAATGCTATCGCGGCCTTTCCAGCTGCTGACGGTCTGCGGGCTCACACCCAAGGCCGATGATAAGCTGGAGTCGGTGGCCGACTGGGTGACGAGCTTCATTCTGGCAAGCACCGCAGCAAATCCATTAATACTCATAACGAGTAATCCTCTGGGGTGCTGATATAATGTTCGGCAAAAAAGTATGCAAATCGCATTGTCTCTCTTTGCAACATCGAGCACTACTCGTATGGGGAAATTAAATGTCGGCAATTTCCGTGTTTTGCATAGGAAATTTCCGTTGCTTGTATCGAGCTTACAGGAGATTGGAATAGGAATGAATTACCGTCATAGCAGCACTGTGCGCTGTTTCCGAGTTGAACTGGCGCCGGTCCATGCGGCACCAGGGAGGCCACAGTGAGTACTTACAAGCTCGTATGCCCGCACTGCAAAAGCCGCATGCGCATACGTACCAGCGAGGGTCGGCACATCTTTCTGCGGGTGGCCTACCTGCAATGCACCACGGAGGCCTGCGGCTGGTCGGTGCGGGCCGAGTTCGAGATGACCCACGAACTGTCCCCCAGCGGCATGCCCAACCCGGACGTGCATCTGCCGCGCGCCGACAATGAATTGCGGCGTGCCGCGTTGCCATCGGCTCAGGAGCTCGGTTAGTACTGGGTAGCGGTCAGAGGGAAGCTGACCCGGCGAGCGATGGAGACCAGGGAGGGCGCGCCAATGCGCTGGAAAAAAACACCCCGCCGAAGCGGGGTGTCTGTTTTTCCGGGGTGGCTCAGCCGATCAGTTGCAGACCGGCATGTTGCACCATGTCCAGCAGCGGCTGCGGGTAGACGCCGAGGACGAAGGCCAGGATGGCGATGGCCAGCAGCATGACGCCGCCGGTGCGCTGTTCCCAGTTGAACGGTGCATCGTGACGACGCAGGTTCGGCTCGATCAGGTACAGGGTGACCATGACGCGCAGGTAGTAGAACACGCCGATGGCGCTACCCACGACCAGGGCACCGGTCAGCCACCACAGCTGCGACTCGACGCCGGTGGCGATGATGTAGAACTTGCCGATGAAGCCGGCGGTCAGCGGGATGCCCGCCAGCGACAGCATCATCACGGTCAGCACCGCGGTCAGGTACGGACGGCGCCAGAACAGGCCGCGGTACTCGTACAGGGCGTCGGCATCGCGACCGTTGTACGGCGAGGACATCAGGGTGATCACACCGAAGGCGCCGAGGCTGGTGATCACGTAGGTGACCAGGTACACGCCGATGGCTTCCAGGGCCAGACCCTTGCTCGCCACCAGGGCGATCAGCAGGTAACCGAAGTGGGCGATCGACGAGTAACCGAGCAGACGCTTGAGGTTGCTCTGGGTCAGCGCCAGCAGGTTGCCGATCAGGATCGAGGCGACCGCGATCACCGACAGCACGGTGGTCAGCACGCCGCTGCTGGCAGCAGGGGAGAGCATGAACAGGCGCACGACGACGGCGAACACCGCCACCTTGCTCGCGGTGGCGAGGAAGGCCGCGACCGGTGCCGGCGCACCTTCGTAGACGTCCGGGGTCCACAGGTGGAACGGTACCAGCGACAGCTTGAACGCCAGGCCGACCAGCATCATGCCCAGGCCCAGTTGGGCCATCAGGCTAGGCATGCTGGTGGCGGCCAGGGCCTTGCCGATGGCGTCGAAGGCCAGGCTGCCGGCGTCGGCGTAGAGCAGGGCCATGCCGAACAGCAGGAACGCGGAACCGGCGGCCGACAGGACCATGTACTTGATCCCGGCTTCCAGCGAGCGCTTGTTGAAGAAGGCGTACGCCACCAGGCCGTAGACCGGCACCGAGAGCAGTTCCAGACCGATGAACAGGCCCGCCAGGTGCTGCGCGCAGACCAGCACCAGACCGCCGAGGGCGGCCATCAGGATCAGCAGGTACAGCTCTTCGCGATTGCCCGGGTAGCCCGAGCCGCCATCACCCAGGTAGGCATGGGCGAGTGTGACGCAGGCCAGGGTGGCGACCAGGATCAGCGCCATGTACAGGCAGGCGAACTTGTCGACGGTCAGCAGCGGAGTGACCGCCAGGGGCACGATTTTCAGGACCGGCAGGATCGACAGCAGGGCCAGGTTGAGGCCCACGGTCGACAGCAGGAAGGTTTGCGAGTGGTTGCGGCGCCAGGCGATCGCCAGCATCACCACGACAACGGTGATGGTGGTGATCAGCAGCGGCGCAAGCGCGATAAAGTGTTGAATCGTCAGGTCCATAGCGCTCTTACCGGGCCGAAGCGAGTTGAGTGAAAGCGGAGCCGAGCCACTGCTGCACACCGCTCATGGTGGCGGCGGAAGTGTCGAGGAACGGCTGCGGGTAGACGCCCAGAACGATCAGCAGGACCGCCAGGCCCAGCACCATGATCATTTCGCGGGTATCCATGCCGGCCAGGACTTCTTCCGATTTCGCCGGGCCGAAGTAGGCACGGTGGATCATGATCAGCGAGTAGACCGAACCGAATACCAGGCCGGAGGTGGCGATGACGGTGACCCATGGGGCACTGACGAAGCTGCCGATCAGGATCAGGAATTCGCCGACGAAGTTGCCGGTACCCGGCAGGCCGAGGGAGGCTGCGGCGAAGAACAGGCTGATGGCCGGCAGGTAGGCGATGCGGTGCCACAGGCCACCCATCTGGCGCATGTCACGGGTGTGCAGGCGTTCGTACAGCTGGCCGCTGAGGATGAACAGCGCCGCTGCCGACAGGCCGTGGGCGAGCATCTGGATCACCGCGCCTTGCAGGGCCTGCTGGCTGCCGGAGTAGATGCCGATCAGGACGAAGCCCATGTGCGACACGCTGGAGAACGCGATCAGGCGCTTGATGTCGGTCTGCGCGAAGGCCAGGAAGGCACCGTAGAAGATCCCGATCAGGCCCAGGGTCATGGCGATCGGCGCGAACTCCGCGGACGCATTCGGGAACAGCGGCAGGGCGAAGCGCAGCAGGCCGTAGGCCGCGGTCTTCAGCAGGATACCGGCGAGGTCGACGGAACCGGCGGTCGGCGCCTGGGCGTGAGCGTCAGGCAGCCAGGAGTGGAACGGCACCACCGGCAGCTTGACCGCGAAGGCGATGAAGAAGCCGAGCATCAGCAGGTATTCGGTACCGGCCGGCAGTTCGGCCTTCAGCAACTGGGTGTAGTCGAAGGTGATCACACCGGTGTTGTTGAAGTTGACCAGCACCAGACCGAGGATCGCCACCAGCATGATCAGGCCGCTGGCCTGGGTGAAGATGAAGAACTTGGTCGCCGCGTAGATCCGGGTCTTCTTGCCGTCGGAGGAGCTGTGACCCCAGAGCGCGATGAGGAAATACATCGGCACCAGCATCATTTCCCAGAAGAAGAAGAACAGGAACAGGTCGAGGGCGAGGAACACGCCGACCACGCCGCCGAGGATCCACATCAGGTTGAGGTGGAAGAAGCCGACGTGGCGCTGGATCTCTTTCCACGAGCAGAGTACGGACAGCACACCGAGCAGGCCGGTGAGCAGGATCATCAGCAGCGACAGGCCGTCGAGGGCCAGGTGCAGGCTGATGCCGAAGCGCTCGATCCAGAGGACCTTGAACTCGACCGCCCACTGCGGCGCGGCGCCAGGAGCGGGGGCGAGGGTGTAGTCACCGTGTGCCCACAGCCAGAGGCCGATACCGAGCAGCAGGGACATGGTCAGCAGCGCGATCCAGCGCGGCAGGGTGGCGCCGAAGCGCTCACCCAGCCAGCACAGCAGGCCGCCGATGAAGGGGATCAGGATCAGCCAAGGCAAAATCATGACGGGCTCAATTCCTTTCGCAAAGTCGCAAGGTTCATATCAGACCGCAGCCATCAAAACGGCGCCGAGCACGAGCACGGCACCCACGGCGATCGAAGCGGTGTACCAGCGCAGCTGACCGGTTTCGGTCTTGCTCATGGCGGCGTGTCCGCCACGGGCCATGCGCGGAATCAGGCCAATGGTGCGGTCGACCGGGTCGCGACGCAGGATGTGGCTGATCAGCAGGTAAGGCTTGACGAACAGCTTGTCGTAGATCCAGTCGAAGCCCCAGGCGGCGAACCACCAGGCCGAGAGGACACGGCCGATGCCGCTGTTGGCCACCGCGGTGACGAAACGACGCTTGCCGAGGAACAGCACCGCCGACAGCAGGATACCGGCGATGGCGATGGCGCCCGAGGCGATCTCCAGGCTGTGCTTGGCTTCGCCGCCGGCATGGCCCGCGCTTTCCGGCAGTACGCCAGCCAGCGGTGGGTGGATCCAGGCGCCGACGAAGGTCGACAGGACGATCAGCACGCCCAGCGGCAGCCAGTGGGAGATACCGTGGCCGGCATGGGCTTCGGTCTTGGCTTCGCCGTGGAAGGCGATGAAGATCAGGCGGAAGGTGTACAGCGAGGTCATGAAGGCACCGACCAGGCCGGCGTACAGCAGACCGGTGTTGCCGCTGGCGAAGGCTTCCCAGAGGATCTCGTCCTTGGAGTAGAAGCCCACGGTCACCAGTGGCAGGGCCGCCAGGGCCGCGCCGCCGACGACGAAGCTGGCGTAGGCCAGCGGCAGTTTCTTCCACAGGCCGCCCATCTTGAAGATGTTCTGCTCGTGGTGGCAGGCGACGATCACCGCACCGGAGGCAAGGAACAGCAGGGCCTTGAAGAAGGCGTGGGTCATCAGGTGGAAGATCGCCGCGTCCCAGGCACCGACGCCGAGGGCGAGGAACATGTAGCCGATCTGGCTCATGGTCGAGTAGGCGAGGATACGCTTGATGTCGGTCTGTACCAGGGCGGCGAAGCCGGCCAGGACCAGGGTGACACCACCGACCACGCCGACCAGGTGCAGCACGTCCGGCGCCAGCAGGAACAGGCCGTGGGTACGGGCGATCAGGTAGACGCCCGCGGTGACCATGGTCGCGGCGTGGATCAGGGCCGAAACCGGGGTCGGACCGGCCATCGCGTCGGCCAGCCAGGTCTGCAGCGGCAGCTGGGCCGATTTACCGACCGCACCACCGAGCAGCATCAGGGTCGCCAGGACCATCCAGGTGTCGCCCGCCTGGAACTTCTGCGGGGCCAGCACCAGCAGTTCCTGGATGTTCAGGGTGCCGAGCTGCTGGAACAGGATGAACAGGCCGATGGCCATGAACACGTCGCCGATACGGGTGACGATGAACGCCTTCAGCGCCGCGTTACCGTTGTTGCGGTTGCTGTAGTAGAAACCGATCAACAGGTACGAGCACAGGCCCACGCCTTCCCAACCGAAGTAGATGAACAGCAGGTTGTCGCCCAGGATCAGGAACAACATGCTGGCAATGAACAGGTTGGTGTAGGAGAAGAAGCGCGAGTAGCCCGCTTCACCACGCATGTACCAGGAGGCGAACAGGTGGATCAGGAAGCCGACGCCGACCACCACACCGAGCATGGTGACCGACAGGCCATCCAGGTGCAGGGTGAAGGAGGGAGCGAAGCCGTCGACCGACATCCACTGCCACAGCAGCTGGGTGTACACGCCGTTTTCCGGCGGCGCGACGTTGAACTGCCAGATCACCCAGGCAGCGACGATGGCCGACAGGCCGACCGAACCGACACCGATCAGCGCCGACAGGTTCTCCGAGAAGCGACCGCGGGAGAACGACAGCAGCAGGAAGCCGATCAGGGGGAATACGAAAGTCAGGAAGAGAAGGTTCATCCGCGCATCTCACTGGCTGCATCGATATCGAGAGTGTGGAAGCGGCGATACAGCTGCAGCAGGATCGCCAGGCCGATACTGGCCTCGGCGGCTGCCAGGCTGATCACCAGGATGAACATGATCTGCCCATCCGGCTGCGCCCAGCGGGCGCCAGCGACGATGAACGCGAGTGCCGAGGCGTTCATCATGATTTCCAGACTCATCAGCACGAAGAGAATGTTGCGGCGGACCATCAGGCCGACCAGACCGAGGCAGAACAGGATGCCGGCGACGGCCAGACCGTGCTCGAGAGGAATTGCAGGCATGTGATTACTCCTTCGCCTCGTTGCGGCCGACGTGGAAGGCCGTGACCACTGCGGCGAGCAGCAGCATGGAGGCCAGTTCAACTACCAGCAGGTACGGACCGAACAGGCTGATGCCGACGGCCTTGGCGTCAACGGTGGTGTGGCCGATGGCCGCACCGCTCGGGGTGACGAACAGCACGTACATCAGCTCAAGCAGCAGCAGGGCGGCGAGGAACACCGGCCCGGCCCAGATGCCTGGGGTCAGCCAGCCACGTTCCTGGGCGACCGAGGCCGGCCCCAGGTTGAGCATCATCACCACGAAGACGAACAGCACCATGATGGCGCCGGCGTAGGCGATCACTTCCAGGGCGCCGGCGAACGGGGCGCCGAGGGCGAAGAAGGTCATCGCCACGGAGATCAGGGAGATGATCAGGTAGAGCAGGGCGTGCACGGGGTTGGTGTTGGTGATCACCCGAAGGGTGGACACCACAGCGACACCGGATGCGAAATAGAAAGCGAATTCCATCTTTCTTCCTTAAGGGAGCAAGCTCTTCACGTTGATCGGCTCGGCTTCGTTCTGCGCGGCGCCTTTCGGCTTGCCGGCAACGGCCATACCTGCAACACGGTAGAAGTTGTAGTCGGGATTCTTGCCGGGGCCGGAGATCAGCAGATCTTCTTTCTCGTACACCAGGTCCTGACGTTTGAACTCGGCCATTTCGAAATCCGGGGTGAGCTGGATCGCGGTGGTCGGGCAGGCTTCCTCGCAGAGGCCGCAGAAAATGCAGCGCGAGAAGTTGATGCGGAAGAACTCGGGGTACCAGCGTCCGTCATCGGTTTCGGCTTTCTGCAGCGAGATGCAACCCACCGGGCAGGCCACGGCGCACAGGTTGCACGCGACGCAGCGCTCTTCGCCATCGGGGTCGCGGGTCAGCACGATGCGGCCACGGTAGCGGGGCGGCAGGTAGACCGGCTCTTCCGGGTATTGCAGGGTGTCGCGCTTGCGGAACCCGTGGGAGAACACCATCACCAGGCTGCGCAGCTGGGTGCCGGTGCCCTTAACGATGTCGCCAATATATTTGAACATGGGTCAAATCCTCACTGGGCCGCAACAGCTGGCGTGTTGAGCAACACGATCGCAGCGGTCACCAGCAAATTGATCAGGGTCAGCGGCAGGCAGAACTTCCAGCTGAAGTCCATCACCTGGTCATAGCGCGGGCGCGGGATCGAGGCACGCAGCAGGATGAACAGCATGATGAAGAAGCCGGTCTTCAGGGCGAACCAGATGAACGGGATCTGCGGCAGGATATCGAACGGACCGTGCCAGCCACCGAAGAACAGGGTTACCAGCAGCGCCGAGATCAGGATGATGCCGATGTACTCGCCGACGAAGAACATGCCCCATTTCATGCCGGCATACTCGATGTGGTAACCGTCGGCCAGTTCCTGCTCCGCTTCCGGCTGGTCGAACGGGTGACGGTGAGTCACGGCCACGCCAGCGATGAAGAAGGTACAGAAGCCGAAGAACTGCGGAATGATGAACCACAGGTTCTGCGCCTGGTAGTCGACGATGTCTCGCATGTTGAACGAACCGGCCTGGACCACCACGCCCATCAGCGCCAGGCCCATGAACACTTCATAGGACACGGTCTGGGCGGAGGCACGCAGGCTGCCGAGCAGGGCGTACTTGTTGTTCGACGACCAGCCGGCGAACAGTACGGCGTACACCGACAGGCCAGCCATGGCGAAGAAGAACAGCAGGCCGATGTTCAGGTCCGCGACACCCCAGGTCGGGGTGATCGGGATGATCACGAAGGCGATCAGCAGTGCGCTCATGGCGACTACCGGGGCCAGGGTGAAGATCATGCGGTCGACGAAGGGCGGGTTCCAGTCTTCCTTGAAGAACATCTTCAGCATGTCGGCGGCGATCTGGAACATGCCGAACGGGCCGACGCGGTTCGGACCGTAGCGGTCCTGCCACCAGCCCAGCAGGCGCCGCTCGACGAAGCTGAGCAGCGCGCCGCAGACCACCACCGCCAGCAGGACCACGATGGCCTTGAGGACGGCGATGATCACATCGATCACTTCGGGGGTGAACCAGCTCATTGTGCTGCCTCCTGCAGGCCTTCGACGGACGCACCGAAGATGGCTGGCGGAATACCGGCCAGGCCTTTCGGCAGGGCAACCAGGCCAGCGCCCAGTTCTTCATTGATACGCAGCGGCAGGCGCAGGGTCTGGCCGGCTACGTTCAGGCTGAGCAGGGCACCTTCGTTGACGCCCAGGCGGTCGGCTTCCGACTTGGCCAGCGCGACGTAAGGCTGCGGGATGCGTTCCTGCACCGGGGCGGCACGGGAGGAGTTCTCCTCGCTGCCGAACAGGTGGTAGAACGGCACCGCTTTCCAGGTGCCACGGGCCGGGGCGAAGGCGCCCGGAACGCTGGCGAACCAGTTCAGGCGATCGCCTTGCGACTCGATCAGGCGGGTGCCTGGATCGCCAGCACGCAGGTGGCCACCGACCTCGTCCTGGAACTTGTTCCAGGCTTGCGGCGAGTTCCAGCCCGGCGACCAGGCGAACGGCACCTGGGAGCGCGGTTCGGCGGAGCCCGAGTAGCCTTCCATGGAGAAGGCGAAGGCGGTGTCCTTGTCCTGCGGGGTACGCGGTTCGTGCACGCTGATGTTGGCGCGCATGGCGGTACGACCGGAGTAGCGCAGCGGCTCGCGGGCCAGTTTCAGGCCCTTGATGCGGAACGCGGCGGACGGCGCGGCGTTGACGATGCCGGCCAGTTGCGGCGCGACAGTGGCGCAGGCGCTGGTGACCTGGTCGAGCTGGGTCCAGTCCACCGGCTTGTTCAGCAGGGTCGCACGCAGGGCGTGCATCCAGCGCCAGCCTTCGTGGACCAGGATGCTGCTGTCCAGGTAGGTCGGATCGAAGACCTGGAAGAAGCGCTGGGCGCGGCCTTCCTGGCTGACCAGGGTACCGTCGCCTTCGGCGAAGGAGGCGGCCGGCAGCACCAGGTGGGCACGGTCGGTGGTCGCGGTCTTCGAGTGATCGGCGACGATGATCACCTTGGCGGCGGCGAAGGCGGCGTCGACCTTGGCGGCCGGCACGCGGCTGTACAGGTCGTTTTCCAGGACGACGATGGCGTCGGCCTTGCCGGAAATCACCGCGTCGAGGGCGGCGTCGACGGAGTCGCCACCGAACATGGCCATGCCGATGCTGTTGGCTTCCGGCACCACCAGGCTCAGGGAGCCGGCTTTTTCACGCAGCTTCAGGGCCTTGGCGATGTTGGCCGCGGCTTCGATCAGGGCTTTTTCGCCCAGCGAGCCACCGGACACGATCAGCGGACGCTTGGCGGCGACCAGGGCGTCGGCGATGCGCTTGGCCAGTTCCACGGCCTCGGCGTCCAGGCCTTCGACGGCCGGGGCGCTCGGGTCGATGGCATGGGCCACGGCGAAACCGATACGGGCCAGGTCGGCGGGAGCGGCGTGCACGCACTCTTCGGCGACGTCATCGAGCTTGGTCTCGGCCAGGCTGGCGATGAACAGCGGGTACAGCGCGTGCTGGCCGATGTTCTTCACCGCGGCGTCGAGCCATGGCTGCACTTTCATTGCTTCGGCCATGGCCTCGGCCTTGCCCTTGGTGGCCTGGCGCACGGCCAGGGCGACGCGGGCAGCGGTCTGGGTCAGGTCTTCGCCGAGGACGAACACGGCATCGTGGTCCTCGATGTCGCGCAGGGTCGGGACCGGCAGCGGGCTGTCGTTGAGCACCTGCAGGACCAGGCGCACGTGCGCAAGCTCTGCAGCTTCCATACCCGAGTAGAAGTACTCGGCGCCGACCAGCTCGCGCAGGCCGTAGTTGCTTTCCAGGCTGGCGCGTGGCGAACCGATGCCGACGATGGTACGGCCGCGCAGCAGGTCGGCGGCCTTGTCCAGGGCGGCGTCCAGGCTCAGCTTGCTGCCATCGGCGAGCAGTGGCTGGCGTGGGCGGTCGGCGCGGTTGACGTAGCCGTAGCCGAAGCGGCCGCGGTCGCAGAGGAAGTACTGGTTCACCGAGCCGTTGAAGCGGTTCTCGATGCGGCGCAGTTCGCCGTAGCGTTCACCGGGGCTGATGTTGCAGCCGCTGGAGCAGCCATGGCAGATGCTCGGGGCGAACTGCATGTCCCATTTGCGGTTGTAGCGCTCGGAGTGGGTCTTGTCGGTGAACACACCGGTCGGACAGACCTCGGTCAGGTTGCCGGAGAACTCGCTCTCCAGGGCACCGTCCTCGACGCGGCCGAAGTAGACGTTGTCGTGGGCGCCATAGACACCCAGGTCGGTACCGCCGGCGTAGTCCTTGTAGTAGCGCACGCAGCGATAGCAGGCGATGCAGCGGTTCATCTCGTGGGCGATGAACGGGCCGAGCTCCTGGTTCTGGTGGGTACGCTTGGTGAAACGGTAGCGGCGCTCGTTGTGGCCGGTCATTACCGTCATGTCCTGCAGGTGGCAGTGACCGCCTTCCTCGCACACCGGGCAGTCGTGCGGGTGGTTGGTCATCAGCCATTCGACGACGCTGGCGCGGAACGCCTTGGACTCGTCGTCGTCGATGGAGATCCAGGTGCCGTCGGAGGCAGGGGTCATGCAGGACATGACGATACGACCGCGGGTGTCGTTCTCGTCGGTGTACTGCTTGACCGCGCACTGCCGGCAGGCGCCGACGCTACCGAGCGCCGGGTGCCAGCAGAAATAGGGGATGTCGAGGCCGAGCGACAGACATGCCTGTAACAGGTTGTCCGCACCGTTGACTTCGAGCGCTTTGCCGTCTACGTGGATAGTGGCCATGGTTCAAAGTTCTTCGTTGGCCCGCGTGAGCGGGTGTGGCTAATGGAAATCGGTGTGCCCGCGGCTCGCGCGACAGTGTCGGGCGAGCCCGCGTGGCTGGCGGAGGGCACGGACCCTCCGCTTTTTCATCTTGTTATGCGCCGACTACAATCGGCCCGGCCGGCAGAGGCTTGGCCAGGTTCGGGCTCAGGGCTTCGGCAGCAGGATTGCTGGCGACGCCGGCCTCGAACTCCGAGCGGAAGTATTTGATGGCACTGCCCAGCGGCTCGACGGCACCTGGTGCGTGAGCACAGAAGGTGCGGCCTGGGCCGAGGAAGTTGACCAGCTGCAGCAGGGTGTCGATGTCCTCGCGCTTGCCCTGGCCTTTCTCCAGTGCGCGCAGCATCTTCACGCTCCATGGCAGGCCGTCGCGGCACGGTGTGCACCAGCCGCAGGATTCGCGGGCGAAGAACTCTTCCATGTTGCGCAGCAGGGAGACCATGCTGATGCTGTCGTCCACCGCCATGGCCAGGCCGGTACCCATCCGGGTGCCGACCTTGGCGATGCCACCGGCGTACATCTGCGCATCGAGGTGCTCGGGCAGGAGGAAGCCGGTACCGGCGCCGCCTGGCTGCCAGCACTTGAGCTTGTAGCCGTCGCGCATGCCGCCGGCGTAGTCCTCGAACAGCTCGCGGGCGGTGACGCCGAACGGCAGTTCCCACAGGCCCGGGTTCTTCACCTTGCCGGAGAAGCCCATCAGCTTGGTGCCGTGGTCTTCGCTGCCTTCGCGGGCCAGCGACTTGTACCAGTCGACGCCGCCATCGACGATCGCCGGCACGTTGCACAGGGTCTCGACGTTGTTGACGCAGGTCGGCTTGCCCCAGACGCCGACGGCGGCGGGGAAGGGCGGCTTGGAGCGCGGGTTGGCGCGACGGCCTTCCAGCGAGTTGATCAGCGCGGTTTCTTCACCGCAGATGTAGCGGCCGGCACCGGTGTGCACGAACAGCTCGAAATCGAAACCGCTGCCGAGGATGTTCTTGCCCAGCAGGCCTGCGGCCTTGGCTTCATCGATGGCGCGGTTGAGGTTGCGCGCGGCGGTGGTGTACTCGCCACGCAGGAAGATGTAGCCGCGGTAGGCCTTGAGGGCACGGGCGCTGATCAGCATGCCCTCGACCAGCAGATGGGGCTGTTGCTCCATCAGCATGCGGTCCTTCCAGGTGTTCGGCTCCATTTCGTCCGCGTTGCACAGCAGGTAGCGGATGTTCATGGATTCGTCTTTCGGCATCAGGCCCCACTTCACGCCGGTGGGGAAGCCCGCACCGCCGCGGCCCTTGAGGCCGGAGTCCTTGACGGTCTGGACGATATCGTCCTGGGACATCTGCGCGAACGCCTTGCGTGCTGCGGCATAGCCATTCTTCGCCTGGTATTCGTCGAACCATACCGGTTCGCCGTCATCGCGCAGACGCCAGGTCAGCGGATGGGTCTCGGCCTTGCGCGCGATGCGGTTGGCCGGGCCGAAGGAAGTGATGGTCATACGTAACCCTCCAGCAGTTTGGCGACACCGGTTGGCTGCACATCGCCAAAGGTATCGTCGTCGATCATCAGCGCCGGGGCCTTGTCGCAGTTGCCCAGGCAGCACACCGGCAGCAGGGTGAAGCGGCCGTCCGGGGTGGTCTGGCCAAGGCCGATGCCCAGCTCGCTCTGGATCTGGCCGACCACGGATTCATGGCCGCCGATGTAGCAGACCATGCTGTCGCAGACGCGGATGATGTGGCGACCGACCGGCTGGCGGAAGATCTGACTATAGAAGGTCGCCACGCCTTCGACGTCGCTGGCGGGAATGCCGAGGATCTCGCCGATGGCGTGGATGGCGCCGTCCGGCACCCAGCCGCGCTGCTTCTGGACGATCTTCAGGGCTTCGATGGACGCCGCGCGCGGGTCCTCGTAGTGGTGCATCTCGTGCTCGATGGCCGAGCGCTCGGTTTCGCTCAGGGCGAAACGGTCGGTTTGGATAAGCGTGCTGTTCATGCTTAGCGGTCCACGTCAGCCATAACGAAGTCGATACTGCCCAGGTACGCGATGAGGTCCGCGACCATGCTGCCGCGGATCACCGAAGGGATCTGCTGCAGGTGCGGGTAGCTCGGCGTGCGAATCCGGGTGCGGTAGCTCATGGTGCCGCCGTCGCTCGTCAGGTAGTAACTGTTGATGCCCTTGGTCGCCTCGATCATCTGGAAGGACTCGTTGGCCGGCATGACCGGACCCCACGAAACCTGCAGGAAGTGGGTGATCAGGGTTTCGATGTGCTGCAGGGTGCGCTCTTTCGGCGGCGGCGTGGTCAGCGGGTGATCCGCCTTGTACGGGCCTTCCGGCATGTTGCGCAGGCACTGGTCGATGATGCGGATACTCTGGCGCATCTCCTCGACACGGACCATGCAGCGATCGTAGGCATCGCCGTTGTGGGCCAGCGGTACTTCGAACTCGAAGTTCTCGTAGCCGGAGTAAGGACGGGCCTTGCGCAGGTCGAAGTCCAGGCCGGTGGAACGCAGGCCGGCACCGGTGACGCCCCAGGCCAGGGCTTCCTTGGTGTTGTACTGGGCAACGCCGATGGTGCGGCCCTTGAGGATGCTGTTCTGCAGGGCGGCCTTGGTGTATTCGTCGAGGCGCTTGGGCAGCCATTCGACGAAGTCCTTGACCAGCTTGTCCCAGCCGCGTGGCAGGTCGTGGGCGACGCCACCGATGCGGTACCAGGCCGGGTGCAGGCGGAAGCCGGTGATGGCTTCGATCACGGTGTAGGCGCGCTGACGGTCGGTGAAGGTGAAGAACACCGGGGTCATGGCGCCGACGTCCTGGATGTAGGTACCCAGGAACAGCAGGTGGCTGGTGATGCGGAAGAACTCGGCGAGCATCACGCGGATGGTGTCGACCTTCTGCGGCACCTTGATCCCGGCCAGCTTCTCGACGGCAAGGACGTACGGCAGGTTGTTCATCACCCCGCCGAGGTAGTCGATACGGTCGGTGTAGGGAATGAAGCTGTGCCAGGACTGGCGCTCGGCCATCTTCTCGGCGCCACGGTGGTGGTAGCCGATGTCCGGGACGCAGTCGACGATCTCTTCACCGTCCAGCTGCAGGACGATACGGAAGGCACCGTGGGCGGACGGGTGGTTCGGGCCGAGGTTGAGGAACATGTAGTCCTCGTTCGCGCCCTGACGCTTCATGCCCCAGGCTTCCGGATTGAAGCGCGCGGCTTCTTCTTCCAGCTGCTGCTTGGCCAGGTTCAGGGTGAACGGATCGAACTCGGTGGCGCGCGCCGGGAAGTCCTTGCGCAGCGGGTGACCTTCCCAGGTCGGCGGCATCATGATGCGGGTCAGGTGCGGGTGGCCCGGGAAGTCGATGCCGAACATGTCCCAGACTTCGCGCTCGTACCAGTTGGCGTTCGGCCAGATACCGGTGATGGTCGGCACGCTCAGGTCGGTTTCGCTGAGGGAAACCTTGATCATCACGTCGCTGTTACGTTCCACCGAGAGCAGGTGGTAGAACACGGTGAAGTCGGCACCCGGCAGGCCGCGGCGCTGGGTGCGCAGACGCTCGTCGACGCCGTGCAGGTCGTACAGCATGCTGTACGGCTTGGCGACGTTGCGCAGGAAGGTCATCACTTCGATCAGGCGGGCGCGGTCAACCCACAGCACCGGCATGCCGGTACGGGTTTCCTGGGCGGTGAACGCCTCGGCGCCAAAACGGTTGTGCAGTTCGACGACCACATCCTGGTCGTCAGCCTTGTAAGGCGGAATATAAATAGCGGTGTCCGCTGTCATGGTCTCGGTCGCTTTCGGTCAACGTAGAGAATGAAGCCAGGCCGCCGGTTCCTGGGAACGGGCGGCAGGTCGCTGGATCAGACTTCGTCGGGGCTGCGCAGGTTGGTCACCTGCATGCGCTGTTCACGACGCAGATCTTTCTGGGCCGGCATCTCGGCGCGGTACACGCCTTGATCGCCGACGACCCAGGAAAGAGGGCGTCGCTCCTGGCCGATCGATTCCTGCAAGAGCATCAGGCCTTGCAGGAACGCTTCAGGGCGAGGCGGGCAGCCGGGTACGTAGACATCCACGGGGAGGAACTTGTCGACCCCCTGGACGACCGAGTAGATGTCGTACATGCCGCCGGAGTTGGCGCACGAACCCATGGAAATGACCCACTTCGGTTCCAGCATCTGCTCGTACAGGCGCTGGATGATCGGCGCCATCTTGATGAAGCAGGTGCCGGCGATGACCATGAAGTCGGCCTGACGCGGTGATGCCCGGATCACTTCGGCGCCGAAACGGGCGATGTCGTGCGGCGCGGTGAACGCCGTGGTCATCTCCACGTAGCAGCAGGACAGGCCGAAGTTGTACGGCCACAGGGAGTTCTTGCGACCCCAGTTGACCGCGCCACTCAGCACATCTTCAAGCTTGCCCATGAAGATGTTCTTGTGGACCTGGTCCTCTAGCAGCGAATCGGAGACGGTTTCCCGTTCTCCGATGGGATACTGCTCGTTGGGCGCATCCGGATCGATTCTGGTGAGATTGTATTGCATTGCCAAAGCCTCATTGTTTCAGCTTCGCTTGCCGCTTGCGGCGACCCACGGGAGCCCAATCGAGCGCCCCGACCCGCCAAAGGTAGACAAGACCTGCCAACAGAATTGCTATGAAAACGAGTGCTTCGACGAATCCGGTCCAGCCGCTTTCGCGGACGGACACAGACCATGCAAAGAGAAAGAGGGCTTCGATATCGAAGATCACGAACAGCATCGCGACCAGATAGAATTTGGCCGACAGGCGCAGACGGGCGCCGCCGGTGGGCAGCATGCCGGATTCGAACGGTTCGTTCTTGCTGCGGCCCCAGGCCTTGCTGCCGAGCAGGCTGGACAGGCCGAGCATGAAGGCGCAGAGGCCGACGACACCCAACAGGAAAATGGCGAAACCCCAGTTGTGGGCGATCAGTCCAGTCGAATCGGGCATGCTGAGAATCCTTAACAGAGCACGTGGTCTCTGAGCTTGAAAAGAAGTAGAGCAGTGACGATATGTCGCAGCGGAATCTATCGCGCTGATTTTATGGGTAAACCGGGTGCAAGTAAAATTTCTGCTGCAAATTTATTCGTAGGATTAAGAACAAAAATCTTTCGTAACTCGCTGAAAGCCTTGTATTTCGGGCATTGTCGCTGGTTTCGTTAATTATGTTTCTTTCCCGGCGTAATGAACTGCAAGTTTCGAAATGATAATTGATATCATTTAGAGGTCTGCTGTTATTCCGACTGTTCGAGTCAACTAAGAAGTTCATTGCCTGTTTCCCCTGCACGTTATTTGCAGCCCGTGTTCTAGACGCTTTTGTCCGGTGTCGTCGCGCTCTGGATCAAGGTTTCGGCGGATGTTGCCGACTGCGCCGAGGCGGCGATTGCCCATTGCCCGAGCCAGTAGAACAGGATGATCAGGTACGGCGCGGCAGCGAACGGGCTGACGAAGCGGTCGATGCCGATCAGGCTGTCGGAGAACACGAAACTCAGCGCGCCGATGCCAGCCAGGCCGCCGCAGGCCAGGGCGCGCCAGAGCATGGCGCTGATGGTCAGGGCGTACAGCGCTACTGGCACCAGCAGCGCTCCAAGGCCGTTCCAGGCCAGCAGGCCGAACAGGCTGGCGCCACACAGCGCGGCGATCAGCAGGGCGCCGGTGGCGAGGTGGCGGGTCTTGCCCAGGTAGGCCCAGAGATACGCCAGGTGGGCGCAGAGAAACGCTGCCAGGCCGACGACGAACCAGTCTCCCGGCCAGGCCAGGGCCAGGTCACCGATGATCGACAGGCCCAGTCCGGTCATGACCGCATGGCGATAGGCCGTTGCCGGCGCACGGGTCAGCCAGAGCAGCAGCATCAGCACCGGAATCGGTTTCGCCGCCAGGGCCAGCCAGGGGCTGCCGGCGTGCAGTGCATATAGATAGAGGGCGCCGCCCAGCAGGGCGAGGGCGAGCAGGGGTGTGGAGCGGGGCATGGCCGGTCCTTTGATCTGGCGTGCGTGCAAGCATAGCCAAAGGATCGCGACACGAGGTGCGGGGAGAAAATGAAACGAGGCCCGGAACCCCATCACAGGTTCCGGGCCTCGCGTGTTACCCGAATGCTACAGCGCTTGAATCAGTGGAACTGCTCTTCTTCGGTGGAGCCGGTCAGCGCGGTCACCGAGGACGAACCGCCCTGGATCACGGTGGTCATGTCGTCGAAGTAGCCGGTGCCGACTTCCTGCTGGTGAGCAACGAAGGTGTAGCCTTTCGATGCGTCAGCGAATTCCTGCTCCTGCAGCTTGACGTAGGCGGTCATGTCGTTGCGGGCGTAGTCGTGCGCCAGGTTGAACATGCCGTGCCACATGTTGTGGATACCGGCCAGGGTGATGAACTGGTGCTTGTAGCCCATTGCCGACAGTTCGCGCTGGAACTTGGCGATGGTGGCGTCGTCCAGGTTCTTCTTCCAGTTGAAGGAAGGCGAGCAGTTGTACGACAGGATCTGGTCCGGGTATTCCTTCTTGATCGCTTCGGCGAAGCGACGGGCTTCGTCCAGGTCCGGCTTGGCGGTTTCGCACCAGATCAGGTCGGCGTAAGGAGCGTAGGCCAGGCCGCGGGCGATGGCTTGATCCAGGCCGGCACGAACCTTGTAGAAACCTTCCTGGGTGCGCTCGCCGATCACGAACGGCTGGTCGTACGGGTCGCAGTCGCTGGTCAGCAGGTCAGCGGCGTTGGCGTCGGTACGGGCCAGGATGATGGTCGGTACGCCGGCAACGTCGGCTGCCAGACGAGCAGCGGTCAGCTTCTGCACGGCTTCCTGGGTTGGAACCAGTACTTTGCCGCCCATGTGGCCGCACTTCTTCACGGAAGCCAGCTGGTCTTCGAAGTGAACGCCGGCAGCGCCTGCTTCGATCATGTTCTTCATCAGCTCGTAGGCGTTCAGTACGCCGCCGAAACCGGCTTCGGCGTCAGCCACGATCGGTGCGAAGTAGTCGACGTAGCCTTCGTCGCCTGGGTTCTTGCCAGCTTTCCACTGGATCTGGTCGGCGCGACGGAACGAGTTGTTGATGCGCTTGACCACGGTCGGAACCGAGTCCACTGGGTACAGGGACTGGTCTGGGTACATGGATTCGGCCGAGTTGTTGTCGGCAGCCACTTGCCAGCCGGACAGGTAGATGGCCTGGATGCCGGCCTTGACCTGTTGAACAGCCTGGCCGCCGGTCAGGGCGCCCATGCAGTTGACGAAATCTTTTTCAGGGCGGAAGGACGGATGCGCGCCCTTGGTCACCAGGTTCCACAGTTTTTCCGCACCCAGGCGAGCCAGGGTGTGCTCTGGCTGGATCGAACCACGCAGACGGACGACATCGGCAGCGGTGTAGGTACGGGTCACGCCTTTCCAGCGCGGGTTCTCGGCCCAGTCTTTTTCGAGGGCTGCAATTTGCTGTTCGCGTGTCAGTGCCATGGAAATAAACCTCGTCGCATAGGTCTTGGTGAAAAATGTTCGCTCTGTCGGCTGCGCTGTTCTTACAGGGGCAGCACCGAATGCTCGCGGCTCAGGAACGCTGGCGATGAATCAGTCTCGTCTGGCGAAATCGCGACGTTGAACGATGGGCTCGGGGGAGGAAGTGAGCAGGGTGCGGGCGACTGCCGGGCAGGTTGGCTCGTGGTTGCCGTGCTGCTTCGATCAGGGAATGCCATGTACCGTTTGATGCGCTTCCGTCCCTCGGGACAACTTCGTTCCAGTCGTGATCTCGTCAAACGCGCCTTGTGGGCCGTACAGACACGAATCGGCCTCGGGGGTAGGTTCGAGGCGCGACCCGAAGGCCCTTGCCAGGGCCCCTGATTAGCGGGAGCGGGGCCATCATGCCTCTGCGATTGCAGGTCGTCAAATGTTTTGTAGTGGTTTTTTCATTCCACTACATCTTTGGTCTAATGCGACCCATCAGTCAGTTTCAAAGCCGTTGGTCGAGGCCTTGATTTCACTGGCTTGCGCCCAGTTCGTCGACTTTTACCCGCAATGTCATGTTTTCACCGCGCTGGGTCGAGTACGAGAGGGCCGAGGTAGAGCGTTCGGCTTGGCTTTGAGCATTGAACCCCGCGAGGGTGATCCATTCGCCGAGCCTGCCGGTGACCTTTGTGTCGGTACTTTGTACTTTCACTACATCCTGGCGCTCCTGGCTCATGCGGTCGTTGTTGGTGCTGATGTTCAGGTGCACGGTGTCGCCGGCGACACTGGCGGTGACATAGAAACCCTGGGTGACGTTGCGGTATTCGGTCTGGCTTTGCAGGCGCCCATAGCTGTCGGTCTGGGTGCTGGTGACGGGAATGCTCTGGCCGATCTGGATCAGTGCCGGGGTGCCTTCGCTGGCTTGCACCTGCTGCAGGCCGCCGTCGCGATTGGCGGTGCCGTAGCGGATGATCCGGGCGTTGCCGCGGTTGTCCTGGAAGTTGCTGTCGTTGTTGTCGACGCTGATCAGCAGGCGTTTCGGCGCTGTGTCCAGATCGCGCAGAAGGGTGCGAAGTTCGTCGATCTTGCCGGGTTCTGCCTTGACGATAAGTTTGTTCTCGAAGGCGCTGACGCTGCCGTCGCGGCCCAGGAAGGCTTGCGCGGCGGGGAGGATTTCGGCGCTGGTGCGGTGGTTCAGGGGCAGGACTTCGGTAGCGGCCAGCGCGTTGAGGCTGAACGACAGAAGCAGGGAGGCGAGCAGGGAGCGTAGCGGCATGTCCATGATCTCCGCGGGTGGAGTGGACATGATGGCAAAGATTGTGAAGGTTGTATGGGTTGTGTTTGCTGGCTCGGGCCTTTGTAGGAGCGTGGCTTGCCCGCGAAGGACCGCAGCGCGGTCCCGCATGGCGACGCAAATGCGGACCGCGCTGCGGTCCTTCGCGGGCAAGCCGCGCTCCTACGGGGGTGTGTTACAGCGGTTTCGAGTCGCGCACCATGTCTACATGGGGAATGCCGGCTTCCAGGAACTCCTCGCTGACCACGCGGAACCCCAGGCGCTCGTAGAACGCCGTGGCATGGGTTTGCGCCGTCAGCATCTGCTGGCTCAGGTCGCGGTTCTGCGCCTCGACGATGGCCGCCTGCATCAGCGCATCGCCGACTTTCAGGCCGCGCCAGTCCTTGAGCACCGAAACCCGGCCGATCTGGCCGTCCGGCAGCAGGCGCGCGGTACCGATGGCGTAGTCGTCCTCGACGGCAAGGAAGTGGATCGCGTCGTTGTCGTCCGAATCCCATTCCAGCTCTGGCGGCACGTTCTGCTCGGCGATGAATACCGCCTCGCGAATGCGCCGGATATCGGCGTTGTCCTTGTGCCAGTCGGCCAGACGGACCTTGATCTTATTCATTGGCGAACCCCAGGCTTCCTTGCTTGACCAGTTGGCAGACCAGTTCCAGGCCGGTTTCGTCGCCCAGCCAGTCGGCCAGGTTCTCGATGTGCAGGGCGTCGGCGGCGCAGATCAGCTTCAGCAGTTCGCGCAGATGGCCCGGCAGCAGGCGGCTCTGGCCGCTGGCGAAGAGCAGCAGGTTGTCGTCCACTTCCGACCAGGCCAGGCGCGCGCTCGGATTGCGGATGATGATCGCGCCTTGCTCCAGGCTGTCGACCAGGTCTTCTTCGCTCAGTTCTTCGCCGCTGACCAGTTCCGGGTAGCGTGGCTCGGTCATGAACTGGCCGAACCAGGTCAGCAGCAGGCGTTCGTCGCCCATGTGCTCGTTGAGCAGGCTTTTCAGGCGACCGAGGGCATCGTGCTGGATCTGGTGGGGATCGTCGCTGACCGGCTGGGCATCGGCGTCGCTGTAGCGCTCTTCATCGGTGAGGAACTGGCCGAGGAAATCGGTGAAGTGGGTCAGCACTTCGGCGGCGCTTGGCGCGCGGAAGCCTACCGAGTAGGTCAGGCAGTCGTCTTCGGCAACGCCGTAGTGCGCCAGGCGTGGCGGCAGGTAGAGCATGTCGCCGGGCTCCAGGACCCACTCGTCGCTCTGCTCGAAGTCGGCGAGGATACGCAGGTCGGCATGCTCCAGCAGGGCGCTGTCGCTGTTGCACATCTGCCCGACTTTCCAGTTGCGCTTGCCGTGGCCCTGCAGGAGGAACACGTCGTAGTTGTCGAAGTGCGGGCCGACGCTGCCACCTGGCGCGGCGAAGCTGATCATCACGTCGTCGATGCGCCAGCTCGGCAGGAAGCGGAAGTGCTCCAGCAGTTCGGCGACCTCGGGGACGAACTGGTCGACCGACTGCACCAGCAGGGTCCAGTCACGCTCCGGCAGGGTGCTGAAGGTGTCTTCGGTGAACGGGCCGCGGCGCAGTTCCCACGGGGTTTCGCCGTGTTCGAGCACCAGGCGCGATTCGACTTCTTCTTCCAGGGCCAGGCCGGCCAGTTCGTCGGCGTCGATGGGGCTTTCGAAATCGGTAAAGGCCTGACGGACCAGCAACGGTTTTTTCTGCCAGTAGTCGCGCATGAACTGGCGCGCGGTCAAACCGCCGAGAAGCTGCAGTGGGATATCAGGATTCATGATTAACCTATTGAAAAAAGACAATTTTCTTTCAGGAATAAAAACGCCCGGCTCGGCCGGGCGTTAAAACGCGGGTCGCGGATCAGACGCGCTTGGCTTGCGCCGCTGCGTTACCGATGTAGCTGGCAGGGGTCAGCTTCTTCAGCTCTTCGCGAGCTTCGGCTGGCATGTCCAGGCCGTCGATGAAGGTCAGCAGCGCCTGCGGGCTGATGCCCTTGCCACGAGTCAGCTCCTTGAGCTTCTCGTAGGGGTTCTCGATGTCGTAGCGGCGCATCACGGTCTGGATCGGCTCGGCCAGGACTTCCCAGCAGGCGTCCAGGTCTTCGGCGATGCGTGCGGTGTTGATTTCCAGCTTGCCGATGCCTTTGAGGCTGGCTTCGTAGGCGATCACGCTGTGGGCGAAGCCGACACCGAGGTTGCGCAGCACGGTGGAGTCGGTCAGGTCACGCTGCCAGCGGGAGATCGGCAGCTTGCTGGCCAGGTGCTGGAACAGCGCGTTGGCGATGCCCAGGTTGCCTTCGGAGTTCTCGAAGTCGATCGGGTTGACCTTGTGCGGCATGGTCGAGGAGCCGATTTCGCCGGCGACGGTCTTCTGCTTGAAGTAGCCCAGCGAGATGTAGCCCCAGACGTCGCGGTCGAAGTCGATGAGGATGGTGTTGAAGCGGGCGATCGCGTCGAACAGCTCGGCGATGTAGTCGTGCGGCTCGATCTGCGTGGTGTACGGGTTGAACACCAGGCCCAGCTCGTCTTCGATGAAGGCGCGGGCGTTGGCTTCCCAGTCGATCTGCGGGTAGGCCGACAGGTGCGCGTTGTAGTTGCCCACGGCGCCGTTGATCTTGCCCAGCAGCGGTACGGCGGCGACCTGCGCGATCTGCCGCTCCAGGCGGTAGACGACGTTGGCCAGCTCTTTGCCCAGGGTGGTCGGCGACGCCGGCTGGCCGTGGGTGCGCGACAGCATCGGCACGTCGGCGAAGCGGTGCGCCAGGGTGCGGATGGCTTCGGCGATCTGGCGCATCAGCGGCAGCAGCACGCTGTCACGGCCTTCACGCAGCATCAGGGCGTGGGACAGGTTGTTGATGTCCTCGCTGGTGCAGGCGAAGTGGATGAACTCGCTGACCTTGGCCAGTTCCGGCAGCTTGGCGGCCTGCTCCTTGAGCAGGTACTCGATGGCCTTGACGTCGTGGTTGGTGGTGCGCTCGATTTCCTTGACGCGCTCGGCGTGCTCGAGGGTGAAGTCGTCGGCCAGGCCATTGAGCAGTGCGTTGGCGTCGGCGGAGAAGGCCGGAACCTCGGCGATCTGCGGGTGGGCGGCCAGGCGCTGGAGCCAGCGTACTTCGACCAGGGCGCGGAAACGGATCAGGCCGTATTCGCTGAAAATGGGGCGCAGGGCCTGGGTTTTGCCGGCGTAGCGGCCGTCTACAGGGGAAACCGCAGTGAGCGAGGAGAGCTGCATGGGGTGTTCTCGGACAGTCAGGCTTTTAAGAGGGCGCATATCATACATGAAAAATGCGCCGGAGTCGGGTGGCTGACAAAAGGTACTGTCAGCCGCGAAGCATCGGGTAAAGCTCGCGCAGCAGTTTGCGGCGGCTGAACACCAGCTGCCAGCGATGCCCGCCCAACTGCCGCCAGAGGCGCGCGGCGCGGATGCCGGCAAGCAGCAGGGCGCGAATCTTCGAGGCGTTGTTGGTCTGCTGCAGGTGGCGCATGTCGCCATGCACCTGGATGCGCTGGCGCAGGGTGCTCAACGTATCCTGATACAGCGCGCCGCTCGAGGCGATGACGTTTTCGTGAACCAGGCCGAAGTGATCGGCCTGGGACTGGATCTGCGGCAGGCGATTGCCGATGGTTTCCAGCATGTCGTCACGCTTGGCCAGTTGGCGTTCCAGGCCGAGCATGGACAGGGCGTAGCGCAGCGGCTCGCGCTGCAGGCTACCGGGGTCGCGCTCGAGGGCACTGGCCAGGGCGCGGTAGCCGTCGCGCAGGTTGATGTCGTCGCCGCCGAAGACTTCCAGGGTGTCCTTCGGGTCGCGCACCAGCAGGCTGCCGAGCATGCAGCCGATGTTGGCTTCGCTGGCCGAGCCGGTGCGGGCGATGCGGTCCACCAGCACGGCGGCCTGGAACACACCGCCCAGCGCGATCAATTGTTCCTGCGTCTGGTTCATCCGCGGCTGCTCCACGGCTCGGCGATCTCGATCACACCGCCACCGAGGCAGACTTCACCGTCGTAGAACACCACGGACTGACCGGGCGTCACCGCGCGCTGCGGCTCGTCGAACACCGCGCGATAACCGCTGGCGGTGCGCTCCAGGGTGCAGTCCTGGTCGCTCTGGCGGTAGCGCACCTTGGCGGTCAGGCGCCGCGGCACGGACAGGTCGATCGGGTTGACCCAGAAAATCTCCGAGGCGAGCAGGGCGCGGGAGAACAGCCACGGGTGTTCGTTGCCCTGGCCGACCACCAGCACGTTGCGCGACAGGTCTTTTTCCAGCACGTACCACGGCTCGTCGCCGGCGTCCTTGAGACCGCCGATGCCAAGGCCCTGGCGCTGGCCGATGGTGTGGTACATCAGGCCGTGGTGCTGGCCGATGACCTCGCCATCGGTGGTCTGGATCTCGCCTGGTTGGGCGGGCAGGTACTGCTTGAGGAAGTCGCTGAAACGACGTTCGCCGATGAAGCAGATGCCGGTGGAGTCCTTCTTCTTCGCCGTGGCCAGGCCATGTTTCTCAGCGATGGCGCGGACTTCGGGCTTTTCCAGTTCGCCCACCGGGAACAGGGTGCGGGCGATCTGCTCGCCGCCGACGGCGTGGAGGAAATAGCTCTGGTCCTTGTTCGGATCGAGGCCCTTGAGCAGTTCGGTGCGGCCGTCGATATCGCGGCGGCGCACGTAGTGGCCGGTGGCGATCAGGTCGGCGCCCAGGGCCAGGGCGTAGTCGAGGAACGCCTTGAACTTGATCTCACGGTTGCACAGGATGTCCGGGTTCGGCGTGCGGCCGGCCTTGTACTCCTCGAGGAAGTGCTCGAAGACGTTGTCCCAGTATTCCGCGGCGAAGTTGGCGGTGTGCAGCTTGATGCCGATGCGGTCGCACACGGCCTGGGCGTCGGCCAGGTCTTCGCGGGCGGTGCAGTATTCGGTGCCGTCGTCCTCTTCCCAGTTCTTCATGAACAGGCCTTCCACCTGGTAGCCCTGCTCCATCAGCAGGAGGGCGGAAACGGAAGAGTCCACGCCGCCGGACATGCCGACGATGACGCGGGTCTTTTCGGGTTCTTGGAGAGCTGGTTCGGACATGGCTATGGGTGCGTATCTGGAAAAAGACGACGATTCTATCAGGCTGCGTCCTGCAAGGCGAAAGGCACCTTAGTTGCGGATCAGCGCCAGGCTGTGCAGCGGACCGCTGAGGTAGTCCTCGATGCACTGTGGTACCAATTCGCTGCGCCAGCGTTGCGGATCGGCGAGCAGTTCCTCGTGGGTCATCCACACGGCGCGCACGATATCGCTGTCCAGGGCGCGTTCGGCATGGTGCTTCACGGGCCTGGCGGCGAAGCAGATGCGCTGGTAGGTCACGCCATTGCTGGGGGCGGTATACAGGTAGATGCCGACGACGCCGGTGAGTTCGACGTCCCAGGCGGTTTCTTCGAGGGTTTCCCGCAACGCGGCCTGGAGCAGGGTCTCGTTGGCCTCCAGGTGGCCGGCGGGCTGGTTGAAGACGTGCTTGCCGGCCTTGAATTCCTCGACCAGGAGGAAGCGGCCCTGGTCTTCGACGATGGTGGCGACGGTGATGTGGGGTTGCCAGGTCATGGTGGAGTCCTTGTTGAGCGTTGCGCCGCCCCCCGTAGGAGCTGGCTTGCCTGCGAAAGGACCGCGGCGCGGTCCCGAAAATCTCATTGGCAACACGGTTTGGGACCGCTTCGCGGTCCTTTCGCAGGCAAGCCAGCTCCTACGGGGGCGTTCGGAGAAATAGAAAAACCCCGGTGCGTGGCCGGGGTTTTCCTTGCTGCTTAAGCGGCCTTTACAGTGCGGCGATCGCGCTGTTGAAGGTCTGGCTTGGGCGCATCACTTTGCTGGTCAGCTCGACGTCGGTGAAGTAGTAGCCACCGATTTCGGCTGGTTTGCCCTGGACGGCGTTGAGCTCGGCGACGATGGTCGCTTCGTTCTCGCTCAGGACCTTGGCCAGCGGGGCGAAGCGCGCCTGCAGGGCGGCGTCTTCGCTCTGGGCGGCCAGTGCCTGGGCCCAGAACAGGGTCAGGTAGAAGTGGCTGCCACGGTTGTCGATGCCGCCGACCTTGCGTGCCGGGGACTTGTTGCCATCCAGGAACTGGCCGGTGGCCTGGTCCAGGGTTGCCGCCAGTACCTTGGCTTTCGGGTTGGCGTAGGCGTTGCCCAGGTGCTCCAGGGACGCGGCCAGGGCAAGGAATTCACCCAGGGAGTCCCAGCGCAGGAAGTTTTCCTCGACCAGTTGCTGCACGTGCTTCGGCGCCGAACCGCCAGCGCCGGTCTCGAACAGACCGCCGTTGTTCATCAGCGGCACGATCGACAGCATCTTGGCGCTGGTGCCCAGTTCCATGATCGGGAACAGGTCGGTCAGGTAGTCGCGCAGCACGTTGCCGGTGACCGAGATGGTGTCCTGGCCGGCGCGGATGCGCTCCAGGGAAACCTTCATCGCTTCGACCGGGGCCAGGACACGGATGTCCAGGCCGGTGGTGTCGTGATCCTTCAGGTACTTCTGCACTTTCTCGATCAGCACGCCGTCGTGGGCGCGTTGCGGGTCGAGCCAGAAGATCGCCGGGGTGCTGCTGGCGCGAGCACGGTTGACGGCCAGCTTGACCCAGTCCTGGATCGGTGCGTCCTTGGTCTGGCACATGCGGAAGATGTCGCCTGCTTCCACTTCCTGTTGCAGCAGCAGGTTGCCCTTGCTGTCCACGACGCGGATGGTGCCGTCGGCCTTGGCCTGGAAGGTCTTGTCGTGAGAGCCGTACTCTTCGGCTTTCTGTGCCATCAGGCCGACGTTCGGCACGCTGCCCATGGTGGTCGGGTCGAAGGCGCCGTGTTTCTTGCAGTCTTCGATCACGGCCTGGTAGATGGTCGCGTAGCAACGGTCCGGGATCAGTGCCTTGGTGTCCTGCAGCTGGCCTGCGGTGTTCCACATCTTGCCCGAGTCACGGATCATCGCCGGCATCGAGGCGTCGACGATCACGTCGCTCGGCACGTGCAGGTTGGTGATGCCCTTGTCGGAGTTGACCATGGCCAGGGCCGGGCGAACGGCGTAGACGGCCTGGATGTCGGCTTCGATCTGCGCCTGCTGCTCGGCTGGCAGGGACTTGATGCGGGCGTACAGGTCGCCGATGCCGTTGTTCAGGTTGAAGCCGATTTCCTCGAGGACGGCGGCGTGCTTGTTCAGCGCGTCGGCGTAGTACTCGGCGACGATCTGGCCGAACATGATCGGGTCGGAGACCTTCATCATGGTGGCTTTCAGGTGGGCCGAGAGCAGTACGCCACTGGCCTTGGCGTCTTCGATTTCCTTGGCGACGAAGGCGCGCAGGGCCTTGGTGCTCATGACCGCGCAGTCGACGATCTCGCCGGCCTTGACCGCGGTTTTTTCTTTCAGGACGGTGGTGGCGCCGTCCTTGCCCAGCAATTCGATACGCAGGCTGTCATCGGCTTCGATGAGTGCGGCTTTTTCGCTGCCGTAGAAGTCGCCGTGGCTCATGTGAGCGACGTGGGACTGGGAGTCAGCGGCCCAGGCGCCCATCTTGTGCGGGTGCTTGCGGGCATAGTTCTTGACCGACAGCGGGGCGCGGCGGTCGGAGTTGCCTTCGCGCAGGACCGGGTTCACGGCGCTGCCCTTGATGCGGTCGTAGCGGGCGCGGGCTTCCTTCTCGGCGTCGTTGGCCGGTGCTTCCGGATAGTCCGGGACGTTGTAGCCCTTGCCTTGCAGCTCCTTGATCGCGGCTTTCAGTTGTGGAACCGAGGCGCTGATGTTCGGCAGCTTGATGATGTTGGCTTCAGGGGTGGTCGCCAGTCGGCCCAGTTCCGCCAGGTGGTCGGCCACTTGCTTGTCGGCGCCGAGCTGTTCTGGGAAGGCGGAGAGGATGCGACCCGCGAGAGAGATGTCCCGGGTTTCTACCGCGATGTCGGCGGTAGCGGTGAAGGCTTCGACGATAGGGAGCAGCGAGAAGGTGGCGAGGGCGGGGGCTTCGTCGGTGAAGGTGTAGATGATCTTGGATCGGGTGGACATATTCGGGTTAACTCTCTGTTTTGCTGAGCGTGCTCGGAATCTCGGTAGGGCGCGCAGGGTAAGCGCTTCGCTCAGACACATCCATGAGCGGAAAGTCGAGGATCCCGGGCTGTGATGGTGGGTTGCATCAGTCGAGTGTCAAACGGCTGGACCGCGGTAACAGTCCAGTCTTGTCGGGGCCGCGGGGCCTGTAGCGGACATCTCGCCCCGAGTGACCCTTGAGTCACCGGCGCAGTATACCAATTCCTTGGTCCTAATCATCAAGGCGAACATATCGGATAATCGTCTATAGACCAAAGACGTAGAGCGTTTTCCCGCTTTGTGACGGTTTTGGCGACAAGGTTCCCGTTCGCCGCCAAGTGGGTTAGGCTCTGGGGATTGCAGGACTTCAAACCAAGAAAAAAGCGGAGTGCAGCATGGGATACCAGAAAATCGAGGTTCCGGCAGTCGGCGACAAAATCACCGTCAACGCAGACCATTCTCTCAATGTTCCAGACAATCCGATCATCCCGTTCATTGAAGGCGACGGCATTGGCGTCGATGTCACCCCGGTCATGATCAAAGTGGTCGACGCTGCGGTCGAGAAGGCTTACGGCGGCAAGCGCAAGATTTCCTGGATGGAAGTCTATGCCGGCGAGAAGGCCACCCAGGTCTATGACCAGGACACCTGGCTGCCCCAGGAAACCCTCGATGCGGTGAAGGATTACGTGGTTTCCATCAAGGGGCCGCTGACTACCCCGGTCGGTGGCGGCATTCGTTCTCTCAACGTGGCCCTGCGCCAGCAACTCGACCTCTACGTCTGCCTGCGCCCCGTGGTGTGGTTCGACGGCGTGCCGAGTCCGGTGAAGAAGCCGGGTGACGTCGACATGGTGATCTTCCGCGAGAACTCCGAGGACATCTATGCCGGCATCGAGTGGAAGGCCGGGTCGCCGGAGGCGAACAAGGTGATCAAGTTCCTCAAGGAGGAAATGGGGGTCACCAAGATCCGTTTCGACCAGGACTGCGGTATCGGCGTCAAGCCGGTGTCGAAGGAAGGCACCCAGCGCCTGGTGCGCAAGGCCCTGCAATATGTCGTGGACAACGACCGCAAGTCGCTGACCATCGTGCACAAGGGCAACATCATGAAGTTCACCGAAGGTGCCTTCAAGGACTGGGGCTACGAAGTGGCGAAGAACGAGTTCGGCGCCGAGTTGCTGGATGGCGGCCCGTGGATGAAGTTCAAGAACCCGAAAACCGGTCGTGAAGTCATCGTCAAGGATGCCATCGCCGACGCGATGCTCCAGCAGATCCTGCTGCGTCCTGCCGAATATGACGTGATCGCCACCCTCAACCTCAACGGTGACTACCTGTCCGATGCCCTGGCAGCGGAAGTGGGCGGTATCGGTATCGCGCCGGGCGCCAACCTGTCCGACACCGTGGCGATGTTCGAAGCGACCCACGGCACCGCGCCGAAGTACGCCGGCAAGGATCAGGTGAACCCGGGCTCGGTGATCCTGTCCGCGGAGATGATGCTGCGCCACCTGGGCTGGACCGAGGCGGCCGACCTGATCATCAAGGGCACCAACGGCGCGATCCGCGCCAAGACCGTGACCTACGACTTCGAGCGACTGATGGAAGGCGCGACCCTGGTCTCGTCCTCCGGCTTCGGTGAAGCGCTGATCAAGCACATGTAAAGAAAAAACCGGCCGACCGTCTCGGGGCGGTTGGCCGGTTTCGACTGAAAATGCTGCCTGTGGTCAGATGCTTGCGGCTGTGGACGTGGCGTTCTGGACCTCGCTGCCGGTTTTACAAGCCTGGATGTTCTTGGCCAGCAATCCGTTGGGGCCCTGAAGAATTTCGAAAGTTACGGCCTGTCCGGCTTTCAGCGTCTTGTAGCCGTCCATCTGGATTGCCGAGTAATGCGCGAACAGGTCATCCGATTTGCCGTCTTCATTGATGAAGCCGTAACCCTTCGCATTGTTGAACCACTTGACTTTACCGCTTGCCATCCTCATATCCCTCTGCAAAGGACTCCATCACTGGAGTATCATCCACTCCATCCGCATACGAACCTGCGAAATTTCTGGTTGACTGCGCGGATCTTTATCGACCACGGTGGGTTCTTATTGGTTGTAACACCGTTTTGCCGATAGTCAAGGTCAGGCGACGAGCCGTATTCTGCGCCGGTTACAGCGGTCAACCCACAACCTTAACCTGTCGAAATGATGAAATTCTTTCCATGCATGCACATAGCCAGATTCGACTAACATTCAATCAGGATCGCCCGCAATCGCATGAGGACGATAGTTCCGGCCTGGCCGTACAGGAATCCAAGCCGGCGCTGCAGGCGCCACCGATGTACAAGGTGGTTTTGTTCAACGATGACTACACACCGATGGATTTCGTCGTCGAAGTGCTCGAGGTGTTTTTTAACCTGAACCGCGAGCTGGCGACCAAGGTCATGCTGGCCGTCCATACAGAAGGGCGGGCAGTGTGCGGATTGTTTACCCGCGACATCGCCGAGACCAAGGCCATGCAGGTCAACCAATACGCCAGGGAAAGCCAGCATCCGCTACTCTGTGAAATCGAGAAGGACGGTTAATCGCCGACCACTTGGGTATGAGGTGAAGCTATGTTAAACCGCGAGCTCGAAGTCACCCTCAATCTGGCCTTCAAGGAGGCGCGCTCGAAGCGTCATGAGTTCATGACCGTCGAGCACCTTCTGCTGGCATTGCTGGACAACGAGGCAGCCGCCACCGTTCTGCGCGCATGCGGCGCAAATCTCGACAAGCTCAAACACGATCTGCAGGAGTTCATCGACTCCACTACTCCTTTGATCCCCGTGCACGACGAGGACCGTGAGACCCAGCCGACCCTGGGCTTCCAGCGGGTGCTGCAGCGTGCCGTTTTCCATGTACAGAGCTCGGGCAAGCGTGAAGTGACCGGTGCCAATGTGCTGGTAGCGATTTTCAGTGAGCAGGAAAGCCAGGCGGTGTTCCTGCTCAAGCAGCAAAGCGTGGCTCGCATCGATGTGGTCAACTACATCGCCCACGGCATTTCCAAGGTTCCGGGACACGGCGAACACCAGGAAGGCGAACAGGACATGCAGGACGAGGACGGTGGCGAAACCTCGTCCTCGGGCAATCCTCTGGACGCCTATGCCAGCAACCTCAACGAGCTGGCCCGTCAGGGCCGGATCGATCCGCTGGTCGGTCGTGAAACCGAAGTCGAACGGGTAGCGCAGATCCTCGCCCGGCGGCGCAAGAACAATCCGTTGCTGGTCGGTGAGGCCGGTGTCGGCAAGACCGCCATCGCCGAGGGGCTGGCCAAGCGTATCGTCGATGGCCAGGTGCCGGACTTGCTGTCCCACAGCGTGGTCTACTCCCTCGACCTCGGCGCCCTGCTGGCCGGAACCAAATACCGCGGTGATTTCGAGAAGCGCTTCAAGGCGCTGCTCGGAGAGCTGCGCAAACGTCCGCAAGCGATCCTGTTCATCGACGAAATTCACACCATCATCGGTGCCGGTGCGGCATCCGGCGGGGTGATGGACGCCTCGAACCTGCTCAAGCCGTTGCTGTCTTCCGGCGATATCCGCTGCATCGGTTCGACCACCTTCCAGGAGTTCCGCGGCATCTTCGAGAAGGACCGGGCACTGGCGCGGCGCTTCCAGAAAGTCGATGTCAGCGAGCCGTCGGTGGAAGATACCGTCGGCATCCTGCGCGGGCTCAAAGGTCGTTTCGAGTCGCATCACAGCATCGAGTACAGCGATGAAGCCCTGCGTGCCGCGGCTGAACTGGCGGCGCGCTACATCAATGATCGGCACATGCCGGACAAGGCCATCGACGTGATCGACGAAGCGGGCGCCTATCAGCGTCTGCAACCGGTCGAGGCGCGGGTCAAGCGCATCGAGGTGCCGCAGGTCGAGGACATCGTCGCCAAGATCGCGCGGATTCCGCCAAAACACGTCACCAGTTCCGACAAGGAGCTGCTGCGCAACCTGGAGCGCGACCTGAAGCTGACCGTGTTCGGTCAGGATGCGGCCATCGACTCGCTGGCCACCGCGATCAAGCTTTCTCGTGCCGGCCTCAAGGCACCGGACAAGCCGGTCGGGTCCTTCCTGTTCTCCGGCCCGACCGGGGTCGGCAAGACCGAGGTGGCGCGGCAACTGGCCAAGGCGCTGGGGGTCGAGCTGGTACGTTTCGACATGTCCGAGTACATGGAGCGGCACACCGTGTCGCGCCTGATCGGTGCACCTCCAGGTTATGTCGGCTTCGACCAGGGCGGTCTGCTCACCGAGGCGATCACCAAGCAGCCGCACTGCGTGTTGCTGCTCGACGAGATCGAGAAGGCGCATCCGGAAGTCTTCAACCTGCTGCTGCAGGTCATGGACCACGGTACCCTGACCGACAACAACGGGCGCAAGGCGGACTTCCGCAACGTGATCCTGATCATGACCACCAACGCCGGTGCGGAAACCGCGGCCCGTGCGTCGATCGGTTTCACTCATCAGGATCATTCGTCCGACGCGATGGAAGTGATCAAGAAGAGCTTCACGCCGGAGTTCCGCAACCGTCTGGATACCATCATCCAGTTCGGTCGCCTCACTCACGAAACCATCAAGAGCGTGGTGGACAAGTTCCTCACCGAGCTGCAGGCGCAACTGGAGGACAAGCGCGTCCTGCTGGAGGTGTCCGATGCGGCGCGCAGCTGGCTGGCGACAGGCGGCTACGATGCGCAGATGGGCGCGCGGCCGATGGCACGGCTTATCCAGGACAAGATCAAGCGGCCGCTGGCCGAGGAGATCCTGTTCGGCGAGCTGGCCGAGCATGGCGGTGTGGTGCATGTCGATATCCGCGATGGCGAACTGGTCTTCGACTTCGAAACCACGGCGGAAATGGCCTGACGATAATCGCGGGGCTTGCCCCGCGGTTTTCTGCGGCAACGAAAAAGCCCGGCATCAGCCGGGCTTTTTCGTCGTATCGACGTTTAGCGGGCGCGGTAGGTGATGCGCCCTTTGCTCAGGTCGTACGGCGTCAGTTCGACGCGGACCTTGTCGCCAGTCAGGATACGGATGTAGTTCTTGCGCATCTTTCCGGAGATGTGCGCGGTTACGACGTGCCCGTTTTCCAACTCCACGCGGAACATGGTGTTGGGCAGGGTGTCGACGACAGTGCCTTCCATTTCGAAGCTGTCTTCTTTCGACATGCAGTAAAGCCCTCGGTGTTCAGTTATGGCCGGCCACAGAAGCACCCGGCTACAAAAAGTGGCGTGCATTGTGCCCGAAAAAGGAAGGTCAAGCCAAGGTTTTCAGTTCAGGGTGACCCAGCGCTGGTTGATCAGCAGTTCGATGGGGCGGTACTGGGTCTTGTAGTTCATTTTTTTGCAGTTCTTGATCCAGTAGCCGAGGTAAACCGCATCCAGCCCCAGGCGCAGGGTTTCGCCGACCTGCCAGAGAATGGCGAAGCGGCCGAGGCTACGTCGTTCCTCGTTCGGTTCGTAGAAGGTGTACACCGCCGACAGGCCGTTGGGCAGCAGGTCGGTTACCGCCACGGCGACCAGGCGACCCTCCAGGCGGAACTCGTAGAAACGTGAAAACGGCAGGTCGCGGACCAGGAAGGTGGAAAACTGGTCGCGGCTTGGCGGGTACATGTCGCCATCCGAGTGGCGTTGCTCTATATAGCGCCGATACAGGTCGAAGTACTCTTCGTTGAACGACGGGCGGGCAGGGGTCACCACCAGGTCGGCGTTGCGCTTGATGATGCGTTTCTGCTGGCGGTTGGGGGAGAAACGCGCAGCCGGAATCCGCGCCGGTACGCAGGCATTGCAGTTCTGGCAATGGGGCCGGTAAAGGTGGTCGCCACTGCGACGAAAGCCCATTTCCGACAGGTCCGCATAGACGGTGGCGTCCATCGGCTGGCTCGGATCGAGAAACAGCGTGGTGGCCTGCTCGTCAGGCAGGTAGCTGCAGGCATGGGGTTGAGTGGCATAGAACTTCAACCGCGCCAACTCAGTCATGATCAACCCCTCGGCAGGTGTTTTTTACTAATTGTAAGCCAGCTGTGAAAACTCGCCTAGCAAACGGCCGGGGGACAGGTCCAGGTGGCGCGATTGGGTTGGTCCAGGTACTGGCGCAGATAGTCGGCGAAGCTCGCCCTGGCGATAGGGCGGGCGCCCAGACTGTGCAGGTGGTCGGTGGGCATCTGGCAGTCGATGAGGACGAAACCGGCGTCGCGCAGGTGCTCCACCAGCGTGACGAAGCCCACCTTGGAGGCGTTGTCGGCGCGACTGAACATGGATTCGCCAAAGAACAGGCGTCCCATGGCCAGGCCGTAGAGGCCGCCGACCAGTTCACCGTCGCGGCGCACCTCGACCGAATGGGCGAGGCCGCGCTTGTGCAGCTCGATGTAGGCCGCCTGCATGCTGTCGGTGATCCAGGTGCCGTCGGCATAGGCGCGCGGCGCAGCACAGGCGCGGATCACCGCGGCAAAGTCCTGGTCGAAACTGACCTGGTAGTGGCCTTGGCGAATGAATTTGCGCAATGACCGGGACACGTGCAGTTCGTCCGGAAACATCACCGTGCGCGGATCGGGCGACCACCACAGGATCGGCTGGCCATCCTGATACCAGGGGAAGCAGCCGTGGCGATAAGCCTGGACCAGGCGTTCCGGGCGCAGATCGCCGCCCGCGGCCAGCAGGCCGTCGGGATCGCGCAGGGCGCTTTCCAGGGGCGGGAAGTCCAGCGTATTGCGGTTCAGCCAGGTGAGCATTGTCATCGACACGGAAGGGGAGGGCGTCCAGCATGACCCGAACCCGCGTCTTCGGACAAGCCCGTTGTGACGCAGGCGCATGGCCTCTTGCCACGCAGCGCAACTTAACCCGACGACAGTTGTCCCAACTACGCAAAAACACCGCATAAGCCTTTGTCACAAAAGAAAATGCGTGCTCAAATTGTTGCAGGGGAATTTTGCCCCTGTCATGGCTCGTTCCGCCGAGCCGTAATGGCGATCGTTCGGCAGTAATGTTAAAAGTAGTGATTTGTTGACCGCTCCCCTTTGGTCAATCACGGTTGGACGCGCTCAAGGCGCAGGAATAGACGAGTTTTGAAGAAACCCACAGCAACACCCAATCCCGAGCCGCTCTGGCGCCAGCAGTTGCATTACAGGCTCAAGGAAGGTGCCCTGATTGCCATGGGCGCCCTGTGCCTTTATCTGTGGATGGCATTGCTGACCTACGACCAGGCCGATCCCGGCTTCAGTCACACCAGCAACGTCGACCAGGTGCAGAACGCCGCGGGCCGTGCCGGTGCCTTCTTCGCCGACATCCTGTTCATGGTGCTGGGTTACTTCGCCTACATTTTCCCTTTGCTGCTGGCGATCAAGACCTGGCAGATCTTCCGCGAACGCCATCAGCCCTGGCAGTGGAGCGGCTGGCTGTTCTCCTGGCGCCTGATCGGCCTGGTGTTCCTGGTCCTGTCCGGGGCCGCGCTGGCGCATATCCATTTCCATTCCGCGCCGAGCCTGCCGGCGTCGGCGGGCGGTGCGCTGGGCGAGAGCCTCGGCGATCTGGCGAAGAACGCCCTGAACGTGCAGGGCAGTACCCTGATGTTCATCGCCCTGTTCCTTTTCGGCCTGACCGTGTTCACCGACCTGTCGTGGTTCAAGGTGATGGACATCACCGGCAAGATCACCCTCGATCTGTTCGAATTGATCCAGGGCGCCGCCAGCCGCTGGTGGAATGCCCGCATCGAGCGCAAGCAACTGGTCGCGCAATTGCGCGAGGTCGATCAGCAGGTCAATGAAGTGGTGGCCCCGGTCGTTCCGGATCGTCGCGAGCAGGCCAAGGCCCGCGAGCGCATCATCGAGCGCGACCAGGCGCTGGCCAGGCATGTCGCCGAGCGCGAAGAGAAAGCGCCGCCGGTGATCATGCCGGCCCCGGCCAAGGCGCCAGAGCCGAGCAAGCGCGTGCAGAAGGAGAAGCAGGCGCCGCTGTTCGTCGACAGCGCCGTCGAAGGTACGCTGCCGCCGATCTCGATTCTCGATCCGGCGGAAAAGAAGCAGGTCAACTATTCGCCGGAGTCGCTGGCGGGTGTCGGCCAACTGCTGGAAATCAAGCTCAAGGAATTCGGTGTCGAGGTGTCGGTGGACTCGATCCACCCGGGCCCGGTGATCACCCGCTACGAAATCCAGCCGGCCGCCGGCGTGAAGGTCAGCCGCATCGCCAACCTGGCCAAGGACCTCGCGCGCTCCCTGGCGGTGACCAGCGTGCGCGTGGTCGAAGTGATTCCGGGCAAGACCACCGTCGGTATCGAGATCCCCAACGAAGACCGGCAGATCGTGCGTTTCTCCGAAGTGCTGTCCTCGCCGCAGTACGACGAGGCCAAGTCGCCGGTGACCATGGCCCTCGGCCACGACATCGGCGGCAAGCCGGTGATCACCGACCTGGCGAAGATGCCGCACCTGCTGGTGGCCGGTACCACCGGTTCCGGTAAATCGGTCGGGGTGAACGCGATGATCCTGTCGATCCTGTTCAAGTCGGGGCCGGAAGACGCCAAGCTGATCATGATCGACCCGAAGATGCTCGAACTGTCGATCTACGAAGGCATTCCGCACCTGCTCTGCCCGGTGGTCACCGACATGAAGGATGCCGCCAACGCCCTGCGCTGGAGCGTCGCCGAGATGGAGCGGCGCTACAAGCTGATGGCAGCGATGGGCGTGCGCAACCTGGCCGGCTTCAACCGCAAGATCAAGGACGCCGAGGAAGCCGGCGAGCCGATCTACGACCCGATGTTCCGCCGCGAAAGCATGGACGACGTGCCGCCAACCCTGCATACCCTGCCGACCATCGTGGTGGTGGTGGACGAATTCGCCGACATGATGATGATCGTCGGCAAGAAGGTCGAAGAGCTGATCGCGCGTATCGCACAGAAGGCGCGGGCCGCCGGTATCCACCTGATCCTCGCCACCCAGCGCCCGTCGGTGGACGTCATCACCGGCCTGATCAAGGCCAACATCCCGACGCGCATGGCGTTCCAGGTGTCGAGCAAGATCGACTCGCGGACCATCATCGACCAGGGTGGCGCGGAACAGCTGCTCGGCCACGGCGACATGCTCTACATGCCGCCGGGCACCAGCCTGCCGATCCGGGTGCACGGCGCCTTCGTTTCCGACGACGAGGTGCATCGCGTGGTCGAGGCCTGGAAGTTGCGCGGTGCTCCCGACTACAACGACGACATCCTCAACGGTGTCGAGGAAGCCGGTAGCGGCTTCGACGGCGGTGGCGGCGGTGAAGGCGGCGAGGACGCCGAGACCGACGCGCTCTACGACGAGGCGGTGCAGTTCGTCCTGGAAAGCCGTCGTGCTTCGATTTCCGCGGTGCAGCGCAAGCTGAAGATCGGCTACAACCGTGCCGCGCGGATGATCGAGGCGATGGAGATGGCCGGCGTGGTCACGCCGATGAACACCAACGGTTCCCGCGAAGTCATCGCCCCGGGATCGCCGCGCGACTGATGCCCAGGTTTCACTGGCGGGCAACGACGCCCGCCGGTTCATTCATTCTGCAACGAGGATTGCCATGCGCCTGATTCGCATGATGTTGGTTTCCGCGCTGAGCCTGTCCAGCGCTTCGCTCTTCGCCGCCGAGGCCGACGTGGCCCGGTTGACCCAGCTGTTGAACAACTCGAAGACCATCAGTGCCAATTTCTCCCAGCTGACCCTCGACGCCAGCGGCACCCAACTGCAGGAAACCACCGGGCAGATGGCGGTACAGCGTCCCGGCCTGTTCTACTGGCACACCGACGCGCCGCAGGAGCAGGTGGTGGTGTCCGACGGGGCCAAGGTCACCCTGTGGGATCCGGACCTGGAGCAGGCGACCATCAAGAAGCTCGACCAGCGCCTGACCCAGACCCCGGCGCTGCTGCTGTCGGGTGACGTGTCGAAGATCAGCCAGAGCTTCGACATCAGCTCGAAGGAGCAGGGCGAAGTGATGGACTTCGAACTGCGCCCGAAGACCAAGGACACCCTGTTCGACTCCCTGCGCCTGTCGTTCCGCAAGGGCCTGGTCAATGACATGCAACTGATCGACAGCGTCGGCCAGCGCACCAACATCGTCTTCACCGCGGTCAAGGCCAACGAGCCGGTGCCGGCGAGCAAGTTCAAGTTCGACATCCCCAAAGGCGCGGATGTGATCCAAGAGTAAGAGGTCGTACAGCCGTCCATGGACCTGTTTCGCAGTGAACCGGTTGCCCAGCCCCTGGCCGCGCGCATGCGCCCGGCCAACCTGGACGAATACGTCGGCCAGCAGCACCTGCTGGCCCGTGGCAAGCCGCTGCGCGAGGCCCTGGAGCAGGGCGCGCTGCATTCGATGATCTTCTGGGGCCCGCCGGGGGTCGGCAAGACCACCCTGGCGCGGCTGCTGGCGCAGTTCTGCGACGCGCATTTCGAAACGGTCTCGGCGGTGCTCGCCGGGGTCAAGGAGATCCGCCAGGCGGTGGAAGTCGCCAAGCAGCAGGCGGCCCAGTACGGACGACGGACCATCCTGTTCGTCGACGAAGTGCACCGTTTCAACAAGTCGCAGCAGGACGCCTTCCTGCCCTATGTCGAAGACGGCACGCTGATTTTCATCGGCGCGACCACTGAAAACCCCTCGTTCGAGCTGAACAACGCGCTGTTGTCGCGGGCGCGGGTCTACGTGCTCAAGAGCCTCGACGAAGAAGCCCTGCGCCGCCTGGTGCAGCGCGCGCTGAGCGAGGAGCGTGGCCTGGGCAAGCGTCAGCTGCGCCTCGGCGACGAAGCCTTCAAAATGCTCCTGGCCGCCGCCGACGGCGATGGCCGGCGCATGCTCAACTTCCTGGAAAACGCCTCGGACCTGGCGGAAGACGGCGGCGAAATCGGCGTCGATCTGCTGCAAAGCCTGCTCGGCGACAGCCGGCGGCGTTTCGACAAGGGCGGCGAGGCCTTCTACGACCAGATTTCCGCGCTGCACAAATCCATCCGCGGCTCCAACCCGGACGCTGCGCTGTACTGGTTCGCGCGCATGCTCGATGGCGGCTGCGATCCGTTGTACCTGGCGCGCCGCGTGGTGCGCATGGCCAGCGAGGACATCGGCAACGCCGACCCGCGCGCCCTGAGCCTGTGCCTGTCGGCCTGGGACGTGCAGGAACGCCTCGGCAGCCCGGAAGGCGAGCTGGCGGTGGCGCAGGCCATCACCTACCTGGCCTGCGCGCCGAAGAGCAATGCGGTGTACATGGGCTTCAAGGCGGCATTGCGCGAAGCCGCCGAGCACGGCTCGCTGGAGGTGCCGCTGCACCTGCGCAACGCCCCGACCAAGCTGATGAAGCAACTGGGCTACGGCGAGGAATACCGCTACGCCCACGACGAACCGGGCGCCTACGCCGCCGGCGAGGACTATTTCCCCGACGAGCTCGAACCGCGCCAGTACTACCAGCCGGTGCCGCGCGGACTTGAACTGAAGATCGGCGAGAAGCTGCGTCAGTTGGCCGAACTCGACCGCAACAGCCCCCGGCAACGGAGAAAACCGTGATTGCACTCGTCGCCGCTGTCAGTGCCGGAGGCATTGCCGGCACCCTGTTGCGCTTCGCCACCTCCAATTGGGTTGCTGGCCACTGGCCTCGGCACTTTTATCTCGGTACGCTGGCGGTCAACCTGGTTGGCTGCCTGCTGATCGGCCTGCTCTACGGGCTGTTCCTGCATCGTCCGTATGTCCCGGTCGAACTGCGTGGCGGCCTGATCGTCGGCTTCCTTGGCGGCCTGACGACGTTTTCATCCTTTTCACTGGATACCGTGCGCCTGCTCGAAAGCGGGCAGGCGCCGCTGGCCTTCGGCTATGCCGCGATCAGCGTGCTGGGCGGCCTGCTCGCAACCTGGGCCGGCCTGGCCTTGACCCGAATCTGAATCAACACCACCTATAACGAGAGAACGATATGCTCGATTCCAAACTGTTACGCGGCCAACTTCAGGAAGTGGCGGACCGCCTGGCCTCCCGTGGCTTCAGCCTGGATGTCGCGCGCATCGAATCCCTGGAAGAGCGCCGCAAGACGGTGCAGACCCGTACCGAACAACTGCAGGCCGAGCGTAACGCCCGTTCCAAGTCCATCGGCCAGGCCAAGGCCAAGGGCGAGGACATCGCGCCGTTGATGGCCGACGTCGAGCGCATGGCCGGCGAACTGGCGGCCGGCAAGGTCGAGCTGGACGAGATCCAGACCGAACTGGACCAGATCCTGCTGACCATCCCCAACCTGCCGGACGCCAGCGTCCCGGTGGGCGAGGATGAAGAGGGCAACGTCGAAGTGCGTCGCTGGGGCACCCCGCGCACCTTCGACTTCGCGATCCAGGACCACGTCGCCCTCGGCGAGCGCAACGGCTACCTCGACTTCGAAACCGCGGCCAAGCTGTCGGGCGCGCGTTTCGCCCTGCTGCGCGGTCCGATCGCCCGCCTGCACCGTGCCCTGGCGCAGTTCATGATCAACCTGCACATCAACGAGCACGGCTACGAAGAGGCCTACACCCCGTACCTGGTCCAGGCGCCGGCGCTGCAGGGCACCGGCCAGCTGCCGAAGTTCGAGGAAGACCTGTTCAAGATCAGCCGCGAAGGCGAGGCCGACTTCTACCTGATCCCGACCGCCGAAGTGTCGCTGACCAACATCGTTGCCGGCGAGATCGTCGACGCCAAGGACCTGCCGATCAAGTTCGTCGCTCATACCCCGTGCTTCCGCAGCGAAGCCGGCGCGTCCGGTCGTGACACCCGCGGCATGATCCGCCAGCACCAGTTCGACAAGGTCGAGATGGTCCAGGTGGTCGAGCCTGGCAAGTCCATGGAAGCCCTCGAAGGCCTGACCGCCAACGCCGAGCGCGTGCTGCAGGCGCTGGAGCTGCCGTACCGCGTACTGGCCCTGTGCACCGGCGACATGGGCTTCAGCGCCGTGAAGACCTACGACCTGGAAGTCTGGGTGCCGAGCCAGGACAAGTACCGCGAGATCTCTTCGTGCTCCAACTGCGGCGACTTCCAGGCCCGGCGCATGCAGGCGCGCTGGCGCAACCCGGAAACCGGCAAGCCGGAGCTGGTGCACACCCTCAACGGCTCGGGCCTGGCCGTGGGCCGTACCCTGGTCGCGGTGCTGGAGAACTACCAGCAGGCCGACGGCAGCATCCGTGTGCCGGAAGTGCTCAAGCCGTACATGGGTGGCATCGAGGTCATCGGCTAAATGGAATTCCTGCCGCTGTTCCACAATTTGCGCGGCAGCCAGGTGCTGGTGGTCGGCGGCGGCGAGATTGCCTTGCGCAAATCCCGCCTGCTGGCCGATGCCGGGGCGAAGCTGCGCGTGGTCGCGCCGCAGATCGAAAGCCAGCTGGCCGAGCTTGCCGTGCAGAGCGGTGGCCAGCTTCTGGCCCGTGGCTATGAAGAGGGCGATCTCGACGACTGCCAGCTGATCATCGCCGCCACCGACGACACCGTGCTCAACGCCCAGGTGTCGGCGGATGCGCGGCGGCGCTGCGTACCGGTCAATGTGGTGGACGCGCCGGCGCTGTGCTCGGTGATCTTCCCGGCCATCGTCGATCGCTCGCCGCTGGTGATCGCGGTGTCCAGCGGCGGTGACGCCCCGGTGCTGGCACGCTTGATCCGTGCCCGCCTGGAAGCCTGGATTCCTGCTGCCTACGGCGAGCTGGCCGGGCTTGCCGCGCGTTTTCGCGACCGCGTCAAGCAGCTCTATCCGGATGTCAATCAGCGTCGTGGCTTCTGGGAGGACGTGTTCCAGGGCCCGATCGCCGAGCGTCAGCTGGCCGGGCAGGGCGGCGAGGCGGAGCGCCTGCTGCAGGCCAAGGTCGAGGGTGCCGCGCCGCAGAACGGCGGTGAGGTGTACCTGGTCGGTGCCGGTCCGGGCGATCCGGACCTGCTGACCTTCCGTGCCTTGCGCCTGATGCAGCAGGCCGACGTGGTGCTGTACGACCGTCTGGTCGCCCCGGCGATCATCGAGATGTGCCGGCGTGATGCCGAGCGTATCTATGTCGGCAAGCGCCGCGCCGATCACGCCGTGCCGCAGGAGCAGATCAACCAGCTGCTGGTGGACCTGGCCCGTCAGGGCAAGCGGGTGCTGCGCCTCAAGGGCGGCGATCCGTTCATCTTCGGCCGCGGCGGCGAGGAGATCGAGGAACTGGCGGAGCAGGGCATCGCCTTCCAGGTGGTGCCGGGGATCACCGCGGCCAGTGGCTGCTCGGCCTATGCCGGGATTCCGCTGACCCACCGCGACTATGCGCAGTCGGTGCGTTTCGTCACCGGGCACCTCAAGGACGGTACCAGCAACCTGCCGTGGAACGACCTGGTGGCGCCGGCGCAGACCCTGGTGTTCTACATGGGCCTGGTCGGCTTGCCGACCATCTGTGCCGAGCTGATTCGCCATGGCCGCGCGGCGGATACGCCGGCGGCACTGGTGCAGCAGGGCACGACCCGCAACCAGCGGGTCTTCACCGGCACCCTGGGTGACCTGCCGCAACTGGTGGCGGAGCATGAAGTGCATGCGCCGACGCTGGTGATCGTGGGTGAGGTCGTGCAGTTGCGCGACAAGCTCGCCTGGTTCGAGGGCGCCCAACAACCCTAGCTGCAGAACGCGCCCCCCCGTAGGAGCGCGGCTTGCCCGCGAAAGGACCGCATAGCGGTCCCATTCGGTGGTGTTTTCCGGGACCGCTATGCGGTCCTTTCGCGGGCAAGCCGCGCTCCTACGGGGGGACGCGGGTTGTCAGATTCCGGTTTTCTTCCAGATCCCTTTTCCGACCAGCCGTTCCCGATCATGCGCCTGCCCGAAATCCTGCAACGGCCCCTTCGGCACGATCCCGTTCGGGTTGATGGTCTTGTGGCTCAGGTAGTAATGGCGCTGGATATGCTCCATGTTCACCGTCTCCGCCACCCCCGGCCACTGGTACAGCTCACGCAGCCAGTTGGACAGGTTGGGATAATCGCTGATCCGCCGCAGGTTGCACTTGAAGTGCCCGTAGTACACCGCGTCGAAACGCACGAGGGTGGTGAACAGACGGATATCCGCCTCGGTCAGGTATTCACCCGCCAGATAGCGTTGCCCATCCAGTAGTTGTTCCAGAGTATCCAGTTCGCTGAACAGCGCATCGAAAGCCTCTTCATACGCCCCCTGCGACGTCGCGAACCCGGCGCGGTACACGCCATTGTTCACCGCCGGGTAGATGCGTTCGTTCAGCGCATCGATCCTGGCCCGCAGCGGCTCCGGATACAGGTCCAGGCGATTGCCGGTCAGGCCGTCGAAATCACGGTTGAAGATGCGGATGATCTGCGACGATTCGTTGTTGACGATGCGCTGCTCACGCTTGTCCCACAGCACCGGCACGGTGACGCGGCCACTGTAGTGCGGATCGTCGCGGGTGTAGCGCTGGTGCAGGAAGTCGCTGCCGTCGAGCCTGTCGCCGGTCGAACCCTGGCGCTTGTCGAAGGTCCAGCCATGCTCGTCCATCAGCCAACTGACCACGGACACATCGATCAGGCTTTCCAAGTCCTTGAGCTTGCGATAGATCAGGGTGCGATGGGCCCACGGGCAGGCCAGCGACACGTAGAGGTGATAGCGCCCGGCCTCGGCGGCGGGCAGGGGGTTGTTGCGCTGCGCGCTTTCGCGCTGGAAGGCGCCATCCTTGCTGCTTGTGTACCACTGGTCATGCCAGCGTCCATCGATCAACAGGCCCATGGGCAAACTCCTTGGCAGAAACGTCTGAAAATTCGAGGCCAGTTTACGGACTCGAGTTCGAACGAATAGCGCAAAGATCTCGCCTGTTTGATCGACGGCTTCGATAGATCCCGTTCAGACCAGGCGCGCGGCCCAGTATTCCCGGGCCTTGGCGAAGGCTTCCGCTTGCGGGTGGCCGAGGCCGCGCAGGGCCAGGGCCATGGTCGCGATCACCGCCATTTCGCCGTAGCTGTCGCCGGCCTCGCCAGCCCAGACCTCAAGCAGGTGCCCGGGTACCAGGCTGGCCGGTTTGACATGGCGCTGAGCCGACATCTGCGGCCACTCCTCGTCCCACTCCGCGCCCTCGGCGGTGCCGTAGAGATGACTGGTGGCGTCCGGGTTGATCTCGATTTCGCCGCCGTCGCCCTTGATCACGATGGCGCGATCGCCGAGCAGGCGGCTGGCCTCGCGGTGCACTGCCTGGTAGCCGGGGTGGAAGATGCTCTGCAGGCCGCAACGGGCGCCCAGCGGATTGAGCACCCGGGCCAGGGAGTGGATCGGCGAACGCAGGCCGAGGGTGTTGCGCAGGTCGATCATGCGCTGCAGGCGCGGAGCCCAGTCCTGCAAGGGGATGAAGGCGATGTTGGCGCGCTCCAGGGCCTGGCCGACCTGCGTCCAGTCGCGGCACAGCGGGATGCCTACCAGCTCCAGCACCTGCTCGGTGTACAAGCGCCCGGCGGTATGCGCGCCGCCGCCGTGCATCAGGATGCGCACGCCGTTGGCCGCCAGGCAGCGCGCGGCCAACAGGTACCAGGGCAGGTGGCGCTTCTTGCCGGCATAGCTCGGCCAGTCGATGTCCACGGCGATGGCCGGGGCCTGCAGGCGGGCACGCAGGGCCTCGGTGAAGCCGGCCAGTTCTTCCGGGCTTTCTTCCTTGTGCCGCAGCAGCATCAGGAAGGCACCGAGCTGGGTGTCCTCGACCTTGCCGTCGAGCAGCATGCGCATGGCCTCGCGGGCTTCCTCGCGGGTCAGGCCGCGGGCGCCGCGCTTGCCCTTGCCGAGAATGCGCACGAATTCGGCGAAGGGGTGTTCGGCCGGGGTTTCGGTAACGAGCGGGAGTGGCTGGGTCATATGCAATTGGTCGGCTTGGGCAGGCCCGCCAGCTTGGCGGCGAGTTTGGCGGGAGTGCCGTTGAACAGGCGGTTGAGGTGCAGGCTGTTGCCTTTCTCCGCACCCAGCTTGAGCGCGGTGTACTTGATCAGCGGGCGGGTCGCCGGCGACAGCTCGAACTCCTGGTAGAACTGGCGCAGCAGTTCCAGCACTTCCCAGTGATCGGCAGTCAGTTCCAGCGACTCGCGCTCGGCCAGGGCGCGGGCGACGTCGGCGGACCAGTCGCTCAGTTCGACCAGGTAGCCGTCCTTGTCCAGGGCGATGTCGCGGCCGTTGACGGTCAGGGTACTCATAACCAGCTGTTGACCTTGTCATGGTTCAGGGACAGGGCGACGAAGCCCGGATAGTCCACGGCAGTGGCCGGGCCGTTGGCGATGGCGCGGGCCTGAAGGTCTTCTTCCAGCGCATACAGCCGCGAACCGAGGGTGCCCAGGCCGGCCACGGTGGCCGTACCGGGGTTCAGCGCATACACCGCGTCGCCGCAGAGCAGCAGGCCGTCGTGCGGGCCGAGCAGGCGCAGGCAACTGGCGAGACGATCGTCGCCGAACGGCGAATGGGAAATGACGTGCAGGGTGCTCATCAGAGGGTTACCACCTGGTCGAATCGGTCGATCAAGGCCGTGAGGCCGGCGTCATCCAGCACCTCCACCGGCAGGCTCAGGCCAGCGGCGGCCAGGCCGCGTTCGGCGAGGCTGCTGGCGGCGACGAACAGCTCGTCGACGCCGAACATCGGCAGGGCCTGGAGGTTGGCCGCGAGGTTCTTCTGTTGCAGCAACGCCGGTTGCTGGCTGGCGGCCAGCTGGAACACGCCGTCGTCGAGAAACAGCATGCCCAGTGGCAGGTCGAAGGCGCCGCCGGCCAGGGCGATATCCAGCGCCTCGCTCGCGGACGGGCCGTTCCACGGCGCCTGGCGGCTGATGATCAGCAGGGACTTGGCCATTTCAATCTCCTCCGAAGCAGACCAGGCGGTCGGCGATCTGCGCGGCTTCGTGCAACTGGCCGAGGCCGGACAGCTCCCAGGGCGCGGGCAGGTTCACCGCCGGGCGCTGGTAGCGGCTGGCTTCTTCTTCGTTCAGCACCCCACGGCGCAGGGCGGCGGCGATGCACACCACGGCGTCCAGCGCGTTTTCGCCAACGAAGGCGCGCCACTGCGCGGGAACATCGTTCTCGTCCTGCGGCGTGACCACGTTGGCCGAGGCACTGTGCACGCCGTCCTGGTAGAAGAACAGGCGCACGATTTCGTGGCCGCCGGCCAGGGCCGCCTGGGCGAACAGCAAGGCACGGCGCGAGGAGGGTGCGTGGCCGGGGGAAAACACCGCGATGGCGAACTTCATGGCAAGTCCTGTGGGAAAAACACCCGGCATTCTAAAGCAAAAAGCCCGCAGCAGGCTGCGGGCTTGTCTGGCACAACCGCGGGATCAGGCTTCGCGCCGGGCTTCCGGGAGGAACCAGTTCAGCACCAGGGCGCAGATGCCGCCCGTGGCGACGCCGGATTCCAGCACGTTGCGCAGCGCCGACGGCATGTGCGCGAGGAATTCCGGCACCTGGGCCACGCCCAGGCCCAGGGCCAGGGATACGGCGATGATCAGCAGGGCGCGACGGTCGAGGCTGATGCTGGCGAGGATATTGATGCCCGAGGCCGCCACGGCACCGAACATGACCATGGCCGCGCCACCCAGCACCGGCTCCGGTACTGCCTGGATCACCCCGGCCACCGCCGGGAACAGGCCGAGCAGCACCAGCATCAGGGCGATCCAGATGCCGATATGGCGGCTGGCGATACCGGTCAGCTGAATCACCCCGTTGTTCTGCGCGAAGATCGAACTGGGGAAGGTGTTGAACACCCCGGCCAGCAGCGAGTTGGCGCCGTTGACCAGCACGCCGCCCTTGATCCGCTGCATCCACAGCGGGCCTTCCACCGGCTGGCGCGAGACCTTGCTGGTGGCGGTGACGTCGCCGATGGCTTCCAGCGAGGTGACCAGGTAGATCACCAGCATCGGAATGAACAGCGCCCAGGAGAAACCGAGGCCGAAGTGCAGCGGCACCGGCACCTGGAACAGCGCCGCTTCGTGCATGCCGGTGAAGTCCAGGCGGCCCAGGTAGCCGGCCAGGGCATAGCCGACCGCGAGGGCGATGACGATGGCGCAGCTGCGCATCCACACCAGCGGGATGCGGTTGAGCACGACGATGATCGCCAGCACCACGCCGGACAGCAGCAGGTTCTCGCCGTTGGCGAAGGTGCCGTTGCCCATGGCGGCGAAACCGCCGCCCATGCTGATCAGGCCGACCTTGATCAGGGTCAGGCCGATCATCAGCACGACGATGCCGGTCACCAGCGGGGTGATCAGGCGCTTGACGAAGGGCAGGATGCGCGAGATGCCCATTTCCACGAACGAACCGGCGATGACCACGCCGAAGATCGCCGCCATCACCGCTTCCACCGGCGTGCCCTGCTTGACCATCAGCGCGCCGCCGGCGATCAGCGGGCCGACGAAGTTGAAGCTGGTGCCCTGGACGATCAGCAGCCCGGCGCCGAACGGCCCGAAGCGCCGGCACTGGACGAAGGTGGCGATACCGGAGATGACCAGCGACATCGACACGATCAGGTTGGTGTCGCGGGCCGAGACGCCCAGGGCCTGGCAGATCAGCAGGCCCGGGGTGACGATCGGCACGATGATCGCCAGCAGGTGCTGCAGCGCGGCCAGCAGGCCGATCACCAGGCGCGGCCGGTCTTCCAGACCCAGGACCAGTTCATTGGCCTGCGCGGGTGCCGGCCCTTGTTCGAGTGAGCTCATGGACGTTGCCCTGAAAAAAAGGAGGCGCATTCTACGGTGGGGCGGGGGATTTCGGTAGTGCAATGCAGGCTGGCGAACGCTCACCCCGTAGGAGCGCGGCTTGTCGTGTGACGAACCACCGCGAAAGGAGCGCGCAGCGGTCCCGACATATCATTGGCGGTATCCAATTCGGGACTGCTACGCAGTCCTTTCGCGGGCAAGCCGCGCTCCTACGGGGGTAGAGGGTCCGGTAGACAGCGTCAGCCCGGACGTTACCGGCAGGCCTGCTCCAGCACCCGCGGCCCTGGCCCCTCCAGCCCCAGCCGGTCCTCCGGATTGCGCAACGGGCAATCCTCCAGCGACAGGCACCCGCAGCCGATGCAGTTGTCCAGGCTGTCGCGCAGCGCCTCCAGGGTCCTGATCCGTGCATTGAGGTCCTCGCGCCAGGCCGTGGACATCTCTCCCCACTGCGCCGCGGTCAGCTTGCTGTTCGGCGGATAGCGCCCGAACGCCCGCTTGATCTCCTCCAGCGGAATCCCGGTGCGCTGCGCCACCTTGATAATGGCGATGGTACGCAGCACCAGCGCCGGATAACGGCGCTGGTTGCCGGCGTTGCGGGTACTGGCGATCAGGCCTTTGGATTCGTAGAAATGCAGGGTGGAGACCGCTACGCCGGCGCGTCTGGCCACCTCGCCGACGCTGAGCGTACGCACGCCATCGGTATTATTTTTCGCTGGCACCTGTGTTGACCTCAAGTAAAGTTGAGGTTTTATAGTCCGGCCCCATCGTTTCCCGCAAGGCTTTTCGCCCAGCGGGACATTCACCATCGATGATCGGGGCAAGGCATGGGCAAGAGGATGCTGGTGGGGGGAGGGGCGGCGCTGCTGGTGGTGCTGGCCGTGGTGGGCGGGTTGGCCGGCAGGACGCCATCGGCACAGGCCACCGCGGCATGGCCGGTGACCAAGGTGGCGCTGGCGCGGGTCACGGCGATACAGGCGCCACGGCAGCAGTTCGCTGTGGGTGAGCTGGAGGCGGCCAACCAGGTGCAACTGGCGGCGGAAAGCGCCGGGCGCGTGGTGCGCATCGCCTTCGAGTCGGGCCAGGTGGTCAAGGCCGGACAGTTGCTGGTGCAGCTCAACGACGCCCCCGAGCAGGCCGAGCGCCTGCGCCTGCGCGCGCAACTGGGCAACGCCGAAGCGCTGCTGCAGCGCACGCGCAAGCTGCGCGCCTCGAACGTCACCAGCCAGGAACAACTGGACAACGCCAGCACCGCGATGGAAATGGCCAGGGGCGAACTGCAGCAGGTCGAAGCACGGATCGCGCAGAAAGCCATCGTCGCGCCGTTCTCCGGCAAGCTCGGCATCCGCCGGGTGCATCAGGGGCAGTACCTGAATGCCGGCGAGACCATCGCCAGCCTGGTGGACCCGACCAGCCTGCGGGTGAATTTCTCGCTCAACGAACAGGCGGTCGCCGAACTGCGCAATGGGCAGCACCTGCGACTGAGCGTCGATGCGCTGCCGGACCGGCAGTTCTCCGCGCGGGTCAGCGCCATCGACCCGATGATCAGTGCGTCGCGCCTGGTCCGCGTCCAGGCCACCCTGGCCAATGCGGACGGCGGCCTGCAGCCCGGCATGTACGCCAGCGTGCGCCTCGATGCACTGCAAGCGCCGAACGTGCTGGCCCTGCCGGAAACCGCGATCACCTACACCGCCTATGGCCAGACCGTGTTCGTCGCCAGCCGCGACCCGGACAAGGGCCTGAGCGTCAGTCGCGTGGGCGTGACCACCGGCGAGCGCTGGCAGGGCCGGGTCGAAATCACCTCCGGGCTGCGCGAAGGCGACCAGGTGGTGGTTTCCGGGCAGCTCAAGCTGAGTGACGGCATGCAGGTCGAACAAGTGAGCGAAGACAGCCTGGGCGCCGCCGACGGAGGCCAGTCGTGAGATTCACCGACCTGTTCGTCCGCCGTCCGGTGCTGGCCCTGGTGGTCAGTGCGCTGATCGTGCTGATGGGGCTGTTCGCCCTGGGCAAGTTGCCGATCCGCCAGTACCCGCTGCTGGAAAGCTCGACCATCACCATCACTACCCAGTACCCCGGCGCTTCCGCGGAGCTGATGCAGGGCTTCGTCACCCAGCCGATCACCCAGGCGGTGGCCTCGGTGGAGGGCATCGACTACCTGTCCTCGTCGTCGATCCAGGGCCGCAGCACCATCACCCTGCGCATGGTCCTCAACCGCGACTCGACCCAGGCCCTGACCGAGACCATGGCCAAGGTCAACCAGGTGCGCTATCGCCTCCCGGAAAAGGCCTACGACCCGGTGGTCGAGCTGTCGGCGGGGGATTCGACGGCGGTGGCCTATGTCGGTTTTTCCAGTGAGACCCTGTCGATTCCCGAACTGAGCGACTACCTGTCACGGGTGGTCGAGCCGCAGTTTTCCGGGATCGACGGGGTGGTCAAGGTGCAGACCTTCGGCGGACAGAACCTGGCCATGCGCCTGTGGCTGGACAGCGAGCGCATGGCCGGGCGCGGGGTGACTGCCGCCGACGTGGCCCAGGCCGTGCGCGCCAACAACTACCAGGCCACGCCCGGGCAGGTCCGCGGCCAGTACGTGCTCGCCGACATCCGCGTGGACACCGACCTGACCAGCGTCGAGGCCTTCCGCGACCTGATCGTGCGCAACGACGGCACCGACCTGGTGCGGCTGCGCGATATCGGCAGCGTCGAGCTGAGCGCGGCGATGACCCAGACCAGCGCCACCATGGACGGCAAGCCGGCGGTGCACCTGGGACTGTTTCCCACCCCGGCGGGCAACCCGCTGGTGATCGTCGACGGCATTCGAAAGCTGTTGCCGCAGATCCAGCAGACCCTGCCGCCAGGGGTGAAGGTGGCCCTGGCCTACGAGACCGCGCGCTTCATCGACGCTTCGATTCGCGAGGTGATGCACACCCTGGTGGAGGCCATGCTGATCGTCGTGCTGGTGATCTGGCTGTGCCTGGGGTCGCTGCGCAGCGTGGCGATCCCGGTGCTGGCGATTCCGCTGTCGATGCTCGGGGCCGCGGCGCTGATGCTGCTGTCCGGTTTCAGCCTGAACCTGTTGACGCTGCTGGCGATGGTCCTGGCGATTGGCCTGGTGGTGGACGATGCCATCGTCGTGGTGGAGAACGTCCACCGCCATATAGAAGAAGGACAGACCCCGATCGCCGCGGCCCTGGCCGGGGCGCGGGAGATCGCCGGGCCGGTGGTGGCCATGACCCTGACCCTGGCCGCGGTGTATGCGCCCATCGGCCTGATCGGCGGGCTGACCGGTACCCTGTTCCGCGAATTTGCCCTGACCCTGGCGGGCGCCGTGATCGTTTCCGGCATCGTTGCCCTGACCCTGTCGCCGGTGATGAGCTCGCTGCTGCTCAAGCCGGGGCAGCAGGACGGGCCCATGGCCAGGCTGGCCGAGAAAGTCTTCGGCGGGTTGGCGACGGCCTATGGACGGCTGCTGGCGCGCTCGCTGGCGCGGCGCTGGATCAGCGGCGGCGTGGCCCTGCTGGTGTGCCTGAGCCTGCCCTGGCTGTACCTGCAGGCGCAGCGCGAGCTGGCGCCGCCGGAGGACCAGGCGGCGGTGCTCACTGCGATCAAGTCGCCGCAGTACGCCAACCTGGAGTACGTCGAGCGCTTCGCCAGCAAGCTGGACCGGGTGATGAAGTCGATCCCGGAGACCACCGATACCTGGATCATCAACGGCACCGACGGCCCGGCGTCGAGCTTCGGCGGCATCAACCTGAGTGCCTGGGGCGCGCGGCAGCGTTCCGCGGCGCAGGTCCAGGCCGATTTGCAGCAGGCCGTGGGCGAGGTCGAGGGCAGCAGCATCTTCGCCTTCCAGGTGGCTTCGCTGCCGGGCTCCAGCGGCGGCCTGCCGGTGCAGATGGTGCTGCGCGGCGCCCAGGACTACCCGCTGCTGTACCAGACCATGGAAGGCCTCAAGCAGCGCGCCCGCGAGAGCGGTCTGTTCGTCGTGGTGGACAGCGATCTCGACTACAACAACCCGGTGGTCAAGGTCGCCATCGACCGGGCCAAGGCTGCCAGCCTCGGCATCGGCATGCAGGACATCGGCGATTCGCTGGCGGTGCTGGTGGGCGAGCAGTACATCAACCGTTTCGCCCTGTATGGCCGCTCCTACGACGTGATTCCGCAGAGCATCCAGGACCAGCGCCTGACCCCGCAGGCCCTGGCCCGGCAGTACGTGCGCGCCGATGACGGGCGCCTGGTGCCGCTGTCCACCGTGGTGCGCCTGGAGATGGATGTGGCGCCGAACCGGCTGCTGCAGTTCGACCAGCAGAACGCCAGTACCCTGCAGGCGATTCCCGCGCCGGGGGTGTCCCAGGGCCAGGCGGTGGCGTTCCTGGAGCGCCTGGCCAGCGAGCTGCCACCGGGCTTCAGCCATGACTGGCAATCGGAATCGCGCCAGTACGTGCAGGAAGGCCTGGCCCTGGTGTGGGCGTTTCTCGCCGCCCTGGTGGTGATCTACCTGGTGCTGGCCGCGCAGTACGAAAGCCTGGTGGACCCGCTGATCATCCTGGTCACCGTGCCGCTGTCGATCTGCGGCGCGCTGCTGCCGCTGGCGCTGGGCTGGGCGACCTTGAACATCTACACGCAGATCGGCCTGGTGACCCTGATCGGCCTGATCAGCAAGCACGGCATCCTCATGGTCGAGTTCGCCAACGAGATCCAGGTGCGTGACGGCCTCGCTCGTGCCGAGGCGATCATCCGTGCCGCGCAGGTTCGCCTGCGCCCGGTATTGATGACCACCGCGGCGATGACCTTCGGCGTGGTGCCGCTGCTGTTCGCCAGTGGCGCCGGCGCCAACAGCCGTTTCGGCCTGGGCGTGGTGATCGTCTGCGGCATGCTGGTCGGCACGCTGTTCACCCTGTTCGTCCTGCCCACTATCTATTCCTGGCTGGCCCGCGATCACCGCGTGCTGGGCGTGCGTCAGCAGCAGCTGGCCGATGCCGAGCGCAGCCTTGGCATCGGCGCGGCCTGAGGAGCATTGATGAAATTGTTGATTCTTTCGGGCGCCTTGCTCGCCCTGGGAGCCTGCAGCGTCGGGCCCGAGTACCAGAAGCCCGATATCGCGCCGATTGCCCTGGTCAGTCCGCAGGCGGCGCAGTTTTCCGCCGACCGCGGGCAAGCGGATGCAGCCTGGTGGCGCTTCTTCGACGACGCGCAACTGGCGCGGCTGGTCGGGGAGGCCCTGGTCCACAACTACGATGTGCGTCAGGCCCACGCCAATCTGCTGCTGGCCCGGGCCGGGTTCGACGAGCAGGACCTGCAGCGCTACCCGATCGTCACCAGCGAGGCGGGTTATCGGCGCAGCCTCGAACAGCAGGCGGTGAACGGCGAGCGACCGGCGCGCAGCCTGGCCGAGTCGTGGCGGGCGGGGCTGGACCTGCAATGGGAGCTGGACCTGTTCGGTCGTCTCGATCATCTGAACCGTGCCGCGCAGGCACGGGTCGAGGCATCGCAGGCGGATCTGCAGCAGGTGCAGTTGAGTATCGCCGCCGAGGTCGCGCGGGCGTATTTCGATGCCCAGGGGCAACGCCATCAGCTGGCGCTGGCCGAGGACGAGGTGCGCAGTTGGGGCGAAACCGTGCGCATGGTCGAGGCGCAGTTGCTGGTCGGCAGCGGCCTGCCCGAGGACCGCGAGAGTGCCCGCAGCAACCTGCTGCGCGCCGAGGCCTCGGTGCCAGCGTTGCAGAGCCAGTTGCAGCGCAGCCTGTACCGCTTGCAGGTGCTCTGTGGCCAGCGCCCGGGCAGTGCGGCGCTGGAGCTGGGGGCGGTGCCAGCGCTGCCGTTGGCGCGCCGTCTGCCTCTGGGCGATGTCGATCGACTGATTCGCAACCGCCCGGATGTCGTGCGCGCCGAACGCTTGCTGGCGGCGCGGGTCGAGGATGTCGGCGCGGCCACGGCCGATTTCTATCCGCGCTTCAGCCTGGGCGGTTTCGTCGGCTTCTTCGCCTTGCGCGACGGTGACCTGGGCAGCGCCTCGCGGGCCTTCGAGCTGACCCCGGGACTGACCTGGCCGGCGCTTGACCTGGGCAGTGTCCGTGCCCGGTTGCGTGCCGCGCAGGCGCGTTCGGCGGGCGAGGGCGCGCAGTTCGAGCAGGTCGTGCTGCTGGCGATCGAGGAGGTGGAGGGCGCGGTGGTGCAGTTGACCGAGCACCAGCGCCATCTACAGACCCTGGTCCGCGCGGCCAGCCATGGCGAGACGGCGTTCGACATTGCCAGCCGCCGCTATGACGCGGGGGCCGGGAGCTATCAGGCGGTGCTGGAAAGTCAGCGCGAGTTGCTGCGCATGCGCCAGGAGATCGCGCGGGCGGAGACGGCGTCGTATCGCAATGCGGTGGAGTTGTACAAGGCGCTGGCGTGGCGGGGGGCGTAGGTATCTGCACAACTTTGACGGCTTGGCGGGGAACCGCATGAAGGTTGCCAGGTGCCTGTCTTGAGTCTTGCAGCGCCCTCCAGATCGAGCGCCGCCCGCGCGGCGCATCGCGGATGAATCCGCTCCCACATTTGTTGCAACGTGCCATGGCCTGTGAGATTTGAGTTGCCAGCCTTTGTCTCACGGCGATGTATCGCGGGGAAGCTGTTGGGTTCGACTCGGTATCGCGTCGAACCAACAAGGCGGTCAACCATGGCCTGTCAGACAGAGGTACGTTGCAACAAATGTGGGAGCGGATTCATCCGCGATGCGCCGCGCGGGCGGCGCTCGATCTGGAGGGCGCGGCAAAACTCAAGGCAGGCACCTGGCAGCCTTCATGCAGTTCCCCGCAAAACCTTCATTTTCACTATCTGTAACAAATGGCAAACTCCCCCAGTCCCCGTATTCACGAGCCCCTCATGATCGACATCCACAACGTCACCGCCTACCAGCAGCAGACCCGCGTGCTGGATGGCTTCTCCCTGCATATCGGCGAAGGCGAGAAGGTCGCCATCCTCGGTCCCAACGGCGCCGGCAAGAGCACCCTGCTCAAGCTGATCACCCGCGAGCTGTATCCGGTGGAGCGCGAGGGCAGCCACCTGCGCCTGTTCGGCAGCGACACCGTCAACCTGTGGGCGCTGCGCAGCCGCATCGGCTTCGTCTCCCAGGATCTGCAGGATGACTACACCCCCTACACCCAGGCCCTGGACGTGGTGGTCTCCGGCTTCTTCGGTTCCATCGGTGCCCACGGCCATCTGCAGCCGAGCGCCGAGCAACTGGATCAGGCCCGCGAACTGCTGGCGGTGGTGGAAATGTCCGAGCATGCGCAGACCATGTTCCAGCGCCTCTCCACCGGCCAGCGCCGCCGCCTGCTGCTGGCCCGCGCGCTGGTGCACAAGCCGGGCGCGCTGATCCTCGACGAGCCGGCCAACGGCCTCGACATGGGCGCGAGCCTGGGCATGCTCAAGCTGATGCGGCGCTTCTGCGGGGCGGACCACGCGATGATCATCACCACCCACCATATCGACGAGATCATCCCGGAGATCGAGCGCGTGGTGCTGCTCGACAAGGGCCGTATCGTCGCCGACGGGCCGAAGGCCGAGGTGCTGAGCAGCGAACGCCTGTCCGCCTTGTACCAGACCGACCTGCGGGTGACCGAGCAGGAGGGCTGGTACCGCTGCTGGCATGGTTGATGCTGCTTTGGCCGTCGGCGTTGACTCTGTCCTTGTCAATATGGAAGCGACTCGCAGTGTCCTGAAGGTCGCTGCGAAGGCGGGGCTCGGAAAGGTTGTCTACGTCATGTCGGTCGCTGCCGCAGGCCACGACGGCAGCGCGCTGGATGAGGCATCACATGCCGGAAACGAAAAAGCCCTGAATAATCAGGGCTTTTGAATATGGCGGAAGCGTAGAGATTCGAACTCTAGGATAGTTGCCCATCGACGGTTTTCAAGACCGTTGCCTTAAACCACTCGGCCACGCTTCCACTTTGTAATGCGGGCGCCATCATACCGAAATGAAACAAGCTGTCAAACTCTCTAAGTGGCTGGTTTCCAAGGCTCTGTTATGATCTTTGCAACTCAACGTTTCAAAACCCCCACAGGAGTGTCGCCATGCGCGAACAGGATTACGCCGTCAATCACGGCCTTCAGGCCGAACAGCAGGAGGTCAGCCGGGTCCTGCGCAACACTTATGGTCTGCTGGCCCTTACCCTGGTCTTCAGTGCCGTCATGGCCTACGTCGCACAGCAGTTGCGCGTCGGCTACCCCAACATCTTCGTCGTGCTGATCGGTTTCTACGGTCTGTTCTTCCTCACCGCCAAGCTGCGTGACTCGGTGTGGGGCCTGGTGTCCACCTTCGCCCTGACCGGTTTCATGGGCTTCCTGCTCGGCCCGATCCTCAACCGTTACCTGGGCATGGCCGGTGGCGCCGAAGTGGTCAGCTCGGCCTTCGCCATGACCGCCCTGGTGTTCGGTGGCCTGTCGGCCTACGTGCTGATCACCCGCAAGGACATGAGCTTCCTCAGCGGCTTCATCACCGCTGGTTTCTTCGTCCTGCTGGGCGCGGTGGTCGCGAGCTTCTTCTTCCAGATCAGCGGCCTGCAACTGGCGATCAGCGCCGGCTTCGTGCTGTTCTCGTCGGTCTGCATCCTGTTCCAGACCAGCCAGATCATCCACGGCGGCGAGCGCAACTACATCATGGCCACCATCAGCCTGTATGTATCGATCTACAACCTGTTCGTCAGCCTGCTGCAACTGTTCGGCATCATGAGCTCGGACGACTGATTCAGTCGGCGCAACGAAAAACCCGCTTCGGCGGGTTTTTTCATGCCTGCGGGTATCTCGTTGCGCCACCGGGTACCTGATCGACTACGATTTCACCCACCCGCCCCCAAGCAAGGAAGAGTCGAGATGAGCCTCCATCGAGCCGTCATTGCCACGATCGCATCGCTTGCCCTGTCCCTGGCCCCCTGCGTTTCCTTCGCCGACCCCGGCAAAGGCAAGGGGCACGGTGATCACGGCGGCAGCAACGGCCACGGCAAGAACGACTGGCATGGCGGCCCGTCGATCGATCGCGACGATGTGTTCGGCATCCTCGGTGCCCACCGCAGCTACTGGAGCCCGGGCAAGGCCCTGCCACCCGGCATCCAGAAGAACCTCGCCCGGGGTAAGCCGCTGCCGCCAGGCATCGCGAAGAAACTCGACGGCCGCCTCCTTGGCCAGCTTCCCCGCTATGACGGCTACGAGTGGATGCAGGCCGGCGTCGATCTGATCCTGGTCGCGGTGGCCACCGGGATCGTCTACGAAGTCTTGAATGGCGCCCTGGACTGAGCAGGATCGTGCGCCGCGACGGGGCGCGACACTCCAGGAGAGCGCAGGAAAGACGCTGAGCGCCACGCTTGCCTGTCTCGACAACCGCGGCAACCACTCCACCTTCGCCCTGACCGCTGTCTCGACCCCGCTTCGGCATTGACTCTAAGCTTCGCGCTGCCGGCCCGGCAGGGCGCTCAGATAGGTGAGGCCTGATCCTGTCAGCACCGCGATGCCGGAAATGACGAATATCGCCTGGTGCCCGGTCCACGGCAGTGCCACCGCGACCATCGCGGGTGCCAGTGCCGCCGAACCCGACTGCACGATACTGATCAGCGGCGTGAGGTTGCCGTGCGGGTCATTGCGGGTGATCGATGCCATGTAGTAGGTCAACGCCAGAACCCAGCCGAAGTTCATGATGAACAGCGCGGTGCACAGTTGGCTTGCCGTGTGAGCGTTACCGGCGAGCAGGATGATCGACAGCAGCACCAGCAGCGAGCCCAGGCTGATCATCAGGCCACGGCGCACCCTGGCGCCGAGGAGGCTGGGCAGGGCAGCGCCGGGAAGCCCGCCCAGCACGCCCAGGCCGAAGGCCCAGCCGATGTCGACGGCATCAATGCCGCGTTCGCGGCCCAACTGGTCGATGAACCCCCACAGACAATAGATAGCCACCTGCAGGCACAGCATGCCCAGCAACGAATAGCGACCGATCAGGGCGGTGCCGGTCCCGGTCTGCTGGCGCAGGGTACTGCGCTCCAGGCTGCGCGGCAGCAACAGCGAGAGGAGCACCAGCAGGCTGAACCACAGGCCGATGCAGAGAATTGCCCATTGCTCGCCAGCGGCGTTGGCCAGCCTCGGCAGGGTCGCTGCGACCAGCGCGAACAGCGCCGTCTGTATCAGCAGCACCAGGCCATAGGAGCGGTCCTGGCCTGGCAGGCGGCCGAGGGCGTTGATGGCACCGGCGTACAGCAATCCGGCGCTCAAGCCGCACGCGCAACGGCAGGCGAGCAGCGTGGCGAAGTCGTCCACGGCGACACAGTAGGCATTGACCAGGGCCGCGGCCAGCGCTGCGCAGAAGTACAGGTAACGGCCTGCACAGCGGCGCTCCAGGACAGGCAGCAGCAATGTGCCCAGCAGTATGCCGGTCATGTCGCTGGACAGGAGCCAGCCTTGCTGGCTGAGCGTCAGGGCCAGACGCTCGGCGAACAGGCCGATGAGGATGGGCTGGATACCGATGACGATCAGCGCCGCTGCGGCAATGATGATCAGGGTGGCACGCAGGGACCGGGAATTGTTCTTTTTCATTGTGGGGTCGGGCCTAGGAAGGAAGCACGGCTTGGAGGAGCACCATCGCCCGGTCCGCGTCCAGGGCGGACGAAGTAGCAAACCGGGCGAAACGAATCAGCGGCTGATATCGGCCACGGCATAGTGGAAGGCGATGTCGCGCTGCAGCATCGGGTCCTTCAGTTCCAGGTGCATTTCCCGGCTGGGCTGGATGCCGCCGATCGCTGCGAGCGTTCCGCAGAACATCAGTGTGCCTTTGTCGAACGTTGTGCCGTAGGTGGTGCAGAAGCGGTCAAGCAGATCGTCAGGGGCGAGCATGGCGCTGACATTGCCTTGTTGGTAAAGCACCCGCTGACCCTGGACATCCTCGCGCCAGGCGCGCAACTGCAACTGGTCCCAGTGCTCGCGCAGCTCGTCCAGTGGCCACAGCGTGCGGCACACCGGTTTGGCGCAGACCTGTTTGGAGACGGTGATGTCGTAGGTTTCCACCTTGCGGTCGGTATGGTCCGAGCCGATGCCGACCCACAGGCGCTCACCATCGTTGAGCAGGAAGAATTCGATTTCGCCGGAGGACTCGCCACCCACCACCTGGATGTCGGTCTGCTGGGTCAGGCGGTCATCGCTGACGAAGTAGTAGCAGGGCACCGTTGCCGGGCGTTTCACGCCAAGCTCCTCAAGCTCGACGATGTGCGATTCGACGGCATCCCGGTCGCGACCGGTCCAGCCGGCAATCACCACCTTGTCGATGGCCAGATCGCGCAGGGACTCACCCGCCCGGGTCACACAGTTGAAGGTCATTACAGTCACGTTGTCGCCTCTCGTTCTTGTTGGTCGCGTTGGAATTTTCAGGAGATAGGTCGCACGGGGCCGCTGCGTTGGCGGTCCTTATGGCGTCTCTTTTGTAACAAAAATAGCTTGCAATGCAAGCTATTTTTGTTAGATTGACCCGGCTAACTGAAATCCCGTCAGCGTGTAGAGGAACTGAAAATGGGCGACACCATCTATCTGGACTACTCCGCAACCACGCCGGTCGATCCGCGGGTTGCCGAGCTCATGTGCCGTTACCTCACCGCCGATGGGCATTTCGGCAACCCGGCCTCGCGCTCCCATGCCTTTGGCTGGGAGGCCGAAGAGGCGGTCGAGACGGCGCGCCGGCATGTCGCCGCGCTGGTCAATGCCGATCCGCGGGAGATTGTCTGGACCTCTGGCGCTACCGAGTCGGACAACCTGGCGATCAAGGGCGTCGCCCGTTTCTACCGGACCCAGGGCAACCACATCGTCACCTCCAGCATCGAGCACAAGGCGGTGCTCGACTCCTGTCGTCATCTGGAGCGCGACGGTTTCGAGGTCACTTACCTGGACCCGGACCAGGACGGCCTGATCCAGCCCGAGGCCGTGGCTGCGGCGATTACCGAGCAGACCATCCTGGTGTCGATCATGCACGCCAACAACGAGATCGGTACTGTCAACGACATCGCCGCCATCGGCGAGGTCTGCAAGGCGCGCGATGTGTTCTTTCATGTCGATGCGGTGCAGAGCGCTGGCAAGGTGGCGATAGACATGAAGAAACTCCATGTCCACCTGATGTCGTTCACCGCGCACAAGCTCTATGGCCCCAAGGGCGTTGGCGCACTCTATGTCCGGCGCAAGCCGCGGATTCGCCTGGAGGCACAGATCCATGGCGGCGGGCACGAGCGCGGCATGCGTTCCGGCACCTTGCCGACGCACCAGATCGTTGGCATGGGCGAAGCGTTTCGCCTGGCGGCACAGGAGATGGACAGCGAGAACGCGCGGCTGCTGGCATTGCGCGAGCGGCTGCTCGGCGGGTTTGCCGACATGGAAGAGGTCTACGTCAATGGCTCGCTGGAGCACCGACTCCCCGGCAACCTGAACATCAGCTTCAACTTCGTCGAAGGCGAGTCGCTGATGATGTCGCTGCGCGGGTTGGCCGTGTCGTCGGGTTCAGCCTGCACCTCGGCGAGCCTTGAGCCGTCCTATGTATTGCGGGCGTTGGGGCGCAGCGATGAGCTCGCGCACAGCTCGTTGCGCATCACCCTCGGACGCTTCTCCAGCGAAGCGCAGATCGATCAGGCCATCGAGATGATCAAGGCCGCTGTCGTCAAGCTGCGAGCCATGTCGCCGCTGTGGGACATGTACCAGGACGGCATCGACATCAGCCAGGTGGAGTGGAGCGCCCACTGACACCTGGGCAATTGCGGTTTCTTGACAACAACAAAAACAAGAGAACCAGGACATGCAGACAATCAATGTTCAGGCAGTTATCGACCCTGCGCGCTTTTCGGGATTCCACTGGCAATTGCTGGGCTGGTGCGCGCTGCTGCTGATCTTCGACGGCTACGACCTGTTCATCTACGGCGTGGTGCTGCCGGTGTTGATGCAGGAATGGGGGCTCTCGGCGTTGCAGGCCGGTGCGCTGGGCAGCTATGCGCTGTTCGGCATGATGCTGGGTGCGGTGCTGTTCGGCACGCTGGCTGACCAGGTAGGGCGCAGGAAGAGCATTGCGGTGTGCTGCCTGTTGTTCAGCGGGGCCACTCTGGTCAATGGTTTCGCCAGTACCCCGGTGGAATTCGGTATCTGCCGCTTCATCGCGGGCCTGGGCTGTGGCGGGCTGATGCCCAACGTGGTGGCGCTGATGAACGAATACGCGCCGAAGAAGGCGCGCAGCCTGCTGGTGGCGGTGATGTTCTGTGGCTACCCGCTGGGTGGCATGCTCTCGGCGGGAGTGGGGATCTACCTGTTGCCGCGCTTTGGCTGGGAGGCGATGTTCTACGCCGCCGCCGTACCGTTGCTGCTGCTGCCAGTGATCCTGCGCCAGTTGCCGGAATCGATCGGCATACTCTGGCGCGAGGGACACAAGCAACAGGCGCGGGCGCTGCTGCTGCGCGTCGACCCCGACTGCGGGGTTGGACAGGACGCTGAACTGCGCATTGCCACCAGCACCGGCAGCAAAGCCTCGTTGCCGACCTTGTTCCAGGAGGGGCGGGCGCTGCGTACGGTGTTGCTGTGGATTGCCTTCTTCTGCTGCCTGTTGATGATCTACGCGCTCAGTTCCTGGTTGCCCAAGCTGATGGCCGGTGCCGGCTACAGCCTCGGCTCGAGCCTTTCTTTCCTGGTCGCGCTCAATCTCGGCGCGGTGCTCGGCGCCATCGCTGGTGGCTGGCTGGGTGATCGCTTCGCACTGTCCAGGGTGCTGGTGAGCTTCCTGCTGCTGGCGGCAGGCTCCATCGCGTTGCTGGGCCTGAGCAGCCCGGCGCCAGTGCTTTACCTGCTGATCGGCATCGCCGGCGCCACCACCATCGGCACGCAGATCCTGCTGTATGCCTGTGCGGCGCAGTTCTATGACCTGCCCATCCGCTCCACCGGGCTCGGCTGGGCCTCGGGGATCGGGCGCAACGGCGCCATTGCCGGGCCCTTGCTGGGCGGCATGCTGCTGGGTGCCAATCTGCCGCTGAGCATGAATTTCCTGGCGTTCGCCGTACCTGGCGTGGTGGGTGCGGCCGCGATGCTGCTGTTTGCCTGGTACAGCCCGGACCGCTCCCCCGCCAGCCTGATCGAAGCCGACCGCGCTGGCGCATGACCCCTACCGTTGCCCAGGCCGACCTTGCCCGCAACGCTGGCTAGGTCAGGTCCGGGCGATTTGCCGCTCAAGCATCGAGGCTTGAAACGAGGAGAACGTTGTAATGATCAACAAAGAACACAAAGAATTCTATGCGGTGGACATGAACGATGGCTGGGAGGTCCCGCCGGGGTATCCGCCGGGTATCGAGCAGAAGATCCTCGCCGGGTCGCTGGATGAGCCGGGCAAGGCGGGCACGCGCACGCGCCTGCTGCGTTTCAAGCCGGGGATCTTCACCACCAAGCCGTTCGTCCACGACTACTGGGAGGAGGTGTACCTGGTGTCCGGCGACCTGACCGTGGGTAACGACGAGCAGGGCCGCGGTGGTGAGCCGTTCGCGCCGCACACCTATGCCTGCCGTCCGCCGGGAGCCTTCCATGGCCCGTTCCGCTCCGAGTCCGGTTGCGTGCTGCTGGAAATCCACTACTACGCCTAATCGCTGCTGAGCCAGGCCCGGTTTCATCCTGTCCGTTCGACGTTGCACTGTCGCGGTCAGGATGAGCCGGGCCTGTCTCGTCCTGGGCACTGGCAATCGCCGGTGCCCCTGTTGCCGGGAACCCTGCCATGACACTACTTACCATCCGCCAGGCCATGACCTCTGGCTTGAGCTGTGAAGAACTGGTGCAGCGCTGCATCGACCATATGGACCGCCAGCCAGCATTGGCCGCGAAAGTGTTCACCCGACGCCTGGATGACCAGGCCCTGGCCCAGGCTCGGGCCTATGACCGGCTCAGGGCGCAAGGGGTGCCCTTGCCGCCGTATGCCGGGGTGCCGATCAGTATCAAGGACTTGTTCGACATGGCCGGTGAAGTCACCACCTGCGGGTCCCGGGTGCTGGCCGACACCCCGCCTGCACAGGTCGATGCCGATGTGGTGCGGCGCTTGCGCAATGCCGGTTTCATTCCGGTAGGGCGCACCAACATGAGCGAATTCGCCTATTCCGGGCTTGGCCTGAACCCGCATTACGGCACCCCGGAAAACCCGTGGGACCGGGCCGATCCGCGCATCCCGGGCGGGTCCTCCTCGGGCGCCGCGGTCGCCATCACCGACCAGATGGCGATCGCCAGCCTGGGCACCGATACCGGAGGCTCCTGCCGTATCCCGGCGGCGCTCTGCGGGGTCGTCGGCTTCAAGCCCACGGCAGCCAATGTGTCCAGGCGCGGCGTAGCGCCGCTGTCGAGCAGCCTCGACTCGGTCGGGCCATTGGGCGCTTCGGTGGAATGCGTGGCGATCCTCAACGACATCCTCTGCGGCGATGCGTGCAAGCCGCTGTTTGGCACTCAACTCAAAGGCCTGCGCCTGGCCGTGCCGCAAACGCTGGTGCTGGAGGGAATCGACAGCCGCGTCGCCGCCGCCTTCGAGCGGACGCTGGCCTGCTTGTCCGACGCAGGGGTGCACATCGAGCAGATTGCGTTGCCTGAGCTGGGCGAGCTTGCCGGGATCAACGCCAAGGGCGGCTTCGCCGCCGCCGAAGCCTGGGCCTGGCACCGTGAGCTGATCGCCACGAAACGCGACGGTTACGATCCGAACGTGGTGGTGCGCATCGAAAAAGGCCGCCTGCAGAGCGCCGCCGACTACATCGACCTGCTGCAGGCCAGGGCTGATCTGCAGCAGAGGGTGGCAACGCTCAGCGCGCCGTTCGACGCGCTGATCATGCCGACGGTTCCCACCGTGGCGCCGCGTCTGGAAGACATGGCCGACCCTGAGTGCTTCGCCCATACCAACCTGCTGATGTTGCGCAACCCGTCGCTGGCGAATTTCCTCGATCGCTGCGCCATCAGCCTGCCGTGTCACGCGCCAGGCGAAGCGCCGGTGGGCGTCATGCTGATGGGCGAGCACGGTCACGACCGACGCCTGCTGAGCATTGCCTGGGCGGTGGAAGCGCTGCTGGCGCGGACGCTGCGCGGCTGAGCTTCAAACCTTGTGTCCATAGCCTGTCCGCGTGCTGCGGGCAGGCTTTTTTTGGCTGTTTAGCTTTCAAAGAAAGCTAATATAAAAAGCTTGACGAGGAACCTCAGTTCGCTGATATTTGCTTTACAACAAAGCTAATATTCAAAGGGTGATCTCATGTCTTTCGATGCTTCTGAGTTTCGTGCCGCGTTAGGCCAGTTCCCGACCGGCGTTGCGGTGATCACGGCGGTGGATGGCGGCAATCGCCCCCTCGGTATCACCATGAGTTCGTTCAATTCGGTCTCCATCGATCCCCCCCTCGTACTGTTCAGCCTCGACCGACGGGCGCTGAGCCTGGAGGCCATGCAGTCGGCGAGCAACTTCGCCGTCAATGTCCTGAGCCAGGAGCAACGGGAGCTTTCCAACCGCTTCGCCCGTGCCCGCCAGGACAAGTGGGAAAACGTCGAAGTGGAAACCCGCGATACCGGCGTGCCGCTGCTGGTGGGGGCCCTGGCGCACTTCGAGTGCAAGCCCTATGCGCATTACGACGGTGGCGACCACGTGATCTTCGTCGGCGAGGTGGTCAATTTCAGCAGCAGTCATCACAGCGTGCCCCTGGTGTTCTGCCGCGGCCAGTACGCAGAGCTGGCCTGAGCCCGCAGCCTTCTTTTTCAGTCCGTCCAGGTTCTTGGAGAAACAACAATGATAAAAACCTCAGCCCAACACATTGCGTCGCTGCGCGATGGGCGCAACGTCTTCATCAACGGCGAGCGTGTCGACGATGTCACCAGCCACCCGGCGTTCGCCAACTCCGTCACCTGGTTGAGCAAGCTGTATGACTACCAGCACGACAACCTGGAACTGATGACCACGGTCGATCCGCTCACCGGCGAGCGCTACAACCGTATCTGGCAATTGCCGCGCAGCCAGGCCGAACTCAAGCAACGGCGCATGGCCCTGGAAGCCTGGACCGGGCTGAGCTGTGGTTTCCTGGGGCGGGCACCGGACCATGTGGCCAGCTGCATCTCGGGCATGGTCATGGGGATCGAGCGCTTCGAGCGGTACGACAAAGTGCGTGCCCAAAACCTGCTCGACTACTACCACTACGCTCGCGACAACGACCTCTACCTGACCTACGTGATCATCAACCCCCAGGCCGACCGTTCCAAGTCGACGGGCGAGCAGAAGGATGCGTTTCTCACTGCCGGTATCGCGGCCGAGGATGACAGCGGGTTGACCATCCGTGGCGCGAAGATGCTGGCCACCGGCGGCATCATGGCCAACGAAGTGCTGGTGACCTGCCTGCAGCCGTTGAAAAAGGGCGAGGAAGAACAGTACGCGGTGTCGTTTGCGATCCCGATGAATGCCCCTGGCTTGAAGATCCTGTCGCGCAAGTCCTATGAAGAGCACAACAGGAGTGTGTTCCAGAACCCATTGTCGAGCCGCTTCGACGAAAACGACGCGCTGCTGTATTTCGATGACGTGAAGGTTCCCTGGGAGCGCGTATTCGTTCATCGCGACACCGAAATGTGCATGGCCCAGTTCCATGAAACCCCGGCCCACGTCTACCAGAACTACCAGGCCCAGGTGCGCCTGATGGTGAAGATGCGTTTCCTTGCCGGTGTGGCGTATCGCACCGCCGAGATGAACGGGATCATCGCCTTGCCGCAGGTGCGCGAGATCCTCGGGCAGATCGCCGCGGAGGCGGCCATTTCCGAATCCTTCGTCAACGGCATGGAAAGCAAGGGGCAGCAGGTTGGCGAATACTTCGTGCCGGATCGCCACCTGCTCTATGCCGCGCAGGTCATTGCCCAGCAGCTGTATCCGAGCTTTATTGCGCGGTTGCGCGACCTGGCGGGTGGTGGGGTGATCATGCTGCCGTCCTCGACCCAGGACTTCGCCAACCCCGAGATGCGCGCGCTGATCGAGAAGACCCAGCAGTCGCCGATTGCCAACGCCGAACAGCGGGTGAAGTTCTTCAACCTCGCCTGGGACGCCATCGGTTCCGAGTTCGCGTCACGGCATACCCAATATGAAATGTTCTATTCAGGGGCGACGTTCGTGACCAAAGGTTCTTCATTCCGTACCTTCGACTGGAAGCGCAGCGCCAGCTTGCTGGATACCTTCGCCGGGCAGTACGACCTCCACGACGAGATCTGAACAACACCCGATCGTCGGCAACACAAAAAACCGCAGCGGAGTCTGCGGTTTTTTGCTGTCTGGGTCAGGTAGCGCTATTGCTCAGGTAGTTCGCCAGCTTGAACGCCTGATCACTGTTGCCAACCAGCACGCGGAACGCCTCGCACAGGGCAGCGAAACTCTGCTGGTCAATGCCGGCGAACAGGATGTCGTTGACCTGCTGCTGGGTCAGGCCAAGGTTGCTCAGGGCTTGCTGACCGGTCTCGGTCACTTCGAGCAGGACGCGACGGGCATCGTTGGAGTCCTTGGTTTTCGACAGGTGGCCTTTTTCTGCGAGCTTGTTGGTTTGCAGGGTGATGAACGCGCCACTCAGGTGCAGATGATCGGCCAGGCTGTTCACGTAAACCTTGTCGTGCTGACGCAGATGGGCGGTGGCTATCAAGCAGGTGAACTCGATACCGGTCAGGCCGATGATCTTGCCGAACTCACCGCGAATCGCTTCTATCTTGCTGGAAAAGGCAAAGATATTGTGCAGAAGTTCGCGGAATTTGGCGTCATCACCGTTCTTGTCCAGCATCGAAGCGAGTGTGATGGTGGTCTCCTTCGCGGTGTTGGCCTTTGAATCGCGTTTCGCCATTGCCTGGTTACCATAGCTTGTATAAAAAGCTAACCATGCTACGTGGCTTTCCTGTCAAGTCAACAAGGCCTTGGGTTAGGCCTCAGCGGAGCTGAATCGAAGGGCAGGGGATGAAGGAGGAGGCGCTGGGGGGTAGCTGTCGCACTGATCGGCTGCAAGGCCACGCCCCTTTTGCGAGCGGGCCTTGCAGGCGTCGGTTCAAACGCGGAACTGTTCCATCAGGTTCTGCTGCTGGTTGGCCACCTGGTTCAGCGACCGGCTGATCTGTGCCGAGGCTTGCGCCTGTCCGGACAGTGACTCGGTGACATCGCGGATCCCGGCGACGTTGCCGTTGATTTCCTCGGCCACCGCGCTCTGCTCCTCGGCGGCGCTGGCGATCTGCAAGTTCATGTCGGTTATCACCGCCACAGCCCCTCCTATGCGCTGCAGCGCCGCAACGGCCTGGTTGACCTGGGCGACGCTGCCCTGGGCCAGTTGATGGCTGCCCTGCATCGCGTCGACGACCTCATCGGTGCCTTGTTGCAAACGCTCGATCACCTGGCGGATTTCCTCGACCGAAGCCTGTGTGCGCCGCGCCAGGCTGCGCACTTCGTCGGCGACCACGGCGAACCCGCGTCCTGCCTCCCCGGCGCGTGCCGCCTCGATGGCGGCATTGAGGGCCAGCAGGTTGGTCTGTTCTGCGATCGCACGGATGACCTCCAGCACCGAGCCGATTTGCTCGCTGCTCGTCGCCAGGCTTTCGACCTGGGCCATGGCCTGGTTCATGTCGGCGGCGAGGCTGTCGATCACCTGGCGGGTGTGTCCGATCACCGCCAGCCCGTCGCAGGTTGCCGCGTCTGCGCCACGCGCGGCATCCGCGGCCATGGCGGCGCTGCTGGCGACGTCGTGCGCGCTGCTGCTCATCTGCTGGGAGGCGCTGGCGACTTGCTCGATCTCCCGGAACTGCTGCTGCATCCCTGCGCTGATCTGGGTCGAGAGCGCCGCGGAGCGATCGGCGGTGGCGCGGGCATCCTGCACCGAGCCTTTCACATCACGGATAACCGGCTGCAGCATGTCGAGAAAAAGGTTGAACCCGGCGACCAGCGCGCTGAGCTCGTCCCGGCCCCGGTACGTGAGGCGCTGGGTCAGGTCGCCGTTGCCATTGACGATGTCGCCGAGCATGCGGGCCAGGCCGAGTATCGGCCGGGTTACGCCGCGCACGGTCAGCCACAGCAGTAGCAGGACCAGCAAGGCGAGGCCAGTGCCGAAGGCGATCTGCCTGACGGTCGCGGCGACATTGCCGGCATCCAGTTCCTTTTCCAGGGCCAGGGAGGGGGCCAGCAGTACCTGGCGTGGCACATCCAGAACCAGGCTCCACGCTGCCGAACCCGGTATCACCTGCAGGGGTTCGACGATTCGCAACTGCCCGTCACGGGACAGCACCCGGGAGTTGCCCGTGGCCTGCACGGCGAGGATCTCCCTGGCGCTGGCATCGTCGAGGGACTTGGCCAGCGGCTGGCCGAGCAGGTTGGCATGGCGGCTGTCGCCGGCGAGGAAGCCGGCCGGGCTGACGATGCGTACGTCGCCCTGGCCGTCATACAGTTGCCGACTGCCCTCCAGGCTGAGTTGCTGCAGATGGCTGAGGCTGATGTCGGCGCCTATCACCGCGACCACCTTGCCGTCCTCGAACAGCGGGATCACCAGCGAAGTCATCAGCACGGGTTGCCCCGAGGCTTCGTCGAAGTAGGGGTTGAGCACGCAGGCCTGGCGCGTCTCCCGCGGGCATTGGTACCAGGCGTTGTAGGGGGTGCCGTCGGGCATGGCAGTGGGGTCGGTGATCTTTTCTTCCTCCACCGTCTGGGTGACATCCGCGCTGCCGGTCCGGGCCCGGTAGACGCTGAAGCGTCCCCTGGCATTGCTGCCCAGGGACGTAGCGCCGGCAAAGCGCGAGTCCTGGCCGTCCAGCGCATTGGGCTCGAAGACCAGGTAGAGGCTGAACAAGGCGTTATTGGCCTTGAGCTCGTTGTGTACCAGCTGCACCATCTCCTGGCGCAGCGCCTGTGCATCGACGCCATGCCGGCTGCCTTGGCTGCGTAGCTGCAAGACCTGACGGCCAAACTGACCGGTGAACGCATGGGTCTCGGCGAAGAAGCGCTGAAGCGCTTCCCTCTGCTGTTCGGCACGCGCTTGCAGGCGTGCCTGGGCCGCTGCTTCGAGCATGTCGGCATTGGCCAGCTTCACACGTTGCAGGCCATGGTCGGCCTGGTACAACGCGCTACCCGTCAGCAACGCGATGGTGCAGAGCAGGCACAGGCCTGCCAGCAGCGTCACTTTCCATTGAATTGAAACAGTGGGCATGGGGCATCCTTGGGGGCGAAGGAACAGTAGCGTCAGATCTTCAGGGCGATGCGTCCTCTACGGCGCAGGAACAGGCCGTACGCACAGCCGACCAGCAGCCAGGCGCCGCCGATTTCCAGGGCCGTACGCTGCATGCCGTGCAGCACCACCAGAACCACCGCGATGCCCATCACAGGCACTATCCAGTGAGCGAAGACGCGCCGGCTGCGCTGTTTGAAGGCGAACTCGGCCAGCACCGACAGGTGCAGCAGGGCGAAGGCCGAAAGCGCACCGAAGTTGACGAACGATGCCAGCGTGTCGATGTGGTCACGCATCACCACCGCCACGACCAGCGACACCAGCGTGGAAAACAGCAAGGCGACATGGGGCGTCCCGCTCCTGGCATGCAGGCGTGCCAGTACACCGGGAAGCTGGCGGTCGCGGCCCATGGCGAACAGCACCCGCGACACCCCTACCTGCATCGGCAGCACATTGGTGAAACCTGCCAGCAGGGCGATCAGCCAGGCCACGGCCAGGGCGCTGAACGGACTGATCTGTACCGCCAGCAGTTGATAGATGGTGCTGGAGGGGTCGCTGATCTGCACCCCGGGCATCAGGTTGCCGAGGACCCAGGTGCTGCCGACGAACAGCAGGGTACAGATGGCCAGCACGCTGAAAATGGCGCGCCCGATCATGCGTCGGTCATCGCTCCTGACCTCTTCGGACAGCGTCGAGATGGCATCGAAGCCGAGGAACGACAGGACGCAGATCGAGGTCGCGGTGAAAATCTTCATCAGGTCGAACTGGTCGGCAGCGTAGAGCGGCGCGGCGGTCAGCGCACCCGCGCCCTTGCCGTCGGCCAGTGCCTGCAGGGCCAGGGCTACCAGGGCGAACATGGCCAGGAACTGGACCACCACCGATACCAGGCTGACGCGGGTGGTGACCGCCACGCCCAGCCAGTTGACCGCCAGTGAGATCACCACCAGGCCGGCCAGGCTGGTCGCGCGGTCGAGGTTCGGCAGCAAGGTCTGCAGCCCCACGGCCATGACCAGGAACACCAGCGCCGGGATCAGCAGATAGTCCAGCAGGATCAGCCAGCCGGCGATAAAGCCCGGCAGCTGGCCGAGGCTGTGGCGGGCGAACCCGTACACCGATCCCGAGCAGGGCACCGTGGCGGACATGGTGGCGTAGCTTTGCGCGGTGAAGTACATGCAGACAGCCCCGAGCAGGTAGGCCAGGGCAATCAGTCCACCCGATGCATCCCAGACAAAGCCGAAGGTGGTCAGCGGCGCCATGGGCGCGATGTAGGCCAATCCATAGGCAATCAGGTCCTTCATGCCCAGGGTGCGCCGCAAGCCGGTAGCCCCTTGGCTATCCGATGTTCCATGTGCCAGGCCCATAGTGGACTCCAGATCATTGTGTCGTTGTTATTCTTGACCGAACCGCGGCCGGCGCATGACCGGCGAGCGGTTTGGCGGTGTCGCGTCGCGGGGTGTCAGGCGGTGAAGGCGGGATGCCGGTGGACTTCACGCCCTTCGAGCAGCGTCAGCAGGACCTGGGTCTGGCCGATCTGGTAGGGCGAGATGCTGAACAGGTCGCGGTCCAGCAGGATCAGGTCGGCGTATTTGCCGACGCTCAGGCTGCCGGTGCAATCGTCGCGCCAGGCCGCATGGGCCGCGTTGAGGGTATAGCCCTTGACCGCATCCTCGATGCTGATGCGATGTTGCGGCGTATGCGCAGGGCCCGCTTCGCCCGTGGCAGGGTTCTGCCGTGTGACCGCGCACTGCATGATCTGGAACGGCTCGAAGGTGGTCACGCCCCAGTCGCTGCTGACCATGCAGGTCACGCCCTGGCGGATGAACTCACCGATGGGGTAGCTCCACTGGATGCGCTCCTCACCCAGCATGGCGTCGACGATGGCATCGGCTTCGGGATTGGGTTGCGCCCACAGGGTCTGGTAATTGGCCAGGATGCCCAGTTCACGGAAGCGCGGTATGTCCGCGGGGTGCACGACCTGCAGGTGGGCCAGTTGATGGCGGGCGTCCCACTTACCATTCTGCTGCTGTGCGTACTCGATGCCGTCGACGGCTGCGCGCACGGCGCCATCGGCAATGCTGTGCACGTGCAACTGGAAGCGCTCACGGTCGAAGGCGGTGAAGTATTCGTTGATCTGGTCCTGGGTGAACATCAACTCGGCGTTGCCGCCGGTATCGTGGCGCGGCTCGACCAGTACCCCGGTGCCGTTTTCCAGTACGCCGTCGAGGAAGAACTTGGCCGAGTGCAGCGAGACGCGGTCGCCCTGGTAGGTGTTGCGCAGGTCGATCAGCTCGCGCAACTGCTCGTCCAGCGGCTTGTGGGCGAACACCTTGGAGGTTGCGCGCACGCGCAGCGTCAGGTCGCCACGGTCGTACGAGGCCTGGTAGTTCTTCATGTAGTTGCGGCTGACCATGGCATCGAGCACGCCCGTGATGCCGCGGCTGTTGAATACCTTGCTGTAGTGGGCCATCGCCTCGAGGTAGTCCGCGTCGCTGTAGCCCGGGGCGATGCGGCCCATGGCCCAGATCGCGTCCTCGATGAGCCAGCCCTTGGGGGTGCCGTCGGGCAGGCGCAGGTAGCTGCCGTTGTCCGGTTCCGGGCTGCCAGGGCGCACGCCGGCGACCGCGAAGGCGGCGCTGTTGGCCCAGCCGTTGTGGTAATCGCTGGCGAACATCAACGCCGGACGACCATCGGTCACGCTGTCGAGCAGCTCCTTGGTCAATTGCTCGGGGGAGAAGCGTGCCACGGAGAAGCCGACGCCCCGTATCCAGGGTTTGTCCGGGTTGGCCTGGGCAAAATCGCGGATGATCGCCAGCAGTTCGTCGAGCGTGGTGGCGTCATACAGCGCAGCGTTGTGATACAGGTCGGCGCTGCTCAACTGGAAGTGCACATGGGTGTCCTGCAGGCCGGGCAACATCAACCGGCCCCCGGCATCGATACGCTGCGTGGCGGCGCCCGCGAGACGTTCGATATCGGCATTGCTGCCCATGGCGAGAATGCGCCCCGCGCCGATGGCAATGGCTTCGGCCCTGGGGAAATGATCGTCCATGGTATGGATGTTGGCGTGGGTGATGATCAGTTCGGGTATCTGAGGCATGGCAACTCCAGTGTTACAGGTAGGGGGCGCGAGCGGCCTGGTGTCCAGGCGCTCGCGACCCGTGCGGTCAATACGTGTAGAGGAAATACAGTTCCAGGGCCTGGAAACGATCATTGCCCATGGTCTGTCTGGCAGCACCCCTGGGGGTGACCCAGTTGTAAGCGAGTGAGGTGTGCAGGCTTTTCGTGGGGTTCCAGTCGAGGAACACGACGTTTTCGTCAGCGAAGCGGCGGTCATCCACCGGCATGCCGTTGAAGTTCTTCTGGTCCAGGGAGAACTGGTAGTGGATGCCACCCAGCGTCACGGTGTCGCTGAGGTGGGTTTTCAGCGTCCACTGGTCGACCCGTTCGTTGCTGTTGATCAGCACGTAGTTGCCCACCACATCGCCGATCAGCCAGGTGCTCCAGTCGATGAAACCCTTGTTCAAGGGGTCCCAGCTCTTGCGGGTGTTGTCGTTCGGGTCGTCATCGCCGGAGAAGCGTGCGTGGCGATAGCTGAGCAGCGGCGTCAAGGGCAGTTGCGCGAAGCTGTAGTCGGCCTGGGCATACCAGGCCGAGGCGTGGTACTGCACGCCTTCACCGTTACCGCGTTGCACGGCGTACTCGCCATGCAGGGTCAGGGCGTCCAGGCCCGGTAGCTGGCCGTTCAATGCCCGCACGTTGTAGACGCGCATGCCGTCGCGCGGCGCCAGGTTCTCGCTGCGGCTGGCCAGGGCATCGACGCCCATGGCCATCGCCCCCAGGGTGACGCGGTCGGCGAGGCGGTAGTCGAGGTTCACCCCGTTGAGACGGTAGTCACCGGCATGGTCATCGGTGCGCAGGCTGAATGCCTGTCCCTGCAGGGCGTCATGGGCATAGCGGACCAGCGCCGAGTCGCGAAATGCCGTGCGCGGTGCCAACCAGAAGGCGCCGTCCTTGAACATGTCCAGGTTGCCATCGGCGACGATGAAGCCGCTTCCGACCATGAAGTTCTGTCGGCCAGCGGTAAAGCGCCAGTCGCCAACGCGCAGGCCGGCATAGGCCTCTTCCATGGCGGTCCTGCCGTCCGAGCTGCGGGTGTAGCCGCCGGCATCGCCGTCGCCAAAGGTGGTGGCGCCAATCGCCGACGCACCGGCGAGCAGTTCCAGGTCGGGTTCCAGCCCATAGCTGAGGGTCATGCCGGGCTTGAGGAAGAACTCCTGCCAGGTGGAGCGATTGCCATGGTTGGCACCGCTGCGCAGGTCCACCTGGCCGCTGCCGAAGTTGTTCCCTCGCGTGCTGACGATGGCACCGCCCGCGCCGAGGGTGGCATCGATCTTGAGGTCGTCGAGGTTGAATTGATAGCCGGCCCAGCCCGAGGGAGTGGACAGCAGGCCGCACGAAAGCAATGCCAGGCAAGGCAGGGGAGTACGAGTCATGAAGGTGTTGGTTCCCGTGTTGTTGTTGTTTTTATGCAGGGCCTGAGGGCAGTCTCCATTCGCTGCGGTGTGTGGTTCCAGCGTCTGGAAGAAGCGATTTATGGCCTTGTGGGCGCAAAAGCCGTCACGCTGTCGTTGTCGCGTGGTGGTCTGGGCAAAATTGTTCGGGGCGCTGGTTGGCGCTATTCAGGATGCCTGGCGTAGATTAGAGGCGTTCGTTGCAATTATTGAGTTCGCGCTTGGCACAACTCTTGGGAATTCTGGAACTAAATCGTGGATAAGTTTTGTGGTATGCAGCTGTTCGTCAGCAGTGCCGAACTTGGCAGTTTCAGCCGGGCGGCCGAACACCTGGGCAAGACACCCTCGGCGGTGGCCAAGGCCATTCGCCTGTTGGAAGCGGACCTTGGTGCGCGCCTGTTCGAGCGCACCACCCGGCGCATGGCGCTGACCGAAGCGGGCATGCTGTACCTGGAAAGCGCCCGGGAAGTGCTCGAGCGGATGCGCCAATCCGAAGAAGAAATCGCCCAATTGCATCAGAGCCTGCAAGGCACGCTGAGGATCAGCGGACCCTTGGCGTTCGGGCGGCCATTCCTCAACGCCGCGTGTGCCTCGTTCATGGCGCAGCACCCGGGCCTGCGCCTGCAGGTCGACCTGTCGGATGACTATGTCGACCTGCTCGATGGCCGCTACGACCTGGCGCTGCGCCTGGGCCACAGCGACTTGCCCGGGTTGATTGCCCGGGACATCGGCGAGAGCCGGGCAGTGCTTTGCGCCGCCCCGGGTTATCTGCAGAGCAGTGGCGTACCCACGCACCCCGATCAGCTCGCCCGCTTCGAATGGCTGGTCTACCGGCACCCGGCGCTGGGTGATGGCTGGTGTCTGGAAAAGGATGACGAGCGCCATCTCGTCAGGCACCGCGGGCGACTCAGCAGCGACAACCTCGAACTGTTGCTGGAAGCCTGTCTCGCCGGCCAGGGGATCCTGCCCTGTCCATACTGGAGCGTGCTGCCCTATCTGCATGACGGGCGGCTGCAGGTCGTACTGGGTGATTACCACTTCGACCAGAAAGCGCTGGGGACGCGCTTGCTGGCGGTCTACCCGAGTACCCGCCGCGCCACCCGGAAGATCAACGCCTTCATCGAGCATCTGCGTGACTACCTGCTGCAAGTGGGCCCGATGGGGTGATGCGCAGGAGGGACTGGGCATGACCGTGCGCCGCGACGGTGCGCGATGCTCCAAGAGAGCGCAGAAAAGGCGATGAGCGCCACGCTTGCCTGTCTCGACAGCCTTGGCAAACGGGGCTGACTCGCTGGTTTCGCCACTTGGCACGCCTCTCGCATCACTCCCCCCGTGCGGGAGCAGCGCCAGCTGAATTGCACCACAATCCGAAAATGGTCGGCTAGGGTTCCGGTCCGCTACAGCGGGCGTCTGGACCGAGAGCCGACGACCTCCAGTCGAGGTTACACGGCGGGATAAAAGCCCGGGAGACAGACCACTCACTAGCAATGAGTGTCGTGCTGCTCCCTGTCCGTCCACCGTCAACTGGAGCCTCTCCATGCGAAAGTCCCTGCTTTGCGCCTTCCTCGCCGCCGGCCTGGTCCTGCTCGCCAGTCCTCACTCGAAAGCCGCGGCCAAGACCGATTTCGATATCTGCTGGACCATCTACGCCGGCTGGATGCCGTGGGAATACGCCGCCGCCGAAGGCATCGTCGACAAATGGGCGAACAAGTACGGCATCCAGATCAAGCTCACCCAGGTCAACGACTACGTCGAGTCGATCAACCAGTACACCGCCGGCCAGTTCGACGGCTGCGCGATGACCAACATGGACGCCCTGACCATCCCCGCCGCCGGTGGCGTCGACAGCACCGCGCTGATCGTCGGTGACTTCTCCAACGGCAACGATGGCGTGGTGCTCAAGGGCGCCGGCAAGACGGTCAAGGACCTCAAGGGCATGCCCGTCAACCTGGTCGAGCTGTCCGTGTCGCACTACCTGCTGGCCCGCGCGCTGGACTCGGCGGGCCTGCGGGAGAAGGACCTGAAGGTGATCAACACCGCCGACGCCGATATCGCCGCGGCCTTCGACACCGCCGAGGTGCAGGCGGTGACCACCTGGAACCCGATGCTGGAAGAGGTGAAGAACAAGCCCGGCGTAACCCAGGTGTTCGACTCCAGCCGCATCCCCGGCGAAATCCTCGACCTGATGGTGGTCAACACCCGGACCCTGCAGGACAACCCGGCCCTGGGCAAGGCCCTGACCGGCGCCTGGTACGAGGTGATGGCGCTGCTCGCCGGCAGCTCGCCACAGCGCCAGGCCGCCGTGGAGCACATGGCCAAGGCCTCCGGCACCGATCTCGACGGCTTCGAAGGCCAGCTTTCCACCACCTACCTGTTCGACACGCCGCAGGCCGCGCTGACCTTCGTCACCAGCGCCGAGCTGGCCAAGACCATGGACAAGGTCGCCGCCTTCTCCTTCGACCACGGCCTGCTGGGCGAGGGCGCCAGGGACAGCAAGGCGGTGGGCATGAGCTTCGCCAACCAGGTGATCGTCGGCGACCGCGGCAACCTCAAGCTGCGCTTCGATCCCACCTACCTGCAGATGGCCGTCGACGGTTCGCTGTGAGCGAGGGACAGACCATGCGCCTGATCAACCGTCATCCCGACCGGCCGTCGCGGCTGCTGCTGATGATCCTGCCGTTCGCCCTGGTGCTGTGCGCGTATTTCCTCGGCTCGGCGCAGCGCCTGGCCGACAACCCCAACGACAAGCTGTTGCCGGGCGCTGCGCAGATGGGCGCGGCGGTGCAGCGCATGGCGCTGGTCGAGGACAAGCGCAGCGGCCACTACCTGTTGTGGCAGGACACCGCGTCCAGCCTGCAGCGTCTCGGCGCGGGCCTGGCGATCAGTGCCGGCCTCGGCCTGTGCCTGGGCATCGCCGCCGGCACTGTGCCGTTGCTCGGTGCGCCGCTGTCGCCGCTGCTGGTGGTGCTGTCGATGATCCCGCCGCTGGCGATCCTGCCGATCCTGTTCATCGTCTTCGGCCTCGGCGAGCTGTCCAAGGTGATGCTGATCGTCATCGGCATCACCCCGGTGCTGGCCCGCGACCTGGAACAGCGCGCCCGGGAGATTCCCGCCGAGCTGCTGATCAAGGCGCAGACCCTCGGCGCCAGCACCTGGACCCTGGTCCTGCGAGTGATCCTGCCGCAGTTGCTGCCGCGCCTGCTGATCGCCCTGCGCCTGGTGCTGGGGTCGGCCTGGCTGTTCCTCATCGCGGCGGAGGCGATCGCCTCGGAGGACGGCCTCGGCTACCGGATCTTCCTGGTGCGCCGCTACCTGGCGATGGACGTGATCCTGCCCTACGTGGTGTGGATCACCCTGCTGGCCTGGCTCACCGACTGGCTGCTGAAGACCCTGACCCGGCGCGCCTTCCCCTGGTACGAGGGGGCGCGGACATGAGCTTCATCGAGGTCAACAACGTCTGGCAGGCATACGACGGGCACGTGGTGCTCGAAGGCCTGCACCTGAGCATCGCCGAGGGCGAGTTCTGCACCATGGTCGGCGCCTCCGGCTGCGGCAAGTCGACCTTCCTGCGCCTGTTGCTGGGCCAGGAACGGCCGAGCCGCGGGCAGATCCTGCTCGATGGCCAGCCGCTGCCCGGCGAGCCCGATCCGGCACGCGGCGTGGTGTTCCAGCGCTATTCGGTGTTTCCCCACCTGAGCGTGCTGGACAACGTCGCCCTTGGCCTGGAGCTGCCGCGCGCGCCGCTGCTGGGGCGCCTGTTCGGGCAGGACAAGCGCGCGGCCCGCGAGCAGGCCGCGGCACTGCTGGGCCAGGTCGGCCTGGCGCATGCCGTGGACAAGTACCCCAGCCAGCTCTCCGGCGGCATGCAGCAGCGCCTGGCGATCGCCCAGGCGCTGATCATGAAGCCCAGGGTGCTGCTGCTCGACGAGCCCTTCGGCGCGCTCGATCCCGGCATCCGCAAGGACATGCACGCCTTGCTCCTGGAGCTGTGGCGGAACACCGGGGTGACCGTGTTCATGGTCACCCACGACCTCAGCGAAGGCTTCAGCCTCGGCACCCGCCTGCTGGTCTTCGACAAGGTCCGCCACGACCCGCATGCGCCCACCGCGTTCGGCTCCCGCGTCACCTACGACCTGCCGCTCAACGGCAAACGCCTCAGCGCCCGGGCCGAACTGCCCGCGCTTCTTTCATCGCAATCCGGAGGTCGAGCATGACCCATATCCATCCTTTCGCCGAGGAACTGCTGCCCGGCGGCGGCCATCTGTCGTTCGTCCTCAAGCGCGGGCAACTGCTGCGCGTCACCGATATCCAGGGCGGCGCCAACCTCAGCCTGATGCTGTTCAATGCCCGGGAAAAGAGCGAGCGCCTGAACCTGCCGGACAGCCTCAAGTGCCAGCACACGGCCAAACTCACCGACGGCCACTGCCTGTACTCGGACATGGGCCGCGTGCTGGCGGCCATCGTCGGCGACAGCTGCGGCTGGAGCGACAGCATCGGCGGCGTCCTCGACGCCGCGGAAGTCGCGGAAAAATACGGCGTCGGCCGCTATCAGGAACTGCGCAACGGCTTCCATCGCAACGGCAGCGACAACCTGCTGGTGGAGATGGGCAAGTGGGGCCTGACCCTGTCCGACCTGAGCATGCCGCTCAACCTCTTCAGTCGCGTCGATGTCGCCGCGGACGGCGCGCTGCGCTTCGTCGAGGGCAACTCCAGGGCCGGCGACCGCATCGACCTGTACGCGCCGATGGACACCCTGTTCGTCGTCACCGCGCTGCAGCACCCGATGGACCCGGATCCGCACTACGCGCCGAAACCCCTGCACCTGACCTTCGCCCAGGCCGACGCCAGCGTCGCCGAGCACTGCCGTACCTCGCGCCCGGAGAACGAGCGCGGTTTCCTCAACACCCAGCGCCTGTTCGCCTGAGGACCCAGCGATGACATCACCCCTGCAAGCGCACACCGCGGTCTACCGCGCCACCGTTCCCGCCGGCGAGCCGTGGCTCACCGAAGTCAAGGCGGGGCAGACCCTGCGCATTCTCGACCTGGAAGGCAACCAGGCCGTCGACACCCTGTTCTACAGCGCCGCCAATCCCCGCGAGCGCTACGACGTGCAGCGCACCCTGCGGCGCCAGGGCAATGTCTACCTGGGCGTCGGCAGCGTGCTGTATTCCAACCTCGGGCGGCCGCTGCTGACCATCGTCGAGGACAACTGCGGCCGCCACGACACCCTCGGCGGCGCCTGTGCCCAGGAAAGCAACACCGTGCGCTACGCCCTCGACAAGCGCCACATGCACAGCTGCCGCGACAACTACCTGCGCGCCTGCTGCCACGATGGCCGCCTGGGCAAGCGCGACATCGGCCCCAACATCAACTTCTTCATGAATGTCCCGGTGACCCCGGAAGGCGGCCTGACCTTCGAGGACGGCATCTCCGCGGCCGGCAAGTACGTGCAGTTGAAAGCGCACATGGACGTGATCGTGCTGATCTCCAACTGCCCGCAACTGAACAACCCGTGCAACGGCTACAACCCCACCCCGGCGGAGCTGCTGATATGGAACTGAAGACCCTGCTGCGCACGCTGCGCCTGTGCCTCTTCACCGCCTGCCAGGCCCGCAGCGGGCAACTCAAAGCCACCCGCCTGTCCTGATCGTGAGTCCGGGGACGACCCCGGACCGCCAAAACCATCGCGGGACGACCCGCAACCCAGTCGGGGCCTTCACCGGCCTCCGGGGGACGTTGTCATGTTCGAAAAACTGTTGATCGCCAACCGTGGCGCCATCGCCTGCCGCGTCCTGCGCACCCTGCGCGCACTCCAGGTCAAGGGCGTTGCGGTGTATGCCGAAGCCGACCTCGCCAGCCGCCATATCGTCGACGCCGACCAGGCCATCAGCCTGGGCGAGGGCGCCGCCGCCAGCACCTACCTGGCGGTGGACAAGATCCTCGCCGCCGCCCGCGACAGCGGCGCCCAGGCGATTCACCCGGGCTACGGCTTCCTTTCCGAAAACGCCGCCTTTGCCGAGGCCTGCGAAGCCGCCGGGCTGGCGTTCGTCGGGCCGACGCCGGAGCAGCTGCGCCTGTTCGGCCTCAAGCACACCGCCCGCGCCCTGGCCCGTGAGCAAGGCCTGCCGCTGCTGGAAGGCACCGACCTGCTGGACAGCCTCGACGAAGCCCTGCGCGCCGCGAGCGCGGTCGGCTATCCGGTGATGCTCAAGAGCACCGCCGGCGGTGGCGGCATCGGCATGCGCGTGTGTCGCTCGGCCGCCGAGCTGGAGGACGCCTTCGAGGCCGTGAAGCGCCTCGGGCAGAACAACTTCAGCGATGCCGGGGTGTTCATCGAGAAGTACATCGAGCGCGCGCGGCACCTGGAAGTGCAGGTGTTCGGCGATGGTGCCGGGCAGGTGCTGGCACTGGGCGTGCGCGATTGCTCGGTGCAGCGGCGCAACCAGAAAGTGCTGGAGGAAACCCCGGCGCCGAACCTGCCCGAGGGCATGGCCAAGGCGCTCTGCGAGGCGGCGATCAGGCTGACGCAGGCCGTGTGCTACCGCAGCGCCGGCACCGTCGAGTTCGTCTACGACAGCGATGCGGGGCATTTCTACTTCCTTGAAGTGAACACCCGCCTGCAGGTGGAGCACGGCGTGACCGAACAGGTCTGGGGTGTCGACCTGGTGCGCTGGATGATCGAGCTGGCGGCCGGCGAACTGGCGCCGCTGGAGCAGTTGGCCGCCGGCCTGGAACCGCGCGGCCATGCGATCCAGGCACGGCTCTACGCGGAAGATCCGGGCAAGGACTTCCAGCCCAGCCCCGGCCTGCTCACCGCGGTGCGCTTCCCCGCGGCGGACGGCCAGGCGCTGCGCATCGACACCTGGGTCAGCGCCGGCTGCGAGATCGCGCCGTACTTCGATCCGATGATCGCCAAAGTCATTGCCTGGGCCGACGACCGCGAACAGGCCCGCCAGGACCTGCACCGGGCCCTGGGCGACAGCGAAATCCATGGCGTCGAGAGCAACCGCGCCTACCTGCGGCAGATCCTCGAGGACGCCCCCTTCGTCAGTGGCAGCCCCTGGACCCGCTGCCTGGAAGGCCTGCGCTATCGCGCCGCGACCGTCGAGGTGCTCAGTGGCGGCACCCAGACCAGCGTCCAGGACTACCCCGGGCGCCTCGGCTACTGGGCCGTGGGTGTGCCGCCGTCCGGTCCGATGGACAGCCGCGCGCTGCGCCTGGGCAACCTGCTGCTGGGCAACCCGGAAGGCGCGGCGGCGCTGGAAGTGACCATGAGCGGGCCGTCCCTGCGTTTCAATTGCGATGCCGTGATCGCCGTCACCGGTGCCAGCCTGCCGCTGAGCCTGGACGGCCAGGCCATTGCCATGAACCGCAGCGTGCTGGTCCGCGCCGGTGCGACCCTGAGCCTGGGCAGCATCGGCGGCGCCGGGGCGCGTGCCTACCTGTGCGTGCGCGGCGGCCTCCAGGTGCCGGACTACCTGGGCAGCAAGAGCACCTTCATGCTCGGCCAGTTCGGCGGGCATGCCGGTCGCGCGCTGCGGGCGGGGGATGTCCTGCACCTGGCGGCGCTGGACGACACCACGGCGGGCGACGACCTGCCGCTGCAGGCGGAACTGGCTGCAGTGCGGCAGATCCGGGTCATCTACGGCCCGCATGGCGCGCCGGAGTACTTCAGCGAAGGCTACATGCGCACCTTCTTCGCCACCGACTGGGAGGTGCACTTCAACTCCAGTCGCACCGGCGTGCGCCTGATCGGGCCGAAACCCGAGTGGGTCCGCGCAGACGGCGGCGAGGCCGGCCTGCACCCCTCGAACATCCACGACAACCCCTATGCCATCGGTGCGGTGGACTTCACCGGCGACATGCCGGTGATCCTCGGCCCCGATGGCCCGAGCCTCGGTGGTTTCGTCTGCCCGGTCACGGTGATCGAGGCCGACCTCTGGCAACTGGGGCAACTCAAGGCCGGGGACAAGCTGCGCTTCCTGCCGACCTCCCTGGAAACCGCGCGGCAGCTGGCCTGTGCAGCCTTGCTGGCGGAGCCGGCGCAGGTGCAGGCGGACGTCGAACTGCGTTCGCCGATCGTGCTGGACATCGGCGAACAGGACCGCCGCCTGGTGGCGCGGGTGGCGGGGGATACCCATGTGCTGCTGGAGATCGGCGCCGCCGAGCTCGACCTGGTCCTGCGCTTTCGCGCCCATGCCCTGATGCAGGCGCTGGAAGCCCGCGCGCTGGCCGGGGTGATCGACCTGACCCCGGGCATCCGCTCGCTGCAGGTCCACTACCAGCCGGAGCGCCTGCCCCTGGGCCACCTGCTGGAGATCGTCGCCGGCGAGTGGCAGCAGGTGTGCAGCAGCGACGACCTGCAGGTGCCGTCGCGCATCGTCCACCTGCCGTTGTCCTGGGACGACCCGGCCTGCCAGCTGGCCATCGAGAAATACATGACCACCGTGCGCAAGGACGCGCCCTGGTGCCCGAGCAACCTGGAGTTCATCCGCCGCATCAACGACCTGCCCAATCTCGACGAGGTGCAGCGCACGGTGTTCGACGCCAGCTACCTGGTCATGGGCCTGGGCGACGTCTACCTCGGTGCGCCGGTGGCCACGCCGCTGGATCCGCGCCATCGCCTGGTCACCACCAAGTACAACCCGGCGCGCACCTGGACCGCGGAAAACGCCGTGGGCATCGGCGGCGCCTACCTGTGCGTGTACGGCATGGAAGGGCCGGGCGGCTACCAGTTCGTCGGGCGCACCCTGCAGATGTGGGACCGCTACCGCGAGGTCGCGGCGTTCGCCGGCAAACCGTGGCTGCTGCGCTTCTTCGACCAGATCCGTTTCTACCCGGTGACGGCCGAGGAGCTGCTGCGCATCCGCCGCGATTTTCCCCTGGGTCGTTTCGACCTGGCGATCGAGCCGAGCCAGTTGCGCCTTTCGGACTACCAGGCCTTTCTGCAACGCGAGGCCGACGGCATCCAGGCGTTTCGTGCGCAGCAGCAGGCGGCCTTCGCCGCCGAGCGACAACGCTGGATCGACAGCGGCCAGGCGCATTTCGAAAGCAGCGAAGCGCAGGTCGAGGCGGGTGACGAAGCGCCCTTGCCGGCGGGGCTGACCGGGGTCGAGAGCGGCATCGCCGGCAATCTCTGGCAGGTGCGGGTGGCGCCCGGTGAGCGGGTCGAGGCGGGGGCGGAACTGGTGGTGCTGGAGTCGATGAAGATGGAAATCCCGCTGTGCGCCCCCTGCGCGGGGATCGTGCGCGAGGTGCGGGTCGAACCGGGTTGCGCGGTGCGCGCCGGACAACGGGTGGTGGTGCTGGAACCGGTGAACGAAGAAGGAGTCGAGGCATGAAGGTCAACCTGCAACTGGACGCCCTGCGTCGCGCCTACAGCAGCGGCGAGCAGTCGCCGCGCGAACTGATCCTGGCCCTGCGCGAACGCGCGCTGGCGCTGAACGCCCGTTACAAGGCGTTCATCCACCTGCTGAGCGTGGCGGAACTGGAGCCCTACCTGGCGGCGCTGGACGGGGTCGCGCTGGACAGCCTGCCGCTGTACGGCGTGCCGTTCGCGATCAAGGACAATATCGACCTCGCCGGCATCCCGACCACGGCGGCGTGCCCGGCGTTCGCCTACACGCCGGAGCGTTCGGCGACGGTGGTGGAGCAGTTGATCCGCCTTGGCGCGGTACCGCTGGGCAAGACCAACCTCGACCAGTTCGCCACCGGCCTCAATGGCACCCGCTCGCCCTATGGCGCCTGCATCAACAGCGTGCTCGACGACTACCCGTCGGGCGGATCGAGCGCCGGCTCGCCGCTGGCGGTGGCCCTGGGCCTGGCCAGTTTCGCCCTGGGTACCGACACGGCGGGCTCCGGGCGGGTGCCGGCGGCGCTCAATGGCCTGGTCGGGCTCAAGGCCAGCAAGGGGCTGATCTCCACCGCTGGCGTGGTGCCGGCGTGTCGCACCCTGGACTGCGTCACCACCTTCACCGCCACCGCGGGCGAGGCCAGCCAGTTGCTGCAACTGCTGGCGCTGCAGGACCCGCGGGACGAGTACAGCCGGGCCAATCCGGGCTGGAACCTGGGCAGCGCCTTCGGCCGGATCGACCGCTTGCGCTTCGGCGTGCCACGGCAGCAGGACCTGGAATTCTTCGGCTGCGCAGAAGGCCCGGGCCTGTTCGCCGCGGCGGTCGAGCGCCTGCGGGCGCTGGGGGGCGAGGCGGTGAGCATCGACCTGGCGCCGTTCCTCGAAGCTGCGCGGCTGCTGTACGAAGGCCCCTGGGTCGCGGAACGCTACAGCGTGGTGGGCGAGCTGGCCCGTACGCAACCGGCGGCGCTGCTGCCGGTGATCCATGCGGTACTGGCCAAGGCCCCGCAGGTCAGCGGTGTGGACACCTTCCGCGCGCAGTACCGCCTGCAACAGCTGAAGGCCGAGTGCGACCGGCAACTGGCCGGCCTGGACTGTGTGCTGACACCGACCATCGGGCGCCCGGTGACCCTCGCCGAACTGGCCGAAGAGCCGCTGCTGCGCAATGCCGAACTGGGCTACTACACCAACTTCATGAACCTGCTCGACTATGCGGCGGTCGCCGTGCCCAGCGGGCGCATGGACAATGGCCTGCCGTGGGGCGTCACCCTGTTCGGCCGGGCGTTCACCGACCAGTACCTGCTCAGCCTCGCCGCGGCGTTCCAGGGCGACGAGCTTCCTGCTCGCCCGGCACGCAACGACCAGGCGCGGGTGGTGGTGTGTGGTGCCCACCTGGATGGCCTGGCGCTCAACTGGCAGCTGAAACAGCGGGGCGCGACGCTGCTGGAAGCGACCTGCAGTGCGCCGAACTATCGCCTGTATGCCCTGGCCGGCGGGCCGGTGCAGCGGCCGGGGATGGTCCGGGTCGACACGGGGGGCGTGGCCATCGCGGTGGAGGTCTGGCAACTGCCCAGCGCTGCCCTTGGCGCCTTCCTCAGCGAGATCCCGGCGCCGCTTGGGCTGGGCAAGGTCGAGCTGGGCGATGGACGCTGGGAGACCGGCTTCATCTGCGAGGGGTATGGGCTGGAAGGGGCGCGGGATATCAGCGAGTGGGGCGGGTGGAGGGCGTGGTTGAACGGGCAGGGGTGATCGTTGGCGCTTCTGGAGGGGCAGGGGTATCTGGCGGGAAACCGCATCAAGGCTTCAAGGCGCCTGTCTTGAGCCTTGTAGCGCCATCACGATCGAGCGCCGCCCGCGCGGCGCATCGCGGATGAATCCGCTCCCACATTTGTTGCAACGTACCATGGCCTGTGGGATTTGAGTTGCCAGCCTTTGTCTTGCGGCGATCTATCGCGGGGAGGCTGTCGGGTTCGGCTCGATATCGCGTCGTGTCGACAAGGCGAACAACCATGGCCTGTCAGGCATAGGCACGTTGCAACCAATGTGGGAGCGGATTCATCCGCGATGCGCCGTGCGGACGGCGCTCGATCTCGAGGGCGCTGCATCTATCAAGGCGAGCCCCTGGCAGCCCCGACACGCTTGTCCAAATAGTCCTCCTCAAAGCCCGGCCCCATGCCGGGCTTTTCATTTTCAGCCCAGTGCAGACGCCTTTGTATTCTTCAGTGTTTTTTTATCGATAAAAAAACATTTACAAAGTATCTTCACGCTGTGAATATGTCCCGGCGAATTGAAAAAAACAAAATCGCCGCGGCGCTGATCGAGGTCAGGCCACAACAACAATATGAACAGAACCTTGAGGCCGGGCCTGCCAATGACCGGTCCTTCAGCGAAGGAGAACCTCTCCCGTGCATCCCTTCCGCAGTCCTTCCCTTGCTCGCACCCTGCAGGTCCTGGGCCTGGCGACCCTGAGCACCCTGGCTCAGCAGGCCATGGCCGACACCACCCTGCGCGTGGGCCTCGGCGCCGATATCCGCAGCACCGAGCCCGGCGTCAACCGTGACGAAAACACCGATACCGTGATCCTCCACGTGGTCGAGGGCCTGGTGGCCCACCGCGAGGATGCCTCCGTCGGCCCGCTGCTGGCCCGTGAGGTCAAGGTCTCCGACGATGGCCTGACCTACACCTTCACCCTGCGCGACGACGTGCATTTCCATAACGGCGCGATCTTGAGTTCGGCCGAGGTCAAGTGGACCTGGGAGCGCTACCTCGATCCGCAGACCCAATGGCGCTGCCTGCCCGAGTTCGATGGCCGCGGCGGGGCGAAGATCACCGCCATCGCCACCCCGGACCCGCGCACCGTGGTCTTCACCCTCGACCAGCCCAACGCGCTGTTCCTCGCCTCGATGTCGCGCCCCGACTGCGGCGGCGCCGGCATCCTCCACCCCGACTCGCTGGCCGCCGACGGCAGCTGGAAGGCCCCGGTGGGCACCGGGCCGTTCACCTTCGCCGAATGGAAACCGGGGCAGTACGTGCGCCTGGCGCGCTTCAAGGACTACAGCGCCCGCGCCGAAGCCGGCCCGGACGGCTTCACCGGCAACAAGCAGGCGCTGGTGGACAACCTGCGCTTCATGATCATCCCCGACCCGTCCTCGGCCAAGGCCGCGCTGCTGTCGAACAACGTCGACCTGCTGCCGGACGTCACCGCCAGCGACGCCCAGGAGCTCAAGGCGCTGCCGGGCATCCAGGTCTCGGTGAGCCCGATCATGGCCATCTGCGGCCTGCTGTTCCAGACCAACGACCCGCTGCTCAAGGACGTGCGCATCCGCCAGGCCATCGCCCATTCCCTGGACTACGGGCAGATGGTCACCGCGCTGTCCAACGGCTTGTCGCAGCCGAACAACTCGGCGATCCCGCAGACCAGCGCCTTCTACGACGATGCCGCCAGGCAGGGTTACCGCTACGACCCGGACGAGGCCCGGCGCCTGCTCAAGGAGGCCGGCTACAAGGGCCAGCCGATCAGGATGATCGTCAACAAGCGCTACCAGCAGATGTTCGACATGGGCGTGCTCAGCCAGGCCATGGCCCAGGCCAGCGGCCTGAACATCCAGATGGAGACCCTGGAGTGGGGTACCCAGCTGGAGCGCTACCAGAGCGGCAACTACCAGATGATGTCGTTCTCCTACTCGTCGCGCCTCGACCCGGCGCTGGGCTTCGACTCGCTGATGGGCGACAAGGCCAGGGAGCCGCGCAAGGTCTGGGACAACCCGCAGGCCCAGACGCTGCTGCGCGAGGCGGTGCGCGAGCGCGACAACGGCAAGCGCCAGGCGCTGTTCGGCCAGTTGCACCGGATGATGATCGAGGACACGCCGATGGTGATCATCTACAACGGCACGGTGATCGGCGCCCTGCGCGACAGTACCCGCGGCTACCATTCCTGGCCGGTGGCCAAACCACGGCTGTGGGGCGTCAGCCTCGCGGCGAAGTAGGGCGACGACGATGCTGCGCTTCATACTGCAAAAACTCGCCATGGCCGTGCCGACCCTGCTGCTGATCTCGCTGATGGTCTTCGCCCTGATCCGCCTGGTGCCGGGCGACCCGGCGCTGCTCATGCTCGGCGACATGGCCGACCCGCAGAGCCTGGCCGACATGCGCGCCACCCTGGGCCTGGATCACTCGCTGGCGACCCAGTTCCTGATCTGGTTCAAGGCCGTGCTCAGCGGTGACCTGGGTGTCTCCATCAGCACCCGCGAAGCGGTGCTGCCGCTGATCCTCGAGCGCTTCACGGTGAGCGCCGGGATCGTCCTGGTGGCGGTCCTGCTGGCGACCCTGATCGCCGTGCCGGTGGGCCTGCTGGCCGCCTGGAAGCAGAACAGCGCCCTCGACCTCGGTCTGGTCACCGGCGCCACGCTGCTGCTGTCGATCCCCAGCTTCTGGCTCGGCCTGCTGCTGCTCTATGCCTTCGGCATCAAGCTCGGCTGGCTGCCGGTGGTGGGCTACGTCAGCTTCGGCCAGGACCCGTGGCAGGCGCTGAGCTACCTGATCCTGCCGATCGTCACCCTGACCCTGGTCGAGCTCGGCGCCATCACCCGCATGGCCCGCGCCAGCACCATCGAGGTGCTGCGCCTGGAGTACATCGCCCATGCCCGGGCCAAAGGCCTCTCGGAGTGCGCCGTGCTGTGGCGGCATGCCCTGCGCAACGCCTTCGCGCCGACCTGGACCCTGGTCGGGCTGATCCTCGGCAACCTGCTCGGCGGCATCGCCGTGCTGGAAACCGTGTTCACCCTGCCGGGCATCGGCCGGCTGATGGTCGATGCGATCTTCGCCCGCGACTACCCGGTGCTGCAGGGCTGCCTGCTGCTGATCACCTTCGTCTACGTGCTGGTCAACCTGTTCGTCGATCTGCTCTACCCACTGTTCGATCCAAGGGTGAAGTTATGAGTTCGAAACCCTCCTGCGCGCCGCTGCCAACGCCGGCCGAGGTGCGCAAGAAAGCACCGCGGGCCTGGCCGCCGGCCAATGCGCTGATCGGTGCGACGCTGCTCGCGCTGCTGGTCCTGCTGGCCCTGCTCGGGCTGGTCTGGACGCCGTTCGACCCGCTGCGCATCGACCTGCTGTCGCGCCTTCAGGCACCGTCCGCGGCGCACTGGCTGGGCACCGACGAGTTCGGTCGCGACGTGTTCAGCCGCCTGCTGGTGGGTGCCCGCACCAGCCTGTGGATCAGCCTGCTGGCGGTCAGCGTCGCGGTCATCGGCGGGACCTTCATCGGCATGCTCGCCGGCTACCTGCGCGGCTGGACCGACCGCCTGCTGATGATGTGCAACGACGCCCTGCTGGCGTTTCCCGGGATCCTCATGGCCCTCGGCATCATGGCGATCATCGGTGCCAGCCAGTACGGCATCGTCCTCGCCCTCGGCATCGCCTACACCCCGTCGGTGGTGCGGGTGGTGCGCGGCAGCGTGCTGTCGCTGCGCGAGCGCGAGTTCATCGAAGCCTCGCGGGTGATCGGCAACTCCGAGCTGTACACCATGCTGCGGCATGTCGCACCCAACTGCCTGGCCCCGCTGTGCGTGCTGGCCACCAGCATGTTCGGCTGGGCGCTGCTCTCGGAAAGCGCCCTGAGCTTCCTCGGCCTCGGCGTGCCGCCACCGGCGGCGACCTGGGGCAACATGCTCGCCAGCAGCCGGCCGTACATCGCGTCGGCCAGCTGGCTGGGGATCTTCCCCGGGCTGTTCATCTGTCTGGCGCTGCTGGCCATCAACCTGTTCGGCGATGCCCTGCGCGATCGTCTCGACCCGCGCATGAGGAAATGATCATGTCCCAGTCCAATTCCCTGTTGCGGGTGCGCGACCTGCAGATCCGCGTCGGCGAGCACGGTCCGCTGGCGGTCGATGGCCTGAGCTTCGATATCGCTCCCGGCGAGATCGTCGCCCTGGTCGGCGAGTCCGGCAGCGGCAAGACCATGGCCGCTCGCGCCGCCATCGGCCTGCTGCCGGTGCCGATGCAGGTCTGCGGCGGTCGCCTGGAGTTCCAGGGCCGCGACCTCAACGGTCTCGACGGCCAGACCCTGCGGGCCATTCGTGGTGCGCAGATCGGCATGGTGTTCCAGGAACCGATGGTCTCGCTCAACCCGGCGCTGACCATCGGCCGGCAGATGGCCGAGGCGCTGCGCCTGCATACCGACCTGGACGATGCGCGGATCCACGAACGCTGCGTGGTGATGCTCGAACGCATCGGTATCCGCGACGCCGAGCGTTGCCTCAAGGCCTACCCGCACGAATTCTCCGGCGGCATGCGCCAGCGCATCATGCTCGCCTCGGTGATGCTGCTGCGGCCGAAACTGTTGATCGCCGACGAGCCGACCACTGCCCTCGACTGCCTGGCGCAACTGGACGTGATCGAGCTGATGCTGGAGCTGACCCGCGAGCAGGGCACGGCGATCCTGTTCATCAGCCACGACCTGTCGCTGGTGGCGCGCTATGCCCACAAGGTGGTGGTGATGCGCCATGGCCAGGCGGTGGAGCAGGGCGCCATCGGCGATATCCTCCTCGCGCCGAAGGCCGAGTACACCCGCCAGTTGCTCGAAGCGCTGCCGCGCCGTGGCGAGCTGCCGGCACTGCCGGCGAGCAGTGCACCGCTGGTGGAAGTCGACCAGGTGTGCATCGAGCACCCGGGGCCGGCGAACTTCTGGGGCAAACGCCAGTTCAAGCGCGTGGTGCATTCCGCCAGCCTGGCCATCGCCCCGGGAGAAACCCTGGCCCTGGTTGGCGGCAGCGGCTCGGGCAAGACCACCCTCGGCCGTTCGCTGGTGGGCCTGGTCAAGCCGTGCGCCGGGGCGATCCGCTTCAAGGGCGTGGACATCCTCAAGGCCGCCAACCGCACCCATCGCCTGCAATGCCAGATGATCTTCCAGGACCCGTTCTCCTCGCTGAACCCGCGGATGAAGATCGGCGAGATCCTCATCGAGCCGCTGCGTCACGAGCCGGGCCTGAGTGCCACCGGTCGTCGTGAGCGGGTGGCGCAGACCATGCGCGACATCGGCCTGCCGGAAGCCTTCGCCGAGCGCTTCCCGCACCAGTTGTCCGGTGGCCAGCGCCAGCGCGTGGCGATCGGCCGGGCGCTGGTGCGCCACCCGCAACTGGTGATCGCCGACGAGCCGATCTCGGCCCTGGACATGACCATCCAGAAGCAGATCCTCGAACTGTTCGAACGCCTCCAGGCGCAGTACGGCTTCGCCTGCCTGTTCATCTCCCACGACCTTGCGGCGGTGGAGCGCATTGCCCACCGGGTGGCGGTGATGCACCAGGGCCAGGTGGTCGAGGTGGGCAGTCGCGAGCAGGTCTTCGACGACCCGCGCCACCCCTACACGCGGCAACTGCTGGCGGCGGCCAGCCCGCTGGAGAAGCTCGACGACGGCAGTTACCGAATACGTCGCGCCAGCTGACCTGAACCCCTGATCCACCCCCAGCGCGCCTGTCTGCGAACCGGCGCGGCGGGGCAAGTCATGTCCGAAAAAACAACAACAACAGCTTTCCCACAACGACTGCCAGGAGCCAGAACCACCATGAAACACCCGAACCTGAACCTGTTGCTGACTGGCGTCGGCCTGCTTTCCGCGCAGGCCCACGCCGACTTCATCAAGGACAGCAAGGCCTCGCTGGAACTGAAGAACTACTACTTCAACCGCGACTACCGCGAAGACGCCGGCCAGTCCAAGCGCGAGGAGTGGGCCCAGGGCTTCACCCTCAACCTGCAATCGGGCTTTACCGAGGGCAGCGTCGGCTTCGGCGTGGACGCGGTGGGCATGCTCGGCCTCAAGCTCGACTCCAGCCCCGACCGCTCAGGCTCCGGCCTGCTGTCGCGGGACAACGAGGCCGAGCCGGGCAAGCCGAGCTATGCCAAGCGCGCCCAGGACGAGTATTCCAAACTGGGTGTCACCGGCAAGGTGCGCTTTGCCCAGAGCGAGCTGCGCAGCGGCCACCTGCTGCCCGACCTGCCGACCCTGCAGCCGAACACCAGCCGTATCTTCCCGCAGACCTTCCGCGGCACCCAGGTCAAGTCCGGCGACATTCCGGGCCTCGCCCTGATCGGCGGGCAGATCGACCGGGTACGCCAGCGCGAGTCCACCGACTACGAGGAAATGGGCCTGACCAGCCAGAGCGGCGCCTACCGCAGCAGTGCGAAGAGCGACCGCTTCCGCTTCATCGGTGGCGACTACAAGCTGACCCCGGCGCTGCAACTGACCTATCACTACGCCGAGCTGGAAGACATCTACCAGCAGCACTACGTCGGCCTCAAACATGGTTTCGCCCTTGGCGGCGGCACGCTGAAGAGTGATATCCGCTACTTCGACGCGGGCAAGGCCGGTGCCGGGCTGGCCGGCAAGGTCGACAACCGCGCCCTGAGCACGCGCCTGGCGTACAGCTACAACGGCCACACCCTCGGCGGCGGTTACCAGGAGCAGTTCGGCGACACGCCGTTCACCTACGTGGATGGAACCAACACCTTCCTCTTCTCCGAATACCAACTGAGCAACTTCTCGCAGACCAAGGAGCGCACCTGGCATGCGCGCTACGACTACGACTTCGCTGCGCTGGGCATTCCCGGGCTGAGTTTCTCGACCCGCTGGGCCAAGGGCGACCAGGCGCTGGTGAAGGGCTTCGATGGCGAGGCGCGGGAGTGGGAGCGGGATATCGACCTGGGCTACGTGTTCCAGTCGGGGCCGCTGAAGGGGCTGTCGCTGCGCTGGCGCAATGCGCTGACCAAGGCCAACTACCTGCGCGACATGAACGAAAACCGGGTGATCCTCGGTTACACCGTGGCGATCTGGTGATGAAAAGACCCCGTAGGAGCTGGCTTGCCGGCGAAGGACCGCGCAGCGGTCCCGGAACCTGCGACTCCGCGAGCCTGGATGAACCGGATCGCTCAGGCGCTGTGAGTCCGAAACGTCGCTCGACCGGTGCTCGTGCGGGATGGTGTTGGGACCGCGGTGCGGTCCTTCGCAGGCAAGCCAGCTCCTACCAGGACCGCGCAGTTTCTGAAGGGTCAAGCCTTGCTCCGCGCCACCCCCATCTTGCTCGCCACCTCCAGGTGGCGGTGCAGCAGGGTCGAGGCCCATTCGTTGTCGCCTTGCTCCAGCGCATCGAGGATCGCCAGGTGCTCGCGGCACGAGACCTTGACCCGCTCGACATTGTTCACCGAGTGGAACTCGCTGAGCCGGCGCAGGCGGTTCTGCTGCTGCACCGCCTGGAGGATGTAGGCGTTGCCGGAGGCCGCCGCCAGCAGTTCGTGGAACTGCGCGTTGCTCTCGAAGAAGCGCTTGCTGTCGGCCACCCCTTCGAGCAGGTCCAGTTGCTGCCGACGGCAGCGCTGCACCTGCTCGGGGTTGAGACGGAAGGTCGGCTCCAGCAGCCCGGCCGGCTCCAGGAGCATGCGGAAGCGGTAGCTCTCGAAGCGCGTCTGGCGGTCGCTCAGGGTCGGCGCGAACTGCCAGCCATGGCCGTGCTTGCGCTGCATCACGCCTTCGTCGGACAGGCGCAGCAGGCAGCGGCGCAACACGCTCTTGCCGACGCCGTAACGGCGCAGCAGGTCGCTTTCGGAGATCTGGTCGGGCAGGGCCTGGTTCAGGCGGTCGTCGATCAGCCGGGCGTACAGCGCGTCCTCCTCGCTGTGCAGCTCGCTGACCTGGGCCTCCACCGCCCGCGGCTGCAGCGGCACGCGAAAGCCCTGCTGCGGCAGCGGTTCGATCAGGCCTTCGCCGGCCAGGTAGGCCAGCGCGCCACGCACCGGCGAGCGCGAAACGCCGAAGCGCTCCGCCAGCTCGACTTCCTTCAGGTGACTGCCGGAGGGCAGGTCGCCGTTGTGGATGGAAGTGAGGATCTGGCCGGCGACCTTGGTCTGCAGCGAAGTGAGTTGAGCCATGGGGCGATGTCGTTCCTGTGACGGGTGGAGAGGGCGGGGAGACAGCCCGGTCAATGTACCCATTGTTGTTTTATTTTGCATTTAAAAACATTGGCGGCACACCGCCGATCTTTCGAGGAATCGCGTTGATGAGCTACATCCCACTGCCACGAGCCTTGCCCAGGGACAAGGGCGTCGATCCCCAGGCCATCGTCGATTTTCTCGACGCGGTCCAGGCCGCCGGGCTGGAACTGCACAGCTTCATGCTCTACCGCGACGGCGCGGTGGTCAGCGAGGCGTTCTGGCGGCCCTATTCGGCGCGGCGCGCGCATGTGCAGCACTCGGCGACCAAGAGCTGGACCGCCACGGCGGTGGGCCTGCTGATCGACGACGGGCGCCTGGCGCTGCACGACAAGGTGGTGGATTTCTTCCCCGAGCACTGCCCGGCGCGGATCAGCGAACACCTGGCGGCGATGACCGTGGAAGACCTGCTGACCATGCGCACCGGCCATCGTCGCGGCATCTCCGGCGGTGACTGGCGCAACCTCTCCAGCAGTTGGGTCGAGGCCTTCCTCGCCGAGCCGGTGGAGGAAGCCCCGGGACAGGCATTCATCTACAGCAGCGCCTCCAGCTTCATGCTCTCGGCGATCGTCAGCAAGGTCAGCGGGCAGACCCTGCACCAGTTGCTGGAGCAGCGCGTGCTGCGCCACATGGGCCTGGACCCGCTGCACTGGGACCTGGCCCCGGGCGGTTTCAACAGCGGCGGCAACGGCCTGAGCTGCACCACCGAGGACTCGCTGAAGTTCGGCGTGCTGCACCTGCAGCGCGGGCAGTGGAACGGCCAGCAGCTGCTGTCGCCGCAGTGGGTCGAGGCGGCCACGCGCAACCAGGTCGAGGACGTGTGGATGGGCGAGTTCGACGGCAAGCAGTACCTGCCGCGGGACACCGCCAACAGCGCCGGCAGCCGTCGCGAGGGCTATGGCTATCAGTGGTGGATGATGCGCAACGGCGGTTACTACGCCTCCGGCGTGTTCGGCCAGCAGTGCATCGTGCTGCCGGCGCAGAACACCGTGATCGCCTTCACCTGCGGCCTGCGCCTGGGCGAGAAGCGCCTGCACGCGGCGCTCTGGGAGCATCTGTTCCCCGGCCTCGGCCGCAGTGGCGAGCATCCCGACAAAGCCCAGGCGCAGCTCGACGGCATGATCGACCGCCTGCGCCTGGCCGAACTGGCCGGTGCCAGTGATTCCCTGGCGCGCATCGAGCTGGCCGGGCGCTACCGCATCGAGCCGAACGAGGACCAGGTCAGCGAGATCGCCCTGGCCTTCGATGACGAAGGCTGCGACTTCAGCCTCAGCGATCATCGCGGCACCCACCACGTGCGCGTCGGCCTGCATCAGCCGCTGGAGTCGAGCACCAGCCTCACCGGCAACTACCTGCATCACCAGTACCAGCCCGACTGGACCCCAGTGGTGGCCCATGGGCGCTGGGACGAGACGGGCGACCTGCACATGCTCTGGCGTTTCGTCGAGACCGCCTTCAGCGACCGCGTCACCTGCCGCCTGGACAACGGCGTGCTGCTGTTCGACCGCGGCGTCAACACCAATGCCGGCGCGCTGCAGCGTCCGACCCTGCGCGGCCAGCGCATCTGAACCAAGGAACCGAGCCATGACCCAGACTCTGCACACCGGCCTGTGGGCCCCGTTCACCGCGATGCGCGACTTCGCCCGCGAGCCGCTGCTGTTCGAGCGCGCCGAAGGCATGCACTACTTCACCCCCGAGGGCCGTCCGGTGCTCGATGCCATGGCCGGCCTCTGGTGCGTCAATGCCGGCCACGGGCAGCCGCGTATCGTCGAGGCGATCCGCGAGGCGGCGGGGCGCCTGGACTTCGTTTCCTCGTTCAAAATGAGCCATCCGGACGCCCTGCGCATGGCCGACACCCTGGTCGGCATCGCGCCCGTGGGGCTGGACAAGGTGTTCTTCACCAACTCCGGTTCGGAGGCGGTGGACACCGCGCTGAAGATCGCCCGGGCCTATCACCAGGCCCGTGGCGACTGCCGCCGGAGCAAGCTGATCGGCCGCGCCAAGGGCTACCACGGCATGGGCTTCGGTGGCCTGTCGGTATCCGGCATCGGCCGGCAGAAGCGCGATTTCGGCCCGTTGCTGGGCGATGTCGCGCACCTGCCGCTGCCCTACGACGCCAGCCTGCGCTTCAGCCCCGGCCAGCCGCAGCAGGGCGCGCACTATGCCGAGGCGCTGCTGCAACTGCTGGAGGTTCATGATCCGGCAACGGTGGCGGCAGTGATCGTCGAGCCGGTGACCGGTTCGGGCGGGGTCTACGCGCCGCCGCTCGGCTATCTGCAGCGCCTGCGGGAGATCTGCGACCAACACGGCATCCTGCTGATCTTCGACGAGGTGATCAGCGGCTTCGGTCGCCTCGGCCAGCCGTTCGCCGCCCAGGCGCTGGGCGTCACCCCGGACCTGATGACCACGGCCAAGGGCCTGACCAACGGCGCCGTGCCCATGGGCGGGGTGCTGGTCAGCGGCGCGGTGTACGAGGCGTTCATGCAGGGTCCGGAATCGGCCATCGAGCTGATGCACGGCTACACCTATTCGGCGCACCCGCTGGCCTGCGCGGCGGGGCTGGCGACCCTGGCGGTGCATGAGGAACTGGGCATCAATGCCCATGTGCGGGCGGTGGCGCCGGCCTGGCAGGCGGCGGCCCTGGCCCTGGGCGAACACCCGCTGGTCCGCGACGTGCGCGCCATCGGCCTGCTCTGCGCGGTGGAACTGCACGGCAGCGCGGCGCTGCTGGCCCGGCACTGCCTGGAGGCCGGGGTGCTGGTGCGCGCGTCCGGGGACAATATCGTCCTGTCACCGCCGCTGGTGGTGAGCGTGGAGCAGATCGGGCTGATCTTCGACACCCTGCGCCAGGCCCTGGAGCGGGCGGCATGAACGCCCTCGACTTCTATATCGACGGGCGCTGGGAGACGCCGCGGGATCGCGCGACGCTGGAGGTCATCGATCCCCATGACGAGCAGCCCTTCAGCCGCATCAGCCTGGGCAATCAGGACGATCTGGATCGCGCCGTGGCCGCCGCGCAGTGCGCGTTCAGCGACTTTTCCCGGTGGTCGCGCGAGCAGCGCCTGGACCTGCTGGCGGCGATCATCGAAGGCTATCGCCGGCGCAGCGACGAACTGGCCGGGCTGGTCCACCGGGAAATGGGCGCGCCGCTGTCGCTGGCGCGCAGCGCCCATGTGCCGGCCGGGCTCGGCCACCTGCAGCGGGCCCACGAGGTGCTGCGCGACTATGCCTTCGACCGCGTCCACGGCAGCAGCCTGATCAGCCGCGAGCCCATTGGCGTGTGCGGCCTGATCACACCGTGGAACTGGCCGCTCAACCAGCTCACCTGCAAGGTCGCCCCGGCCCTGGCCGCGGGCTGCACGGTGGTGCTCAAGCCCAGCGAGCGGGCACCGCTGTCGGCCATGCTGCTGGCCGATATCCTCCACGAGGCCGGGGTGCCGGCGGGGGTGTTCAACCTGGTCAATGGCGATGGCGCCTGCATTGGCGACGGCATCGCCCGGCATGCGCAGATCGACATGGTTTCCTTCACCGGTTCCACCGGCGCCGGTATCGCCGTGGCCAAGGCCGCGGCGGACACGGTCAAGCGGGTGTCCCAGGAGCTGGGCGGCAAGTCGGCCAACCTGATCCTCGCCGATGCCGATTTCGACGCGGCGGTGCGCCATGGCGTGGCGGGCTGTTTGCGTAACGCCGGGCAATCGTGCAACGCGCCGACCCGGCTGCTGGTGCCGCGAGCCATGCAGGAGCGGGCTATGGCTATTGCCCGGGAGGTGGCGGCGCGGGTGTGCTTCGACGACAGCGACCCGGCCACGGCCATGGGCCCGCTGGCCAATGCCGCGCAGTTCTCCCGGGTACAGCGGATGATCGGCGCGGTGCTGGAGCAGGGTGGGCGCCTGGTGTGTGGTGGCGTGGGGCGACCGGCGGGGATCGTGCGCGGGTATTTCGTGCAGCCCACGGTGTTTGCCGAGGTGACGCCGGACATGGCGGTGGCACGGGAGGAAATCTTCGGCCCGGTGCTGGCGATCATGCCCTACGACAGCGAGGACGAAGCGCTGGCGATGGCCAACGACAGTCCCTACGGTCTGTCCGGCTACGTCAGTGCCGGCAGCCTGGAGCGCGCCCGTGCGGTGGCCCGGCGGCTGCGCACGGGGATGGTCCATCTCAATGGCAGCAAGGCCGACAATGGCGCGCCGTTCGGGGGCTACAAGCAGTCGGGCAATGGCCGCGAGTGGGGGGTGTTCGGGCTGGAGGAGTATCTGGAGGTGAAGTCGGTGTTTGGGTACCAGCCTGGATGAGAGGTTGTTTCTGATGGCCTCATCGCGGGCAACGCCCGCTCCCACAAGGTCCGCGTACGCCGCAGAACCTTGTGGGAGCGGGCGTTGCCCGCGATGAAGCGCGAATGGTTTAGAAAATCCTGAACTGATTATTTGCCCGCAGCGATTCTTCCCCCGCAGCCCCCTCGCCAGAATCCCCCGCAGACAACTACAAGAACCGTGAGTGCCACACTCGTGAACCAGATCCCCTCGCGTGAATCCCAGGTCCTGCAGGCCGCCGCCGCCCTGGTCGATGCCTTCGCCAGCAACGACAGCGCCCGCTACTTCGCCTGCTTCAGTGCCGACGCCACCTTCCTCTTCCACACCCTCCCGCAACCGCTGATGTCGCGCCTCGCCTACCAGCAGCTGTGGGCGCAATGGCAGGCCGAAGGTTTTGCCGTGCTCGGCTGCCAGTCGCGCAATGGCCAGGTCAGCCTGCAGGGCGATGTGGCGATCTTCCTGCATGACGTCGCCACCCACCTGCGGGTCGGCGGCGAGGAGCTGCACCTGGAAGAACGCGAAACCATCGTCTTCCGCCTGCAAGGCGAGCGCTGGCTGGCCTGCCACGAGCACCTGTCGCTGCCGAGCGATAGCTGAGCCCTCTGCCGGCGGCCCTGCCGCCACTGCCAACGCACACAACAACAATCACGACAGGCGCTGGAGCACCACCATGAGCCATTCCTCCGGGATCGAAACCAACGGGGTCGAACAGATCCCCGACAACCAACGCGATGCCTCTCCCCTGGACCTGTTCCGCCTGATCTTCGGCGGCGCCAATACCTTCGCCACCGCCGTGCTCGGCAGTTTCCCGGTGCTCTTCGGCCTGTCGTTCCAGGCCGGGGTCTGGGCGATCCTCCTGGGCGTCGCGGTCGGTGCGCTGATCCTCTCGCCCATGGGCCTGTTCGGCGCGCTCAACGGCACCAACAACGCCGTGTCGTCCGGTGCGCACTTCGGCGTGCACGGGCGCATCGTCGGTTCGTTCCTGTCGCTGCTGACCGCGGTGGCGTTCTTCTCGCTCTCGGTGTGGAGTTCCGGCGATGCCCTGGTCGGCGGCGCCAAGCGCCTGGCCGGGCTGCCGGAAACCGACCTGACCCTGGGCCTGACCTACGGCCTGTTCGCGGTGCTGGTGCTGGTGGTCTGCATCTTCGGTTTCCGCTTCATGCTGTGGGTCAACAAGATCGCGGTGTGGGCCTCGAGCCTGCTGTTCCTGCTCGGCCTGTTCGCCTTCACCGGGCCTTTCGATGCCGCCTTCGCCGGTAGCGTCAACCTCGGCCAGCCCGGCTTCTGGGCGGCGTTCATCGGTTCGTCGCTGCTGGCCATGAGCAACCCGGTGTCGTTCGGCGCCTTCCTCGGCGACTGGTCGCGCTATATCCCGCGCGAAACCCCGAAGGCGCGGATCATGCTGGCGGTGATCGCCTCGCAGATCGGCACCCTGATTCCATTCTTCTTCGGCCTGTGCACCGCGACCCTGGTGGCGAGCAGCGCACCGGAGTACATCCAGGCCAACAACTACGTGGGCGGCCTGCTGGCCATCTCGCCGACCTGGTTCTTCCTGCCGGTGTGCCTGATCGCGGTGATCGGCGGCATGTCCACCGGCACCACGGCGCTGTATGGCACCGGCCTGGACATGTCCAGCGTGTTCCCGCGCCTGCTCAGCCGTGCCGGTGCGACCCTGCTGATCGGCGTGCTCGCCATCGCCTTCATCTTCATCGGCCGCTTCGCCTTCAACCTGGTGCAGAGCGTGTCCACCTTCGCCGTGCTGATCATCACCTGCACCAGCCCGTGGATGGTGATCATGATCCTCGGCCTGATCACCCGTCGCGGCTTCTACCACGCCGACGACCTGCAGGTCTTCACCCGCGGCGAGCGCGGCGGCCACTACTGGTTCAACCACGGCTGGAACTGGCGCGGCATGGGCGCCTGGATCCCCAGCGCGATCATCGGCCTGTGTTTCGTCAACCTGCCGGGGCAGTTCGTCGGCAGTCTCGGCGAGCTGGCCGGCGGCATCGACATCAGCCTGCCGATCACCCTGGGCCTGGCCGCCGTGCTGTACCTGGCGCTGATCAACATTTTCCCCGAACCCGCCGCGGTGTATGGCCCCAAGGGCCCGCGCTGGGTGTATCGCACAGCCTCGGCGTCCGCGCCGCTGGCGAACGCCGAAACGGCCTGACAGGAGCTGCACATGACGCATTACATCGATGGCCGCTGGGTGGATGGCGCCAGCGCCGACAGCATCAAGGTGTTCGACCCCGCCCTGGGCGAGCCTTTCGCCGAACTGCAGGCCGCCAGCGCGGCCCAGGTCGACCAGGCCATCAGCGCCGCACGCAAGGCCCTGCCGGCCTGGAAGGGCCTCGACGTGGCCCGCCGTGCCGGCTACCTGCGCGGCTTCGCCGAGCAACTGGGCCTGCGCCGCGAAGAACTGATCGCCCTGCAGATGCGCAACAACGGCAAGCCGCGCCATGAAGCCGAAGTAGACCTGGACGACGCCGTCGCCACCTTCACCTACTACGCCGAGCTGATCGAACAACAGGCGCGCAAGGACCCTGGCGTGGCCCTGGCCGCGCCGGGCTTCAGCGCCCGTACGCGGCTGGAGCCGGTGGGTGTGGTCGGCCTGATCGTGCCGTGGAACTTCCCACTGGTGACCAGCGCCTGGAAACTCGCCCCGGCCCTGGCCGCCGGCTGCACCGTGGTGCTCAAACCGTCGGAGATCACCCCGCTGATCGAACAGAGCTACGGACAAATCGCCGAGACCCTCGGCTTGCCGGCCGGAGTGCTGAACATCGTCGTCGGCAAGGCCGAGACCGGTATCGCCCTGAGCAACCACAACGGTCTGGACAAGCTGTCCTTCACCGGCAGCAACACCGTCGGCAGCCAGGTCATGCGCAGTGCCTCGGCGCAGTGCCGGCCGGTGACCCTGGAGCTGGGTGGCAAGTCGGCGATCGTGGTGTTCGACGACTGCGACCTGGACCAGGCGGTGGAGTGGATCGTTGCCGGGATCTGCTGGAACGCCGGGCAGATGTGCTCGGCCACCTCGCGCCTGCTGATCCAGGACGGCATCGCCGATGCCTTGCTGGCGCGCCTGGCCGTGGCGCTGGACAACCTGCGGGTCGGCAATCCGCTGACCGAGGACGTCGACATGGGCCCGCTGACCAGCCAGGGCCAGTGGCTCAAGGTCGCGGCGTATTTTGCCGTGGCGAAGGAAGAGGGCCTGACCTGCCTGGCCGGTGGCCAGCCGCTGGACCGCAGTGGCTGGTTCGTCAGCCCGACGCTGTATGCCGACGTGCCGACGGACAGCCGCCTGTGGGTCGAGGAGATTTTCGGTCCGGTGCTGTGCAGCCAGCGTTTCGCCACCGAGCAGGAGGCGATCGCGCTGGCCAACGACAGCCGTTTCGGCCTGGTCGCCACCGTGGTCAGCCAGGACCTGGAGCGTGCCGAGCGAGTTGCCGATGCCCTGGAAGTGGGGCATGTGTGGATCAACTCGATCCAGGCGGTGTTCGTCGAAACTTCGTGGGGCGGGACCAAGGGCAGCGGCATCGGGCGCGAGCTGGGGCCGTGGGGGTTGGCGGCGTATCAGTCGGTGAAGCATGTGACGCGGTGTCTGGGGTGAGTTGCCTCACGTCGTTCTCATAGAACAAAACGGAGCTCTTTGATTCAGCAGGGACTGTGTGGGAGCGGATTCATCCGCGATTGGGCGCGAAGCGGCCATAAAACCTGTATTCCCGGTGTGTCAGTCAAATTCGGGACTTAGGATTTACGACGGCTTTGCCGTCGATCGCGGATGAATCCGCTCCCACACGAATGCGGTGCACTTGCGATCCGTCCTCTGCGCGACAGTGCAGCTCGACGGTCTGCGGGAACGCCTACAGTGTGTCGCGCGAGCCATACCCCCGCACCACCCCAAACACCCCCTCAACCCGCTCCATCACCGCAAAATGCCCCCCCTCGATCATGCGCAACCCAAACCCCGCGCCACTGACCCCTTGCCAGGCCAGCAGCGACTCGTAGCTCACCTGTCGATCATCCACCGCGCCGAATACCCAGACGGGAATCTCCAGCGGCCGCGCATGCGCATGCCGGTAGTCGAGGATCAACAGCAGATCCGCCTGCAACACCGGCACCGCCAGATCCATCATCGCCTTGTTCTGCAGCACTTCCCGCGGCGTCCCGGCAAGCTCGGCGAGGTAGTCGCGCAGGGCCTGGTCGTTCAGTTCCGGCAGGCCGGCACACACCGGCAGCCAATCCGGGCTCTGCCGCGATGACACCAGCAAGGCCAGCGGTCGCCGCGCACCTTCGGTCAGCAGGCGGCGGGCGGTTTCGTAGGCGAGCAGGGCCCCCAGGCTGTGACCGAACAGCAGCAAGGGTTTGTCCGGCAACTCCCGGCACTGGCGGGCGAAGCCCTCGGCCAGCGCCGCCACCGAGGCGGCAAAGGGCTCGCGCAGACGCCGGGCACGCCCCGGCATCTCCACGGCATATAGCTCGCACAAGCCCGCAGCGGCCTTTTTCCACGGGAAGAAACTCTGCGCGCTGCCGCCGGCACAATGGAAGCACACCAGGCTCAGCGGCGCTGCGGGATCCGCCAGCCACTGCACCAGCCCCGGCTCATTCGCCATCGACCAGCTCCAGTTGCCCCGTCAGGTACAGCTGGCGCATGCGCCCGCGCTGGATCTTGCCGCTGGTGGTCTTGTGGATGCTGGTGGGCAGGACGAAGACGATGCGGTTCAGGGTGATGCCATGGCTGTCCGCCACCGCGCCGCGCACCAGGGCCTTGAGCTGGCGCGGGTCGTCCTGCAGCCAGCGCTTGAGCTCGCGGTTGAGTTCGATGGCGGCAACGATGAGCTGACGCTGCTGCTCGTTGTCGTGGCTGAACACCGCGCAGCTCTGCGCCCGCACTTCCCGCAGGGCTTCGAGCACGCGGTGCTCGATATCTTCCGGATGCAGGTTGCGCCCTTCGCAGATGATCAGGTCTTTCAGGCGGCCGCAGACATACAGCTGGCGATCCTGCTCCTCGACAAAGCCGAGGTCGCCGGTGCGCAGCCAGGTGTGCCCGGGTTCATCGGTGATGCGCGCGTGAAACGCGGTGGCGGTGGCTTCGTCGTTGCGCCAGTAGCCCTGGGCGATGGCCGGGCCACGCAGCCAGATTTCGCCGATCCGCCCCGGCGCGCAACGCTGCAGGCTGGTCGGGTCGACCGTGGCGATCTGCACCTCCCACGAGGGCTCGCCGCAGCCCACCAGCTCCTGTACCTGCGCCGCGTCGGTGGGGAAGGCCAGGCGCTGCTCGGCGGCGAGCACCCCGGCATCGGCCTGCAGGGTGCGCACCGGCTGGCCATGGGGACCGCCGGCGACGAACAGGGTCGCTTCGGCCAGGCCATAGCAGGGCAGGAAGCTGCTCGCCGCGAAGCCGTGGGCTCCATAGCACTCGGCGAAGCGGCTGAGGCTGGCCGAACGCACCACGTCGGCGCCGTTGAGGGCGTGGGTCCAGTGCGACAGGTCGAGCCCGGCCAGGCGCTGCGCGTCGTAGCGCTCGACGGCGAGGTTGTAGGCGAAGTTCGGTCCGCCGGCCAGGCGCGCCTTGTAGCGGGCGATGGCCTGCAGCCAGAGCAGCGGCTGCCGGACGAAGGTGGACGGCGCCATGATCACCGTGTGGTTGCCCAGTACGATCGGCAGCAACTGGCCGAGGATCAGCCCCATGTCGTGGTGATGGGGCTGCCAGGTGACGAAGTCGCTGTCCTGATCCAGCGCCCAGGCGTCGCGCATCATGCGCAGGTTGGCGCTGATATTGGCGTGGCTGACCATCACCCCCTTGGGCGCCGAGGTGGAGCCGGAGGTGTACTGCAGGAAGGCGATGCGCTGCGGCTCGCTGTCGTCGGGGCGGACCCAGGGCACCTCGGCGGCGCTGGCCGGGGTCGGTGCGAGCATGGGCAACTGCGCCGCGAAGCTGCCGGCGAAGGCTTGCTGCAGCGCGTCGCGTTCGCTGTCGGCGACCAGCAGCAGGCGGCTGTCGCTGTCTTCGAGGATGCTCAGGCAACGCTCGATCCGGCGCCGGTTCGGCAGGTTGACCGGCACGGCGATGCGCCCGCTGTCCAGGCAGGCGAGGAAGCTGGCGATGAACTCCAGCCCCTGGGGGAAGAACAGCGCGATGCGATCGCCCGGCGCGCTGTGTTCGCGCAACTGCCGGGCGATGGCGCCGACCCGGCCGAACAGTTCGGCATAGGTCAGGCGCTGCTGCTCCTCGCCGTCATCGTCGAGCAGGGTGAAGAGCACCTTGTGCGGGTGCAGGCGGGCGCGCAGCGCCAGGCAATCGTGGATCGCCAGCTGGCCGCTGGCGGTGAGCACTTCCTGTGGAGTGAGGCCGGTCTTGTCAAACATGCGCGGACTCCTCCTGTTGGTCGCCTGCGACGATGCCGGCGATGGCGCTGGCCAGCTCGGCGATGCTCGGGTGTTCGAACAGCAGGGTCGGGCGCAGGCGCACGGCGAAATGCTCCTCCAGGTTGCCGATCAGCCGCGTGCCCAGCAGCGAGCCGACACCGAGCGCGCCCAGCGGGCTGTGCAGGTCGATCTCGTCGGCCGGCAGATCGGCTTCGGTACTGATGAAGGCGCTGATATGGCGTTGCAGGGTGTCGATCAGGCTCATGGGGTTCTCCTTGGACGGGCGGCGGGGCTGAGCAGCTCCAGCAACTGGGCCGCGGGCAGTGGAATGGGCAGGTCGGCGGCGTGCTGGCGCCGCCAGTGGTTGAACAGCCACAGCGAGGCGTCGCCGTGCACCTGGATCCGCGTCAGCCCGGCCTGCATGCGTTGCTGCAGGTCGCGCCGCGCGGCGGCGTCGATGCTGTCGCCGAGGTACAGCACCTGCTGCGCTTCGCTGGCGAGCTGGGCGGCCTGGTCGAGCACATAGCCTGGGCTGCGGCTGTGCAGTTCCGGGTAGCGCCAGTCGCTGAGCGGGCGATGGTCCTGGCGGCCCATGCGCGCCAGGCGCTGTTGCTCGTCGCGAGGCAGCGCGGCTTCGCTGGCGAGAAGGAACAGCGCGCCCGGGGCGACGAAGTCGACGCCGAGGTCGAGCAGGGCCTGCACCCCCGCCGGGCTCGCGGCCAGGCCGCCGGCGCCGATCAGCGGCTGGCGCGCCTGGCGTTCGCGGCGGGCGAGGGCGTCGAGCAGCAGCGGCATGTGCCGGTCGGCGGCGATCAGCAGGGCATCGGCGTGGGCCAGGCCGGCGTCGAGGTCGGCATGGCGTTCCAGGCGTACCAGCCAGTGCACCTGCGGCCAGCGCTGGCGCAGCTCGGCGCTGAGGTCGTGGGCGGCGATCTCGATGCAGCGCACCCCCTGCTCGGCGACCCGGGCGAGGCGCGCGGCGCCGCCGAGGCTGACACCGAAGCGGCCGCGCAGGTGCGGGGTGGCGTTGTAGCGGGCCAGGGTCTGCTCCAGTTCGCGGTCGTCGAGGTCATGCCCGTCGAGCAGGCCCATGACGCCGTGGCGGGCCAGTTCGCCGAGCAGCGCTTCGGCGCCCTGGCGCGGCGCGATGGCCTGCACCAGCAGCGGCCGCTCCACGGGCTGTGGCTGTGGTGCTGGTGCTGGCGCCTGGGCGCGGATGTCCTTGAGCATGCCGCCGAGAATCGCCGGCTGGCCGATCTCGATGAAGTCCTCGACACCCTCGGCGAGCAGGCGCTGCACCACCTGCTGCCAGCGCACCGGCTGGCTGAGGTGGCGCGACAGGCGCTCGACCAGGCCCTCGCGGCTGTGGGGCTGGGCATCGAGGTTGGCGATGACCGGGAAGCGCGGGGCTTCGAAGCGCGTGGCGAGGCCCTGGAGGAACTCGCCGAAGGCGGTCTGCGCCGTAGCCATGTGCGGGGTGTGGAACGGACCGCTGACCTTCAGCGGCAGGGCCCGCAGGCTGCGCGTGGCGCACAGCTCGGCGAGCCGCTCGAGTTCCGCCTGGGCGCCGCCGACGATGATCTGCCGCGGGCTGTTGATATTGGCGATGGCCAGGCCGCTTTCCGGCAGTTCGCCGAGCAGCGCAGCGACCTGCTCCTGGTCCTGGCCGAGCAGGGCCAGCAGGCCGCCGCCGCGCACCTCGGCCATCAGCCGCGCGCGCTCGGCGACGATGCGCAGGCCGAGGGCGAAGTCCATCACCCCGGCGGCGGTCAGCGCGGCGTACTCACCCACGCTGTGGCCGGCGGCGAAGCGCGCCTCGACGCCCTCGTCGCGGGCGGCGAGATAGCCGAGCCAGGACACCACGTAGATCGCCGGCTGGGTGTAGCGGGTCTGGTTCAGCGCCTGTTCGGGATCGTCCTGGCACAGGCGGGCGAGGTCATAGCCGAGAATCTCGGCGGCTTCGTCGCGCAGTGCCGGGAAGCGCGCGAACAGCGCCGCGCCCATGCCCTTGCGCTGGCTGCCCTGGCCCTGGAACAACCAGGCCTTCATGCGCTCACCTGTGCGGGTTGTGCCGGCAGGGCGCGCAGTTCGACACCGTCCAGGTGCAGGGCGTGGCGGCCGTCGCTGTGGCTGAGGTCCAGTGCCCAGCGCTGGCCCTGCCGGTGCAGGCTCAACTGGCGGGCGCCAGGCAGCGCGCGCGGGTCGAGCCACAGCCGGCGGATATGAAACGGCAGGCGTGGCGCGCTGGCGTCGGCGAGCAGCGCGGGAGCGCCGGCCAGGGTTGCCAGCAGCACCGCCCAGAGGTCGGCGTCGTCGATATTGCCGAGGTTGGCGTGGAGGCTGTCGGCGGTGCCACGCACCTCGCGCAGGACACGTCCCGCGGCGCTGTAGCGCAGGCCCTTGTCGGCCAGCCCGGCATACAGCGCGGCGCTGGCCAGGGCGCTGGCCACGGCGAGGTTGGCGACGGCGGCGGGGGTGTCGCCGGACGAGTCTTCGCGCGCCTGCAACAGCACCTGCCCGTCCAGGCTGGCCTGCCACTGGGCGTCGACCTGGGTGAAATTCAGCGTGTCGGTGTCGGTCAGGTCCCGCGGCGGACCGAAGCGCAGGTCGCGCCAGGCCAGCGGCGTATCGCCGTGCCGGCCCAGGGCATGCTGGAGCAGGCCGGCCAGGGCCATGGCCGAAGCGGGCGGCGCGGCAGCGGGCTCCCAGCAGTCGCGCCAGGCCTGGGCGGCGCCGACCCGGTTACGCGCGACAGGTTGGCTCACCGCGGTGTACCAGACCCGCTCGGCGCGCCATGGATAGCCAGGCAGCGGGACTTTGCCGGGACGCGGCCGCTCGCCATACAGGCTGGCCCAGTCTGGCGCCGCCGCCTTGGCGTTGACCCAGTACGCGGCCCAGCGCGCCAGTTGCGCGGCATCGGCGGGCTGCTCCGAGTGCTCCGGTGCGGTCGTGACCGGGCGGCCATCGTTGAGGTACAGCGCGTCGCAGTCGCCAGCGAGGAACCCGCGCAGGCGCTGGACCAGTTGCGCGTGGCTGGCGACGACGAAGGCCAGGCGCCTGGCCATGGCGTCGCGGCCTTGGTGCAGGGTGCGGGCGATCGCGCCAAGAGTGGCGTCGGTCAAGGGCACGGCGGGCAGGCTGGCCAGGCGCGAGGCCCGGTCGGACTGCGTCGGCAGTTCCGCCACCAGGCGCTGGACCACTTCCTCCAGGGTCAGCGCCCCGCGCCAGGCATCGATCGGCACGTCCAGCTGGCAGACGTCGAGGGCTTGCTCCAGGCAGCCGACGAAATAGCCGGCATCCACCGCCAGCGTGGCCAGGCGGGTGGGGCTGGCGTCGCTGGCCGGCATCAACCCGAGCAGGTCGCGCAGGCATTCGAGGAGTTCCTCGCGCAGACGCTGATGAGGGTCGGCGGGCTCGGCGTCCAGTACCTCCAGCAGGTGCCGGGCGCGGGCCCGCAGGCCGTCGTCATCCTTGGCCGAGAGCAGCATCAGCCAGGACGCCGGGTCGTCTTCGCCGGGGGCCGGCGCGTCGGCGGCCTGCAGCACCACATGGGCGTTGACCCCGCCGAAGCCGAAGGCGCTGACGCCCGCCAGCAATGGCGCGCCGTCCGCCGCCTGCAGCGGCGCGCCGGCCTGGGCAAGGCGAAACGCGCTGCTTTCCAGCTCGATCTGCGGATTGAGGCTGGCGTGATGCAGGTTGCCGACCTGCTGGCGGTGCTGCAGGCACAGCAGGCTCTTGACCACCGAGGCGATGCCGGCGGCGGCTTCCAGGTGGCCGATCTGGCTTTTCAGGGCGCCGAGGGCGATGGTCGGGCCCGCGTCGGCGGGGACGGCCTGCTTGAGCGCATCGATCTCGATCGGGTCACCCAGCGGCGTGCCGGTGCCATGGGTTTCGATCAGGCAGGCCTGGCGCGGCGAATAGCCGGACTGGGCCCAGGCCTGGCGAATCACTTCGCTTTGCGCGGTCGGGTTGGGCGCGGTGAAGCTGTAGGCCCGGCCACCATGGTTCTGCGCGCTGCCGCGGACTTCGCCGTAGATGAAGTCGCCATTGGCGGCGGCGGTCTCGGCCCGGGTCAGCACCAGGGCCGCCACGCCTTCGCCGCGCACGTAGCCATCGGCGCTGGCGGCGAAGGTCTGGCAGTGCCCGGCATGGCTGAGCATGCCGGCCTTGGCGAAGGCGACGAACAGTTCCGGGCCGAGCAGCAGGTTGACCCCGCCAACGATCGCCAGCTCGCATTCGCCGGCGCGCAGCGACTGGCTGGCGCGGTGCAGCGCCACCAGCGAGCTGGAGCAGGCAGTGTCGATGCTTTCGCTGGGCCCGTGCAGGTCGAGGCAGTACGACACCCGGTTGGCGATGGCGGTCAGGGCGATGCCGGTGCCGCGCCAGGCGTCGCTGGGCACGCCGTCGCGGCGCATCAGTGCCGGGTAGTCGGCATGGCCGACGCCGACGAACACCCCGACCCGGCGCTTCGCCAGTTGCCCCGGGGCATAGCCGGCATCCTCCAGGGCGTTCCAGGCGCACTGCAGGAACAGGCGCTGCTGCGGGTCCATGCCCTGCGCCTCGCGCGGCAGGATGCCGAAGAAGCGTCCGTCGAAGCAGTCGACCTGCTCGATGAAGCCGCCGCGTTGGCAATAGCTGGTGTACTCGCCGGGGTTCAGCTCGCTGTCGTACTCGCGCCAGTCCCAGCGCTCGGCCGGCACCCGCAGTACTGCATCGCGGCCCTTGTCGAGCAGGTCCCAGAAGGCGCGCAGGTCCGGCGCGCCGGGAAAGCGCCCGGCCATGCCGACCACCGCCAGCGGCGCGGCGCTCAGTCCTGGCATGGCACGCTCTCCCGGGCCAGCGCGGCCATCGCTTCGTACTCGTGGGCCCGGGCCTGCAGCGGACTGACATTGCCGGTGGCGCTGGCGCGCTCGCGACCCTGGCGCCATTCCCGGGCCAGGTAGTGCATGTAGGTCGGGCCGTGCATTTCGTAGTTGTTGCGCGGGGTGGCGAGGAACTCGCGCTCGATGACCTTGCGCTCGGCGCCGATGTGCCGGCGTTCGGCGGCGGCGTCCGGGCGCAGGTACTGCCCGGCGAAGTAGTCGGCGGTCAGTTCGGCCTGGCGCTCCATCATGTCGAGGAAGCCCCAGGTCACCGCCTGGAACAGGCCGATGAACGCCAGGTTCGGCACCTCCGGGAGGAAGATGCGCTGGAACAGCGGGATGCGGTTGTCCTCGATCTTCAGCAACGCCTCCGGCAGGAACGGGAAGTCGGTGTGGTAGCCGGTGGCGTAGATCACTGCGTCGACTTCCTGCTGGCTGCCGTCGACGAAATGCACGGTGTTGCCGTCGATGCGGCTGACCTGCGGGACGATCTTCAGCTTGCCGTCGCCGACGCGGTTGGCGAAGTTTTCCGAGAGGGTCGGCAGGCTCGACATCATCAGGTGGTCGGGCTTGGGCATGCCCAGTTGCTTGCGCTTGGCGATCAGCGCCTTGTACAGCCCGGTGAACAGCAGGCCGGTGAGCGGGTAGGGCAGGATCTTCTTCACCCACCAGTCGTTGAGGTGGCCCATGACCTTGTCGATGCGAATGCCGAACAGGTAGTGCGGCAGCACGTAGACGCCCCGGCGCAGCGACAGGAAGGTCATGCGCGCGTCATGGCTGACGTCCACGGCAATCTGCGCGCCGCTGTTGCCCACGCCGACCACCAGCACCTGCTTGTCCTGGTAGCCGTGGCGGTAGCGGTACTGCTGCGAGTGGATCGCGTCGATGTCGCTGGCGGCGGCGTAGGCCGGGAAGTTCGGCGTGTTGTGATGACCGTTGGCGACCACCAGGGCGTCGTAGTGGCGCACCTCGCCGGAGCCCAGGGTGACCCGCCAGACACCGTCCGGCAGGCGCTCGGTGTGCTGCACCGGGCAGTCCAGGTGGATCGAGTCGCGCAGCTCGAAATGCTCGACGAAACTCTCCAGGTAGGCGTGGACCTGGCGGTGCGAGGGAAAGTCGGGGTAGTGCTTGGGCATCGGGAAATCGCTGAACTGGTACAGGCCCTTGGGCGTGTTCATGTTCATGCTGTACCACACCGAGGTGTGCCGGCCGCTGGGGTCGAAGGCCCAGATCCCGCCGATGCGCTCGCGCCGCTCGAAGCAGTCGAAGGCAATGCCCTTGCGCTTCAGCGCGCGGGCCATGGACAGGCCGCCGACCCCGGCGCCGACGATGCAGACCCGCGCGCCACGGCCGGGCAGCGGACGGACAGGGACCACGCCTGGTTCGGCGAGGCTCGGCGGGATGACGCTGATGTGCTCAGTCACAGGGTGGCTCCTTTTTTTTTAGCCGGAATCAGCCCGGCAAGAAAGTCGGCGGTGCGGGTATCGCCCAGCGTGCGGTTGTGCTCGGCGCATTCGTCGAGCACGCCGTCGATGCCGCGCTGCAGGGCGCGGCGCAGGTTGGCGAGGATCAGGTCGATGGCCGCGCGGTCGATGTTCAGCGGCGGCAGGTAGCGCAGGCAGTCGTTGTAGATCGGGCACACCGCGGCGGCGACACCGCCCTGCGGGTCGCGCAGCAGGTGGCCCCAGAACAGGTAGCCGAAGCTGCGTTCGACGAACGCCGGGGTGCCGGCGAGGTCCAGTTGCAGGGTGAGCAGCAGGCCCTCGCCACGCACCTCGCGGATCAGCGGGAACTCGCCCTGCAAGGCCAGCAGCCCCTGCTTGAAGTACTCGCCCTGCACGCGGGCCTGGCCCAGCGCGTCGTCGCGTTCGAGGGCGCGCAGGCAGTTGAGGGCGATATGCGCGCCGAGCTGGACGATGCCGCGCTCGCGCAGGTCGGCCAGGCGCCGTGGCTGGCGCTGCCCGGCCCGTTGTTCGAGGTCGTCGCGGTACAGCACCACGCCCATTGGCAGCAGGCTGTCGCACAGGGCGCTGCCGAGGGCGACGATGTCCGGCCGGGTCACCTGGGGCGCGCTGTGCAGGAAGCGGCCGGTCATCAGGTTGGTCTGGGTTTCGTCGACGCCCACCAGGTAGCCGCCGGCCTCGCGATGCCGCTCGATCAGGGCGATCAGCGCCGGTGGCAGCGGTCGCGCGGCGTTGGCATCGACCTGCAGGGTCTCGAACCAGACCAGGGCGATCTCGCCACTGAGCAGGTGCGTCTGCAACTGCGCCTCGGCATCCGCCGCCTGCGGGTCGATGAACACGGTGTGCGCATGCAGCGGCTCGAACGGCTGGCGGAAGATATCGAAGGTCTCGTTGCGCGAGGACGCCGCGCTGAGCAGGGTGAAGCCCAGGCCGCCGCTGAAGCACAGCAGCTTGCGCCGCTCGCCGCGGGCGCCGAGCAGGCCCAGGGTCAGCGCCGCTTCCACCGCGGTGACGTTGCTCGATGCCGGCAGCGCCCGGGGCAGACCGCAGCGCTCGCCGAGCAGCGTGCTCAACTCTTGCCAGTAGTCATGGTCAGGATTGTGGCGGGCGCTGACCTGCTCGATCACATCCTCGGGGTTCAGCCCGCGCGGGCAGGTGCCGACGTTGACGAAGCAGTCGATGATCTCCCGCGACGGCTGGCCATCGACGCGCAGCCGCGAGCGCACCCCGCGGGCCTCATGGAAGCGCGCGGCGAAACCGTGCATGCGGGCGATCCGCGCATAGCCGCTGTTGCCATGGCGCAGGTGCGCCTGGTAGGTCGCCTCGCTGCTGCTGTCGATGCGCCGCAACTGGCGCAGCAGGTCGCCGGGCAGGCCGGGGGCGAAACGCTGCATCAGTTCGTCGAAGGCCAGGCGCAGGGGCAGGCCGAAGTTGGTCATGACATGCCGCACGTAGCTTTCGTTGGGCGTCATCAGCCACGGGTTGTTGACCCGCTCGTGCACCAGGCAGGCGCCCAGGGGGGCCTGGAAGCCGCCGAGGCCTTCGCCGAACACCAGCAGGTCGGCGCTCTCGCGCAGGGCCAGCAGCGGCCACTCCGGGTCTTCGCACGGCTCGACCAGCAGGCTGAGAATGCCGCTGCCGGCCAGGCGCGCGATCAGCTCGTCGCAGGCCTGCGGGCTGGCGTCGGCGGCCTCGATGCAGGCCACCGCGGCCAGCTCCCGCGGGCCTTGGCCGGCGAGCAGGGCAAGGGCCTCGGCGATACTGGCGACCACCCGTACCCCGGGCACCAGGGCGTCGCGCTCGCCGCGCTGCAGCGGGTCGAAATAGCGTGCCCAGTAGCCACTGGCGTCGATCAGCAGCAGCCCGGCGGCGCCGTCCGGGGTGCGATTGCGCGCATGGTGGCGGGCCAGGCGCAGGGCGGCATCGAAGGCCTCTTCCAGCGAAGTCATGAAATACGCGCGGTAGTCGCCTGGCTCGCGCTTGCCGCGCTGGCTCAGGTGGTTGAGCAGCACGGCGGTCTGCGCCGCCGGTGCCGAGAGGATCGCGCAATGCCCCTGTTCGCCCTGGCGCACGTAGTCGGCGAGGGTTTCCAGGGTCTGCGCGCTGGCCGGGCGGAAGATCCGCGTCGGCGGGGGCGGCGCTGCCGGGCCTTCGGGCGTCGGCAGGCTGGCGAGGAATTCCAGCAGCAGCTGGTTGTAGCGCTCATGGTGGGTGAAGCCCAGCAGGTGCCCGGCGCCGGCCACTTCGATGAGTTCGGCATGCGGCACGGCGGCGGCGATCAGCGCCGAATAGGCCGGCGGCTGATAGGCGTCGTCGCTGCCGCAGATGATCCGGCACGGGCGCTTCAGGGCGGACAGCCGCGGGCGCAGGTCGAAGTCGCCGATCACCTGCTGGTAGGCCGGCAGCGCCGGCATGTTCCAGCCGCGGTTGAGGGTCATGAAGCGCGGGCTCTTCTGCAGCTCGCGCATCAGCACCGGGAAGTCGCTGGCGCCCTCGCTGAAGGGCGAGCTGACGCTGATGCACAGCCCGGCGCAGCGCTCCGGGTGGGCCAGGGCGAAGGCCTGGGCGAGCACGCCGCCGAAGGAATAGCCGATGACCGGGATGGGCTCGTGGATATTCAACTGATCGAGCAGGTCGACCAGGTCGGCGACCAGGTCGTCGAGGCTGAACTGTGCCGGCAGCTCCGCCGCGCCGCAGCCGGGCAGGTGGAACATCAGCAGGCGGTGCCGGGCGCCGAGGGCCTGCATCTGCAGGCGCCACATCACGTCGTACTGCATGACCAGCCCGCCGAGCAGCAGGACCGGGCGGCCGGTGCCGTAGGTCGCGCATTCCAGGCGCGGCGCGTCGGGGCGCAGCAGCTGCAGGCGGGTGGCCTGCCGGCAGGTGGCGAGCTGGCTGTCGAGCAGCGCTTGCGCGGGTTCAAGGCTGGACGCCGGTTCGCTGGGCGCCGCCGACGTCTGCCAGAGCGATTCGATGGACAGCGGGCCGCTGGCGGCCGGGCTGGCCTCGGCGATCGCCGCGCGCTGCAGCGGCGCTGGCTGGGGTTGCACCGCGGCACGGGGCGGCGGCACGGGTGCAGGTGTGGCTACGGGCACGGGCACGGGCGCGGCGGCCGGCGCGAGGGCGTAGCGGCTTTGCAGTTGCGTGCGGTGGTTGCTCAGCAGGTAGCCGCAGAAGCTGCTCAGGTCCTGGAATTCGAAGAACACCGTGGGCGGCACGGTGATGCCGAAGCGGGCAGTGAACAGGGTGCCGATTTCCGTCGAGGCGATGGAGTCCAGGCCGTAGTCCATCAGCGGCCGGGTGGGCGAGAAGTCCTCGGGAGCGATCTTCAGCACGCCGAGCACCAGCTCGCGCAGCTCGGCCAGCAGCGGGGTCTGCGGGTCCGCCGGCGGCGCGGTGTCGAGGGTATCCAGCAGGCGCAGCGCTTCGCTGGCGCTGAGCTCGCTGGCAACGGGCAAACGGGTGGGGTGGTTCATGCTTGTGCCTCGCGGGAGAGTCAGGCGCTGCGGGCCAGGGACGGGTTCTGTTGCAGGCGGGCGGTGAGGAAGTTCAGGGTGCGGATGAACTTCCACAGGTCCACCTCATGGGCGTGCCGGCGGGTCTGCATGAAGCGCTGCTGGCCGAGGTCGAGATCGCCGGGGCGCTGCTTGATCTGCAGCAGCTGGTGCCAGGCCGGGCTGTCGGCGGCGCGGGCCTGCAGGCAGGCGGCGATGAAGCGTCCGGTGATGTTGGCCAGGTTGCCGATGCCCGACGGCGTGTTGAGGTAGCCGACGAACATCAGGTCGTCGTGGCGGGCCGGGAGCATGCGCAGGAACAGCGCGTCGAAGTCGTGGCGCCAGTCGAACAGCTCGGTGGGCAGGAAGGGCAGGTCGATGGCGTAGCCGGTGGCCCAGACGATGACGTCGATCTCCTCGACGCTGCCGTCGACGAAATGCACCTGGCGCCCGTCGAAGCGCTGGATGTCCGGCCTGGCCTGCAGGTCGCCGTGGCCGATGTAGTAGAGGATCTGCGAGTTGAGGATCGGATGGCACTCGCGGATGTCGTGGTCCGGCGCCGGCAGGCCGTAGTCGCGGCCGTCGAAGCCGGCGAACTTGAAGCTGCGTTCGACATGCTCCCAGTAGGCGTCTTCGTCGCTGAACTTCGGCGCCTGGTCCATCAGCCATTCCTGGGTCGGCTGGCCGTCGATGAACTTGGGCATGTAGTGGTAGCCGCGGCGGGTCGAGTGCAGGGCGCGGCTGGCGGTCTGCGCGGCGTCCACGGCGATGTCGCAGCCGGAGTTGCCACCGCCCACCACCAGCACCCGCTGCCCGCGCAGTTGCTCGGCGCCGCGATAGTCGCCGGCATGCAGCGCGGTACCGCTGAAGTGGCCGGGGTAGGCGGGGATGGTCGGCACGCCGAGCAGGCCGTTGCACACCACCACGGCGCTGTAGCGCGCCTGGCTGCCGTCGGCGAAGCTCAGGCACCAGCCAGCGGCGTCCTTGTCCATCCGCGTGACCCGGGTATTGAAACGGGTCTGCGCGGCGAGGTCGTAGTGTTCGGCCAGTTGCGTGAGGTAGGCGAACACCTGGTCGTGGCGCGGATAGTCCGGGTAGTCCTCGGGCATCGGAAAGTCGGCGAACTGGGTGTTGCGCCGCGAACTGATCAGGTGCGCCGAGGCGTACATCTTCGACGCCGGTCCGTCCGGCTGCCAGTTGCCGCCGAAACGCGCGGTGGCTTCGATGATCTCGAAGGCCTGGCCACTCTCCTTGAGGGCCTTGGCCACGCCCAGGCCACTGGCCCCGGCCCCGATGATGGCGATGGTCGGCTGCATTGTGTCGCTCCGTGCAAAGGTGGGTGGATCAGAGCAGGGCCCGGAGCAGCTCGCGGGCCTGCTCGGCGGTGATTTCCTGGCGCTGCAGGCGGTCGAGGATGGCCTGCGGCGTGGCGGCGGGTGGCGCTGTCGGCACCGGTGTCGGAGCCGGAGCCGGAGCCGGAGCCGGAACCGGAGCCGGAACCGGAACCGGCTGCGCTTGTGGCGCGGGCGCCGCTGTCTCGGCGAGTGCCGGCACCCAGTAGCGGCGGCGCAGGAACTCGTAGCCGGGCAACGGCACCTTGCGCCACGCCGTGGCGGCGGACTCGGCATCGGCGTGTTCCAGCCAGCCACGGGCGTCTTCCAGCAGGGCCGCGCTGCTGTGCGTGCCCAGCAGCAGCTCGCTGGCTTCGGCGCCCAGCAGCCATTGGCCGAGCAGACGGCGCAGTTCGTCGAAGTCGCCGGCGATCACCGCCAGCCGCGCCTCGCTGAAGCGCTGGCGCCCTTCGCGCAGGGTCCGCGCCACATCCAGGGTGCTGAAGCCCTCGCGGCCGAGGTGGCTGGCGGGGTGGTGCGGGGCGAGCGCGCGTTCGTGTTCCAGGTGGTCGACGAAGCGCTGCAGATAGCCGCGCAACTGGATCTGGCCGCGGGCGCTGAAGACGAACACCTGGGCGCCGCCGTCCGCCGACTCGCCGCGCGCGGCGGCGTCTTCCACCAGCACATGGGCATTGGCCCCGCCGGCGCCGAACGAGCTGATCGCCGCGACCCGCGGCAGGCCGTCCGCCGGCTCCGGCCAGGCGGCCAGGCGCTGCTGGACGACGAACGGAGTGCGGCTGAAGTCGATGTTCGGGTTGGCCGGGCTGGCGTGGATCGACGGCGCCAGCTGGCGGTGCTTGAACTGCAGCAGGACCTTGGTCAGCGCGGCCATGCCGGCGGCCGATTCCAGATGGCCGAGGTTGGCCTTGATCGAGCCGATCGGGCACTGCCAGCCTTCTGTCACCTGGCCGCCGAGGGCCTTGCCCAGGCCGCGGATCTCGATCGGATCGCCGAGGCTGGTGCCGGTGCCATGGGCCTCGATATAGCCGATCCGCTGCGCCGCCAGGCCGGAACGCTGCAGGGCGCGATCGATGACCTGGGCCTGGGCGTCGGCATTCGGCACGGTGTAGCCGGAGGTCCGCCCGCCGTGGTTGAGGTCGCTGCCGCGGATCACCCCGTGGATGTGGTCGCCGTCGCGCAGGGCGGCGGACAGCGGCTTGAGCAGGACCACGCCGACCCCTTCGCCGGGCACATAGCCGTCGCCGTCGGCACCGAAGCTGCGGCACTGGCCCTGGGTCGAGGCGAACTTCAGCTCGCACAGGGTGCGGTACTTGTACGGGTGCAGCGACAGGTTGACGCCACCGGCCAGGGCCAGCTCGCAGCCGCCGCCGCGGATCAGTTCGCAGGCCAGGTGCAGGCTGGTCAGCGACGACGAGCACATGCTGTCGACGGCGAACGACGGGCCGTCCAGGTCCAGGCAGTAGGACACCCGGTTGGCGATGGAGGCGTAGGACGAGTTGGTCAGCACCCGGGGTTTTTCCGGCCAGGCGCTGGCGCCGTAGAACTGGTACTCGCCGTACATCACCCCGGCGATCACCGCCACCCGTTGCCGGGCCATGCCGCGCGGACCGGACAGGCGCTGCGGGGTGTAGCCGGCATCTTCCACGGCGTGCCAGGCGGCCTGCAGGAACAGGCGCTCCTGCGGGTCCATGCGCTCGGCGTCGCGGGGCGAGATACCGAAGAACAGCGGGTCGAAGCAGTCGAAGTCTTCCAGCAGGCCGCCCCAGCGCGCATACAGGCCGTCCTCGCCCTCGGGCTGGGCCCAGCGCGTGTCGATCTCGCTGACCAGGTCATCGCCGGCGGCCAGGTGCTGCCACAGCGCCTGGGGATCGCGGGCGCCGGGGTAGCGGCCGGCGAGGCCGATGATGGCGATGTCTTCGCGGCTGCTGGCGGCGGCTGCCGGCGCGGGGGCCGCTGGTGCCTCGGCAACCAGGGTGGGCGGGGCCAGTTGCGCGGCCTGCGCCGGGTGTTCGGTTTCCAGCAGGGTCGCCAGTTCGCGCAGGCTGCGCACTTCGAACAGCACGGTTTTCGACAGGTCCGGGAAGTGCCGCTCCAGGCGCGAATTGAGCTCCAGGACCAGGATCGAGTCGAGCCCGAAGACCTCCAGCGAGGTATCGACATCGATGCGTTGCAGCGGCGTGGCGGTCACCTCGGCCAGTTGCTGGCTGAGGTATTCCAGCAGGGAAGCCCCCGCTGGCGCGGCGCTGACCGTGACAGGGGCGGGCGCGGGCGCCTCGATGGCGAACAGCCGCGCCACGGCGTCGCGCTGGCCGCACACCGGCACCAGCAGCGGCTGCGGCAAGGCCAGGCAGCGCAGGAAGGTTGCCACGCCCTGGTCTTCTTCGAGCAGGGCCAGGCCATTGCGCGCCAGCCACTGGCGTACCGGCTCGGGCGCCTGCATGCCGTGTTCGGTCTGCCACAGCGGCCAGGCGATGGACAGCGAGCGGCCCTTGCCGCCGCGTTGCTGGCGCTGCTCGATGAAGTGGTCGAGCCAGGCATTGGCCAGGGCATAGGCGCTCTGGCCGACATTGCCGTGGATCCCGGCGAGGGACGAGCAGACCATGAACAGCTTCAGCGGGTCGTTCGCGGTGGCCTGGTCCAGGCATTGCGCGGCGCGGGTCTTGGCGTGGACCACGGTGTCGCGCTCGCTGGCCGGCTGGCGCAGGAAATAGCCATCGTGCAGCAGCCCGGCGCAATGCAGGACGCCGTGGCAGGCGCCGAAGCGCTGGCGGATGGCGACCAGGGCCGCGGCCAGGGCGCTGGCATCGGCGCAGTCGACCTGCCAGTAGGCGGCGTCGGCCGCCCCCAGGGCGCGCAACTGCTGCAGCCACTGGGCGCTGTGTTCATCGGCGGCGCGGCGACCGAGCAGCACCAGGTTCAGCCCGCCCAGCTTCGCCAGCGCCGCACCCAGCGCGCGGCCCACGGCGCCGAGGCCACCGCTGATCAGCAGGGTGTCGCCGGCGCTGAAATCGAGCGCCCGGGTGTGCTGCTGCGCATCGACGAAGCGCAGCGCAGCGCGCTGGCGCTGGCCGTCGCGCAGACGGATCCGTTGCACCCCGGGTTGCGCGGCGCTGCGCAGTTCGGCGGACAGATCGCCGTCGCCGACCTCGATCAGGCTGGCGCTGAGGCTGGGCAACTCCTGCACCAGCGAGCGCAGCAGGCCTTCCAAGGCGTTGGCCGGCCCCGGGCTGACCAGCGTCTGGATGTGCAGGCGCGGCGTGCCGAGGTTCTGGCACAGCGCGCGCAGCAGGTCCGCCGCAAGCAGCAGCGGGGCGGGTGTTTGGTCGGTCCCGCGCAGATCGAGGAGCAGGCGCTCGGGCGTCAGGCCCTGGCTGTTCAGCAGGCGCAGGAGCAGGTCGATCTGCCGCGGATCGGCGAGGTCCGCCTGCACCGTGCGCGGCGCCAGGTACTGGAACTGCGCGGCGGGCTGCAGGTGCCAGGCGCTGTCCACGATCTCGGCGGGCAGCGCGACATCGGGCTCGCTGCGATACAGCAGGGTGGTCGACGCCGGGCCGGGCTGCGCCACGGGCGCCGGCAGCCAGCAGGGTTCGAGCAGGTGAACCGGGTGTTGCGTGGCGCTGCGGTACTGGCGGAAGGCGAAGCCGTCGATTTCCACCAGCAGCGCGCCGGAGTCGGCGAACACGCGGAAGTCGAAATGGCGCATCGCGTCACTGCGTGCCGGGTGCGGCCGGACATGCACGAACAGCCGCTCGCTCAGCGGGGCATGGCAGCGCAGGGCCTGGCAGGCGTAGGGCACGAAGGTGCTGTCGACCGCCGTGGCACCGACGAAGGCGCTTTGCAGCACGGCGTCGAGCAGGGCCGGATCGAGGGTGCTGACGGGCTCGTTGTCGCGGGCGCGCAGGCGCACTTCTGTCAGTGCCTGGTCGCTGCCCAGCCAGGCAGCTTCGAGGCAGCGGAAGCTCGGGCCGTAGGCCAGGCCGAGGCGATCGAGACTGGAATAGAACGCGGTCAGGTTCAGTGGCTGGGTGCATTCGCGGTGCAGCTGGGCCAGCTCCGGGGTGGGCGGCGCGGCGTGGCTCAGGGCGCGGCATTCGCCGCTGAAGCTGGGCGCGTCGGCGTCGGTCCCCAGGCTCAGGCGCAGGCTGTCGCCGTCGCGCTGCACGCGGCAGTGCAGGCTGCGTGGCTGGTCGTCGCTGAAGCGCACCGGGCTGGCCCAGGTCAGCGCGCGCAGTTCCAGCGGCAGGCGCAAGCCATGCTCGCGCACCTGCGCCACGCTGAAATCGATGTAGGCCGCGGCAGGCAGTACCGGCTGGCCCTGGACGCGATGGTCGCGAAGGAAGAACCGCCGTGGATCGAGGTCGATCCGCCGGGTCTCCCGCGGGCTGCCGGTCGCCTGGCCGGGCAGCGTGTGCCGCTCGCGGGCGAACGGGTACAGCGGCGCGGCGAGCGGTGCCGGCGCTTGCGTCCAGAAGCGGCTCCAGCCCTCGAAGCGCCCGGCCACCCAGGCGCGGGCCAGGTCCTGCGGGGCGTCCGCGGCCACGTCGGTAGCGGCCTGGGTGCCGGGCACGACCCGGCCGTGCAGGCCGGCGCTGCCGTCATCGAGGAAACGCCCGAGGCCTTCGCGCAATTGCCGGGCGCTGTCGGCGACCAGGGCAAAACGGTGATCGAAGACCGCGCGGCAGCATTGCAGGGTGTGGGCGAGGGCGCCGAGGTCGGTCTCGGGGTGAGCGTCGAGCCAGCTCGCCAGGGCACCGATCTGCTCGCGCAGGGCCTCCTGGCTGCGCGCGGACAGGACGAACACCGGCACGCCCGCGCTGCCCGGCGCGGGCGAATCGGCCGGTGCCTGCTCGACGATCACATGGGCATTGGCGCCACCAGCGCCGAACGAGCTGATCCCGGCACGCAGCGGCGCGCTGCCGGTCCAGGCGCGGGTTTCGCGGACCAGTTGCAACGGGCTGTCCTGCAGTCCGGCATCCGGGTTGAGGTTCGCGGCATGCAGCGACGGCGCCAGGGTGCGATGGCGCAGCTGCAGCACCACCTTGCACAGGCTGGCCATGCCGGCGGCGGCTTCCAGGTGGCCGAAGTTGCTCTTCACCGAGCCGAGGTGACGCGGGGTGTCGGCGCCCAGGGCGCGCTTGAGGCCCTGCACCTCGATCGGGTCACCGAGGCGGGTGCCGGTGCCATGGGCCTCGATATAGCTGACGCTGTCGGCGTCGATCGCGGCGTCGGCCAGGGCCTGGCCGATCAGCGCCGCCTGCGAGGTGGCGCTGGGGACGGTATAGCCATTGCCGCGTCCGCCGTGATTGACCGCGCTGCCCTTGAGCACGGCGAGAATCCGGTCGCCGTCGCGGCGCGCCGCGTCCAGCGGCTTGAGCAGCATCGCCGCGACCCCTTCGCCGGGGACGAAGCCGTCCGCCTGGCTGCCGAAGGCATGGCAGCGACCGCTGGGCGAGAGCATGTGCTGCTGGCACAGCTGCACGTACTTGGCCGGGTGGCTGTAGAGGTTGACCGCACCGACCAGGGCGGCGCGGCACTGGCCCTGGCGCAGGCTGTCGATGGCCATGTGCAGGGCGCTCAGCGACGACGAGCAGGCGGTGTCCACGGCCAGGCTCGGGCCGCACAGGTCGAGGGCGTAGGACACCCGGTTGGCCACCGACCAGGGCATGCCGCTGGGGATCGCGGTGTGGCCGGCCTGCCACAGCGCCGGGCCGAGCAGCGGCCAGGTATTGCTGGTGATGCCGACGAACACGCCGATATCCAGCGAGCCGTTGGCATGGCGCAGCAGGCGGCTGCGTTCGCCAAGGTGGCCGCTGTCTTCCAGGGCATGCCAGGCGCATTGCAGGAACAGCCGTTCCTGCGGGTCGAGGCAGGCCGCATCGCGAGGCGGAATGCCGAAGAACTGGGCGTCGAAACAGTCGATATCGCGCAGGAAACCGCCCCACTTGGCGTAGCTCAGGCCACTGCCGCGAGCATCGCTTCCGGCCTGGAAAAAGCCCTCCAGCGCCCAGCGTTCGCCAGGAACCTCGTCGATCGAGTCACGCCCCTGGAGCAGGTTGTGCCAGAGCTGGTCGAGGTCATCGGCATCGGGAAAGCGTCCGTGCAATCCGACGATAGCGATTTCCGTGGCGGCGCTGTGCGGGCGGCGGAGGGAAAGTGGAGTCAGGTGCGGCCAGGCCTCCGTGCTCGGCACGGGTGCCGGGGCCTGGGGTTGCCGTTGCGCCCAGGCGGCGCAGGCCGCCGGGTGCTCGCGGCGCAGGTGCTCGACCACCGCACGGACCGTGCGGCAGTCGAACAGCAAGGTCTTGTTCAGCTCGGGAAAGTCCGGCTGGATCAGCTCGTTGAAGCTGAGAATGGCCAGGGAGGTCAGGCCGATCTCGTGGAAGGCGGCGTCGTCATGCAGTTGCGCCGCGGCGATACCGGTGGCTTGTTGCAGCAGTGCACGCACCCGCTCGGCGAGTGGATCGAGGTCTTCCCTGGACATGCAGACTCCCTGATCTGGACATGCCGTTCGCCGGGCACGGGGCCGCCGGCGAAACGAGCGCCAGATAGTTGCAGTTGGTTGGCCGAAGAGGGGCGACCGAAAGTTCGGTCGCCGATTGATGAAGTATTAAAGTGTGATGGTAGGCGTGGGGTAGAAGAGGATATTGAGTACGAACAATATCATCCAGAAACCGATTTCAAGTGTTTCGGTAATTGGCTGGATCTTCTTGATTGCACCATAGACATGCACGACGAACATTAACGTGAAGACCACGAACAATACATCGAAGGCATAACTGAAACTGGTGCCGGTGGTGGCCGAACGCAACATGCAGAACTCCACGACGAGAATGAACGCGCCGAGGCAGCGGCCGAAGTAGATGGCCAGGTGTTCGTGTTCGGGAATTGTCCATTGCATCAGCCGGGCCCATTGCAGCGGGGCAACGAAGATCGGCAGGGCAAAGAACAGGGTGGTCGCGATCATCAGGGTGGTGATGTATTCCTTGCTGTATTGCGCATAGTAACCAAGCATCGAAGAACTCCTTGTTCCAAGGACGTAGTGATACGCCGTGCAGTAATTATTGTTTTTGTGACTGGCTGGTTTTGCGGCGGCAAGTATTGCGAGCGCCGACAAAGCGTGTCAAGCGTGAACAAGGGAGTAGTACCAAAGGTGCAGGGAGGTGTACAACCAACTGATACAGTCGATTGTTTTGCATTGAGACGAATGGGCGGCGCGGTTATATCAGATTGAAACAACTTGGTTGGTTTAAGTGCGGTGGGCGTATTGAAACCGCCCACCATGAATTTTTTTATTCAGATGCGGAATTGCCGCACCAGTGCGCGCAATTGCCCTTCCAGGCTCGACAGGCTCTGCGCGGTCAGTGCGCCCTGGCGGGTCTGTTCGGCGACGCTGTCCACCGACTGGGCGATCTGGTGCACGCTACGGTTGATCTCCTCGGCCACCGCGGTCTGTTCCTCGGCGGCGCTGGCGATCTGCGCGTTCATCGAGCTGATGGTGCCGATCAGCGCCGCCATGGCGTCCAGCGAGGTGCCGGCTTCGCTGGCCTGGTCGCGGGTGCGGTCGCCGCTCTCGCAGGAGTGGCGCATCGATTCCACCGCCGAATGGGTGCCGGCGGTGAGGCGGTCGATCATCTCCTGGATTTCCTGGGTGCTCTGCTGGGTCCGGCTGGCCAGGCTGCGCACCTCGTCGGCGACCACCGCGAAGCCGCGCCCGGCTTCGCCGGCGCGGGCGGCTTCGATGGCGGCGTTGAGGGCCAGCAGGTTGGTCTGTTCGGCGATCGAGCGGATCACCCCGAGCACCCCGACGATGGACTGCACGTCCTGTTGCAGGCTGTCCAGCGACGTGCCGCTGCCGCGGATGTTCTCCACCAGGGCATGGATGCGCTTGATGCTGCCGTCCACCACCTGGCGCGCCTGCTGGCCCTGGCTGTCGGTTTCCTGGGCGGCGTGGGCGGCGTTCTGCGCGCTGTGCGCGACCTCCTGGGCGGCGGCGGACATCTGGTTGATCGCCGTGGCCACCTGGGTGGTTTCGTGGCGCTGCGCTTCCATCGCCTGTTCCGAGCGACGGCTCTGGCTTTCCACGGCTTCGACCAGGCTCGACAGTTCGCCGCTGACCTCCACCACCTGGCGCACCAGGCCCTGGATCTTCTCGACGAAACGGTTGAACGACGCTGCCAGCTGGCCCAGTTCGTCGTTGCCGGCGCGCAGGCGGTGGGTCAGGTCGCCGTCGCCGGCGGCGATGGCGTCGAGATTGTCCTTCATCGCCTTGAGCGGCTTGAGCAGGGTGTTGCTGAGCATCAGCCCGGCGACGCCGAGGATCACCAGGAGCACCGCGGCGATGCCCAGGATGCTGGCGAGGATCGAGTCGATGCGCTGGTCGATCTCGCTGCGCAGCTCGCCGATGCGCAGTTCGATGTTGTCCAGGTTCACCGCGGTGCCAACGGCCATGTCCCATTTCGGCAGGTAGAAGCTGTAGGCCAGCTTGGGCACCTGCACGCTTTCGTTGCCGGGCAGCGGCGAGCTGTAGTTGACGTAGTGGCTGCCGTCCTTGGCCACCCGCACCAGTTCGCGGTTGATATAGACGCCGTTGACGTCCTTGCGGTCGCTGAGGTTCTTGCCGACGTCCACCGGGCTGTCGCCGCGGAACAGGCGGACCACGTTGGAGTCGTGGGCGAAGAAGTAGCCGTCCTTGCCGTACTTGATCTTCGCCAGCAGGGCGATGGCCTGGTCGCGGCTGGTCTGGTCGCCGGCGGGAGCGGCGTCGTACAGGCCCTGCACCGCGCCGATGGCGATCTGCATGGCGTTTTCCAGGCTCTGCCGGCTTTCATCGAGCAGGCGCTGGCGGGTCTCGCTGATTTCGCTGTCGGCGAGATTGCGCAGGATGCGGTCGGCGGCGCCGCTGATGACCAGGGCGAAGACCAGGACCGGGAGTACGGCGAGCAACAGCAGTTTTGTTTTTAGAGTCAGCTGCATGGGTGGATCCTCAGTGGCAAGGGCGCAAGGCGAGGGGGTTTATCGGTTCATCGGCCTGGATGGGGAAAGCTGAAGATCCGGGGGGACCGCGTTGCGATCTTGCCTCGTAGGAGCGTGGTTTGCCCGCGAAGGCATGGGTATCTACACAACTTTGAAGGCTTGCCGGGGGGACCGCATCAAGGCCGCCAGGTGCCTGTCTTGAGGCTTGCAGCGCTCTGAAGATCGAGCGCCGCCCGCGCGGCGCTCGATCTCACAGGCGCTACAAGACTCAAGACAGGCACCTGGCGGCCTTGACGCGGTTCCCCGCCAAGCCGTCAAAGATGTGTAGATACCCATGCCGCGAAGGGCCGCAAAGCGGCCCCCATGGCCCGTCACCGAAGTGTCATGAAACAAGAGGTAACATCCCGCCATTGGGCCACCCGGCCACCAGGATTTCTCCATGAAAGACAGCGCCCCCCTGTTCGCAGCGGTCGATCTCGGCTCCAACGCATTTCGCATGACCATCGCCCAGCCCGTGCCGGGCAACCGTCGCCCGCTCATGCGCAAGGTGAAAAGCCTGCGCGAGCCGGTGCGCCTGGCCGAAGGCCTGCATGGCGATGCCCTCGACGCCCTGGCCGTGGAACGCGGCTGGCAGGCGCTGGAGCGCTTCGGCAAGCACCTCAGCGGCTTCCAGCAAGGCCGCGTGCGCGCCGTCGCCACCAGCGCGGTGCGCCAGGCGCGCAACGCGGCGCTGTTCCTCGAAGGCGCCGAGGCGCGCCTGGGCTTTCCCATCGACGTCATTTCCGGCCAGGAAGAGGCCGCCCTGGTGTTCTCCGGCATCGCCCACAGCATGCCCTGCGACAAGACCACGCGCCTGGTGGTGGACATCGGCGGCGGCTCCACCGAGCTGATCGTCGGCCGCGGCAAGCGCCCGGTGTTCAGCGAAAGCCTGAGCATCGGCAGCGGCACCTTCGGCAAGCGCTACTTCGACGGCGGGCGCGTCGACAGCCGTGCCCTGCAGCAGGCGGAACATCACGCCAGCCTGGTGTTCGCCCAGGTCGACGGCTATATCCGCGAGCACGGCTGGCATGCGGCGATCGGCTCGTCCGGCACCGCGCGCATGCTCTCCCGGGTGCTCAAGGCCAACGCTTTCAACGACGGCGGTGGCGACGGCATCACCTACGCCGGCTTGCTGCGCCTGTCCCTGGCCCTGCTCGAAGCCGGCCAGGTCAAGCGCCTGCGCCTCGACGGCCTGCAGCCACATCGCCAGGGCATGCTTCCCGGCGGCCTGGCGATCATGCTGGCGGCGTTCAAGGTGTTCGGCATCGACGACATGACGCCGTCCGAGCCCGGCCTGCGCGTCGGCCTGCTGCACAGCCTGATGGGCAACGGCTCGCGCCACTGATCGAGCTGCCCCGAGCGTGCGCATGATCACCACCCAGGGCCATCAGCAGGACGCCGACCTGAATGGCCTGCTTTATGGCTTCGTCTTCCGTCCCGGCCAGCCGGGGCGGGAAATCGACTCCTCGCAGGCGCTGGAGCTGTTGCTCGATCCCGGCGATCCCGAGGCCTTTCTCTGGCTGCACATGAACCTTGCCCACGCCGCCTGCGAGCGCTGGATGAAGGGCAGCCTGGACCTGCCGGAGACCTTTTTCGAAACCCTGCGCGAAGGCTCGCGCTCGACCCGCATCGAGCATGCCGACACCGCCTTGCTCGCGGTGGTCAACGACGTGGTGTTCAACTTCGGCCTGGTTTCTTCCGACGTGTCCACCCTGTGGGCCTGCGTGCGCCGGCGCCTGCTGGTCAGCGCGCGCCTGCAGCCGCTGCATTCGGTGGATCGCCTGCGCTCGTCGGTCAAGCGTGGCGAGCGCTTCGCCTCGACCATCGAGCTGCTGGTGCACCTGCTTGGCGACCAGGGCGACCTGCTGACCCAGATCGTCCGCGAGACCACCATGAACGTCGACCGCACCGAGGACCAGTTGCTGTCCCAGCGCCTCAGCGACAACCGCGCCGAGCTCAGTGCCATGCGCCGCGTGCTGGTGCGCCTGCAGCGCCTGCTGGCGCTGGAACCGGGGTCGTTGCTGCGCCTGCTCAACCGCCCGCCGGACTGGCTGCGCGAGGAGGACATCCGCCAGCTGCGCGCCGCCACCGAGGAGTTCTCGGTGATCATCAACGACCTCACCGCGCTGGTGGAGCGGATCAAGCTGCTGCAGGAAGAGATCGCCGCCAAGCTCACCGAAGAGAACAACCGCACGCTGTTCACCCTCACCGTGGTCACGGTGCTGGCGCTGCCGATCAACATCATCGCCGGCTTCTTCGGCATGAACGTCGGCGGGGTGCCGCTGGCGGACGATCCGCACGGGTTCTGGGTGCTGGTGGTGCTGGTGGCGACGTTCACGGTACTGGCCGGGCGCTGGGCGTTTCGCAAGCGGGGGGATTACTGAGGGTCTTCTGTCGTTCTTTCGGGCATCATCGCGGGTATTGCCCGCTTGTGTCTTGAACCAGAGGTACGGGTGCGGGAATCGTGTGTTGATCCATTTGCCAAGGCGACGCCAAGTCACCTTTTCGCCCTTACGGCGACCCACTTTTGCGCTGTTCAAAAGTGGGTCGCTGTAAAAGCGAAAAGGTGACTCAAGGTCGCCTTGGCCAATGGATATGCACGCAAGCCTCAGCACCAGCCCCAGGACAGTTGCTCCCACAGGGTCCGCAGCCACACAGAACCCTGTAGGAGCGGGCATTGCCCGCGATGAGGCCCGAAAAGACACCCCTCAGAACAGCTTGCTCAAGATCCAGTACAGACAACCCGACAGCAGGATCGCCGCCGGCAGGGTCAGCACCCAGGCCATCAGCAGGTTGCGCACCGTGGCCCACTGCAGGCCGGTGCCGTTGGCGGTCATGGTCCCGGCGACGCCCGAGGACAGCACCTGGGTCGTGGACACCGGCAACCCGTAGATGTCCGCCGCACCGATGGTCAGCATCGCCACGGTCTCGGCCGAAGCACCCTGGGCATAGGTCAGGTGGGTCTTGCCGATACGCTCGCCGACGGTGATGACGATGCGCTTCCAGCCGACCATGGTGCCCAGGCCCAGGGCGATCGCCACGGCCACCTTGACCCACAGCGGGATGAAGCGGGTGGCGTCATCGATCTGCTTCTTGAACGCCTGGACCTTGGCCGTGGTGTCGGCATCGAAGCCGCCGACCTTGTCCTTGTCCATCAGGCGGATGGCTTCCGAGGCCAGGTACATGTCGTTGCGCACGTTGGCCATGGCCTGCGCCGGCACCTTCGACAGCGAGCCGTAGCCCTTGACCTGGGCGCCGATCTGCCCGGACAGCACGGCCAGCGCCGGCACCAGCTCGGGGGTGACCTGGCGGGTCCGCACGTAGGTCTCGAGGACCGGGCGCGGTTCGGCCGGGGCCGCCTGCGGGGCGCTGCGCTGCAGGGCCAGCTGGGTCACCTCGGCGACCGCGGCGAACTGCGTGGCCTGGCTTTCCGGCATGGTGCGGTTGAGCGCATAGGCCATCGGCAGGGTGCCGATCAGGATCAGCATGATCAGGCCCATGCCTTTCTGCCCGTCGTTGGAGCCGTGGGCGAACGACACCCCGGTGCAGGTCAGGATCAGCAGGCCGCGAATCCACCAGGGCGGCGGCGCGTCGCCCTTGGGCGCCTTGTACAGCTCGCGGTGCTTCACCAGCAGGCGCAGGACCAGCAGGAGCAGCGCGGCGCAGATGAAGCCCACCAGCGGCGACAGCAGCAGCGAGTAGCCGACCTTGGTCGCCTGCGCCCAATCCACCCCGGAGGTGCCGTCGCGGCCGTGCATCAGGGCGTTGGCCACGCCGACGCCGATGATCGAACCGATCAGGGTGTGCGACGACGAGGCGGGCAGGCCCAGCCACCAGGTGCCGAGGTTCCACAGGATCGCGGCGATGAGCAGGGCGAAGATCATCGCGAAGCCGGCCGCGGAGCCGACCTGCAGGATCAGCTCCACCGGCAGCAGGGCGATGATGCCGAAGGCCACCGCGCCGCTGGACAGCAGCACGCCGAGGAAGTTGAACACCCCCGACCAGACCACCGCGAAGTGCGCCGGCAGGGAGTTGGTGTAGATCACCGTGGCCACCGCGTTGGCGGTGTCGTGGAAGCCGTTGACGAATTCGAAGCCGAGGGCGATCAGCAGGGCGATGCCGAGCAGCAGGAAGGGCGTCCAGGTGGTGATGACGGCGTTCATCTCGCCGACGTCCTGGACCAGGCTGTAGGCCGAGAAGCCAATGCCGGCGAGGAGGATGACGACGAACAGGGCCGAGGCGCTCAGCCCGGGCTTGTGGCTGAGCCGAGGGCGCTGGCCCTCGGCGGTCGAGGCGGGTGCGGCGAGGCTGCTTGAGTCCATGTTCCGATACCGGTGAGTGTGGGGCAGCGGCGATTATCGGAAGTGGATGTTACAAAGTGTGTCGCGCCCTCGGGTTCAGTAGACCTCTGGCACGATCAGCTCGTCCGGCGTCGGCGTGCGGCTGTAGTCGGCCTGGCGCACTCGTTGCGGCAGCGACACGCTCGGCGTTGCCACCTCCTCGTAGGGCACCTGGGCGAGCAGGTGGCTGATGCAGTTGAGGCGGGCCTTCTTCTTGTCGTCGGCCTGCACCACCCACCAGCGCGCCTCGTCGATATGGGTGCGTTCGAGCATGATTTCCTTGGCCTTGGTGTAGGCCTCCCAGCGCCGCCGCGACTCCAGGTCCATGGGGCTGAGCTTCCACTGCTTGAGCGGGTCGTGGATGCGGCTGAGGAAGCGCAGGTTCTGCTCCTGGTCGGAGATCGAGAACCAGTACTTGATCAGGGTGATGCCGGAGCGCACCAGCATGCGTTCGAATTCCGGCACGCTGCGGAAGAACTCCTCGTACTGGTCGTCGCTGCAGAAGCCCATGACCCGCTCGACCCCGGCGCGGTTGTACCAGCTGCGGTCGAACAGGACGATCTCGCCCGCCGCCGGCAGGTGCGGCACGTAGCGCTGGAAATACCACTGGGTCTGTTCGCGGTCGTTCGGCGCCGGCAGCGCGGCGACCCGGCAGACCCGCGGGTTGAGGCGCTGGGTGATGCGCTTGATCACACCGCCTTTGCCGGCGGCATCGCGGCCTTCGAAGATGATCACGATCTTCTGGCCGCTCTTGACCACCCAGCTCTGCAGTTTCACCAGTTCGCCCTGGAGTCGGAACAGCTCGCGGAAATAGCGGCGGCGCGCCGCTTTTTCCGGGCTGTCGGGGAGGTTTTCGTCGAACAGCTCGTCGAGGTGCCCGGCGTCTTCGGCCAGTTCCAGTTCGAGCTCTTCATCGCTGTGGTCGACCAGCTCGTGGTAGATGCGCTGGATCAGGGAGTCATCGGTCAGCAACATGGTGTGCCTCGTTCACGGGTGTGCCGCCGATGGTAGGGCGCCTGCGTGGCAGGCAGGTGACAGCCTATTGCAGGGGCACGTAGATATCCGTCTGCCACTGCTCCAGCGGCGTCTGCGGATGCACGCTGAGGTACTGGAAGAACAGCGGCTCGTCGCGCAACTCCTCGCCGCTGGCCGGCAGCCAGTCGCGATAGACCGGGTAGATGGTCTCGCCGATGACGTCCGGCGAGCCGTGATGGCGCACTACCGCGTAGCGTCCGCCGGCGATGCGTCGCTCGCCGATGCCGAAGTCGTTGGGCCTGACCGCTTCGTCGATCTCGCCGCACACGGCGAAGCGGAATTCCTCCGGCGGGGTGGTATCCGGGTTGTTGAACGGGATGCCGAAGGTACGGCTGCTGGCCACCGGTGACTGGCCGCTGTGCAGGCGCCAGTCGATGAAGCGGCGCACGGTGTCCTGGACCAGGCCGGGCGGGCCGAGGTGTTCCAGGGCGGCGACGCGGACTTCGGCGAACTCGACGATCTTCACTTGCATGCTGATGCTCCTTGAGAAGTGGGGGATGGCGAACACCGCATTCCACACCTGCCATTCCGGTTGCTGGCGGAAGGCGCTGGGGCTGGTGCCGAAGTCGCGGCGAAAGGCCCGGCTGAATGCTTCGGGACTTTCGAAACCGGCGTCCAGCGCCGCCGCCAGCACCGAGTACTCCGCCTGCCCGGCCAGCCGCCGCGCCGCCCGGCGCAGGCGCATCAGTTGCACGTAGCGGGCAACCGGCACGCCGACGTAGGCGCTGAACTGGCGGTGGAAGTGGTACGCCGAGAAGTTCGCCACCTGGCTCAGGGTCTTCACCGACAGATCGCCTTCGAGATTGGCGTCGATGTAGGCGAGGACGGTGGCGAAGCGGGTGGAGTAGGGGCTGGGCATCTGCGGGGTACCGGCTGGGGTGGTTGTGCGATGGGGCTCAGGATGAGGGAGCGCTGATCGCGAAGCCTAGCCGCAGTTGCTGGATTGGGGGAGGGGCCCGGTATGTTTGCCAATGCTCGTAGGAGCTGGCTTGCCTGCGATCGGCGGCGCAGCCGTCGTAAATCCTGAATCCGCAGTGAGCCTGACACACCGTGGATACCGGTTTTACGACTGCTTCGCAGCCGATCGCAGCATAGGTATCTACACATCTTTCTTGCAGGACGTAGCTCGTCGTTGTGATACCGACTTTCGCCAGGCTAAGCCGCTTTTGCTTTTTTTATGCCGGGAACCTGAGAACGACGCGATTCGGCCCGTCGCCCGGCCGAGTGGAGGTGTTGCGGAGTCGGGATGGCGGGCAGGAGCCCGCCAAGCGCCGCAGGCCAGGGACGGCCCGTTGGCGCGTGCCCGATGGAGCGGCACCGGAAGGAGGGGACCCGAAGCGTAGCGTAGGGCCGGGTGTCGGGACGTGGGCGTTTTTGGTTACTTTTGCCGCCCAGCAAAAGTAACCCCGCCGTGGGGGCGGAAAGGTGATTTCGCGGCGCTGGAGGGAATGGATATGTCCCCGGTTTTCGTACCCATGGCCTTGGTTGTCCCGGTCCCTGTATCCGGGGCATATCCGTTGGCGGTGGCGACGGAAAGTCACCTTTCCGCCCTCACGGCGGGTCACTTTTGCTGGGCGGCAAAAGTAACCAAAAACGCCAGCGTTCCGACATCCGGCCCTACGCTGCGCTCCGGGTCCCCTCCTTCCGGCATCGCTCCATCGGGCACGCGCCGACGGGCCATCCTGGCCTTACGGCGCTTGGCGGGCATCCATGCCCGCCATCCCGATTCCGCGATACCTCCACTCGGCCTACTGACGGCCCGCGGAAAATCAAAAGCAAGATCAAAAACCAAAGCCAAAGCCAAGACGAGGAGCGAGACAAGACCTGTGTCAGCTTTCACTCCATTGAAGACTTGTGTAGATACCCATGCCGATCGCAGGCAAGCCAGCTCCTACAGGCCCATCAGCGCCAGTCCACCGGCACATTCAGCCCGACCTTCACATTGCTCATCGACACCAGGGTCTTGAAGCGCTTGACGTTGTTGCTCTCGAAGAACAGCGTGCGGGTCAGCTCGGTGTACTGCTCCATGTTGCGCACCGCCATGATCAGCACGAAGTCGCATTCCCCCGCCACGTAGTAGCACTGCTGCACCTGCGGGCAGGCGAGGAAGGCGCGTTTCATCGCATCGAGCAGGTCGAGGCGCTCGTTTTCCACTTCCACTTCGGTGATCACCGTCAGGCCGTAGCCGAGCGCGACCGGATCGACCAGGGCCACGCTCCGGCGGATCACGCCGTCGGCATTGAGTTTCTTCAGGCGCCGATTGACCGCGGCAGGGGACAGGTTGACCCGCTCGCCCAGCTCCTGCTGCGAGGTGGTGGCGTCCTGCTGCACGGCGTCGAGCAGGGCGAGGTCGAAGGGATCGAGGCTCATGACGGTGGATTTCCTGAAAACGGATGGGTGCGGAATAAAATTTCATTTTGCGGGCGAAAATCAAGAAATAACTGCGCGACGTTGAAATAGCATTTACCTCATCGACGAACAGCCACGGAGTACCTTGATGAACCTTCAGCTCGACGGCGCGCTGCTGCTGGACCAGATTCGCATCCTCGGCGAACTGGGTGCCGACCCCGTGCACGGCGGTCGCACCCGCATCGCCCTGAGCGACGCGGAAAAGGCCGGTCGTGACCAGTTGGTGGCGTGGATGAAGGCGCTGGACCTGGACGTGCGCGTCGACCGGATCGGCAATATCTTCGGCACTTTGCCCGCGGCGCCCGCCGCCTCCGGCGCAGACCTGGCGCCCTTGATGATGGGCTCGCATATCGACACCGTGACCAACGCCGGCGCCCTCGACGGTTGCTACGGCGTGCTCGCAGGACTCGCGGTGGCCCGTGCCTACCGGGCGGCGGGGGTGCTGCCGTCGCGGCCGATCACCATCGGCGCCTTCACCAACGAAGAAGGCGTGCGCTACCAGCCGGACATGATGGGCTCGCTGGTCTACGCCGGCGGCCTGGATCTGCAGGTGGCGCTGGACACCCGCGGCAACGACGGCACTCGCCTTGGCGACGAACTGGCCCGCATCGGCTACGCCGGCGACCTGCAGCCCGGCGCCATCGTGCCCCATGAGTACCTGGAACTGCATATCGAGCAGGGCCCGATTCTCGAAGCCGAGGGCATCCAGATCGGTGTGGTGGAAAACCTCCAGGGCATTTCCTGGCAGCAGGTCACGGTGCAGGGCAATGCCAACCATGCCGGCACCACGCCGACCCGCCTGCGCCACGACGCCGGCTACGTGGCCTGCGCTGCGGTGACCGAGGCCCGCGCCATCGCCCGGGACTCCGCGGGCACGACCCTGGCCACCACCGGCTGCATCGCCTTCGAACCCAACGTGATCAACGTGATTGCGCGCAAGGCGGTGTTCACCGTCGACCTGCGCGACCCGGACGAAGCGCGGCTGCAGCAGGCCGAACGACGCTTCGCCGACTTCCTCGAACGTATCGCCGCCGAGGAGGGCGTGACGATTTCCAGCGAGCGCCTGGTGCGCTTCGAACCGGTGACCTTCGACCGCGACCTGGCCGGGCAGATCGAGGCCAGCGCCGCGCGCCTGGGCCTGATGCACCGGCGCATGACCTCCGGTGCCGGCCACGACGCGCAGATGATCGCGCGCATCGCCCCGGCGGCGATGATCTTCGTGCCCAGTCGCGGCGGCATCAGCCACAACCCCCGTGAGCACACCGACGACGCGCAACTGGTGCTGGGCGCCGAAGTGCTGCTGGACGTGGTCGCCCGCCGACTCGCCTGATTTCCCCTTTCCCGCCAACGCCCGCAGCCCAGTGCCGCGGGTGACGGCCCCGCCTTGCCCGATGGAGACCGACATGCTGCTAGCCAACCCCAACGTCACCCGCGCCGCCTACCCCGAAGCGCTGCGCGAGATCATGAGCATCGACAAGGCTCGCCAGAGTCGCGACTGGCTGTCGCACTGGAGCGGCCTCAACCCCGGCGCCACGCCGCTGTACGCGCTGCCGGACCTGGCCGCCGAGCTGGGTGTGGGGCACCTGCTGGTCAAGGACGAGTCGCGGCGCTCGGCGCTGGGCAGCTTCAAGGCCCTCGGCGCGCCCATCGCCCTGGTGCGCCTGGTCCTGCGGCGCTTTCCCGAGCACAACTTCAATGTCCGCGGACTGCTGGCCGGGGCCTACGCCGACCAGCTGGCCGACTTCACCGTGATCAGCGCCACCGACGGCAACCATGGCCGCGCCCTGGCCGCCGCGGCGCAGAGCCTGGGCTGTCGCTGCGTGATCGTCCTGCATGCCAATGTCAGCGTCGAACGCGAACAGGCCATCGCGGCCTATGGTGCCGAGATCGTGCGCATCACCGGCAACTACGACGAGTCGGTGGAGGAGGCCGCGGCATTGGCTTTGCGCAATGGCTGGCGGGTAGTGTCCGATACCTCCTATGAGGGGTACGAAGAGATTCCCCGGGATGTGATGCAGGGCTACGGCACCATCGCCGCGGAGATCGTCGAGGTCTGCGAGCAGGGCTTCACCCATGTCTTCCTGCAGGGTGGCGTCGGTGGCCTGGCCGCGGGGATCGCCAGCTACTTCTGGGAACTGCAGGACGTGCAGCGGCCGATCTTCGTCGTGGTCGAGCCGACACAGGCCGACTGCCTGTACCAGAGCGCCCTGGCCGGTCGCGCGGCGCCGGCCAGCGGTGCGGTGGACTCGGTGATGGCCGGGCTGGCCTGTGGCGAAACCTCGCCGCTGGCGTGGCAGTTCCTGCAGCCTTGCGTGGACTTCTTCATGACCCTGGAGGACGACGAGGCGGTGGCCGCCATGCGTCGCCTGGCCGCCGGCAGTGCCCGCGACATCCCGCTGGAAGCCGGCGAGTCGGCGGTGGCCGGCCTGGCCGCGCTGCAACGCCTGGCTGCCGCCCCGGCGCTGGCCAAGGACCTCGGCCTGGACGCGAACTCGCGGGTTTTGCTGATCAGCACCGAAGGCGCCACCGCACCGGGTGTCTACGCCGAACTGGTGGGCGAGTCCGCCGAGTCCGTGCGCGCGCGCCAGCGTGCCTGGGCGGCCCGCGGCTGAGCGTTGGTTTTATGCGCTTTCAACCTGAGCCTTGTGGAACAGCGAAAACAGTTCTTGCGGAGACTTTACATTCAGCTTGGCGTAGACATGCCGGCGGTGGACCTTGACGGTCTCTGCCGAGATGCCCAACTTGCTGGCCACTTCCTTGTTCGAGCAGCCGCTGAGGATCAGACGGATCACCTCCAGTTCCCTGGCGGTCAGTGGCGTGCCAAGGCGCACCATGGCCTCTTCCAGGTTGGCTTGCCAGCGCGGTGCCTGGCGCGGTGCGCTTTCCGGCATCGCCGCTTCGAAAAACATGCGCTGGCGCATCAGCCCCACTACCCACGGGCGAATCATCTCCAGCAGCGAAACCTGTTCGGGCACGAACCGCTGCCGGCTGCCCAAAGACAGGCACAGGCTGCGCACCTCATCGAGGCGCACGTTGAAGTGCACTTCGTCCTGCTTCACATAACGGTTGAAGTAGCGCTCGTGGTATTCGGTGTCCCTGAAGCGCTCCGGCACCACGTCCGCCAGGCGGAACAGCCCGGTTGCCGGTTGTTCGCGGTTGGCGATGTAGAACGGGTCGAGCAGGTACATGCCCTTGATGTAGTCGTGGAACAGCGGGTCGGGTCCCTCTCCCTCGTACGGGCTTTGCGCGAAGGCGAACGGGCAGCCATCGCTGAACAGCAGTACCGCCCAGTTGTCGAGCGGTACGTATTCGCCGATCAGGCGGCTCAAGGTCAGCCAGAAATCAGCCTTGTCCAGGTGTTCGATCACGTGCCCGGCAGCGCGATGCCAGGCCATGTCCTGGAGCGTTGGTGTCATGCATGTACTCCCTGGGGTTAACCCCTCGACGGGATAGGAAAGCGGCGGGAAAAACGCATAATTGCATCGACCTTTTGCAAAAGTCACTTACTTCCTGACCGGGATTCAGCCCGATAACAAGGTCCGAATATGCAGATCGAACTTCTCCAACTGACGGGGCGCGATGGCGATACCGCCTACAATTTGCGCCGTACCCTGGACGCCATCAGCCAGTGCGCGCCAGGCACCGACATCATCGTTTTTCCCGAAGCGCAGATCACCGGCTTCCTGAGCCACGACAACATTGCCGAACAGGCCCTGGCGGTGGACAGCCCCAGTGTCCTGGCCATCCAGCAGGCGGTGCGTGAGCGCAAGGTGGCGGTGGTGGTGGGGCTGATCGAGAACGATGGCGGGCGTTACTACAACACGACGCTGTTCATCACCCCCGAAGGGATCCAGCTCAGCTATCGCAAGACCCACCTGTGGATCTCCGAACCCGGCCTGGTGTTGCCCGGCGACCGCTATGGCACCGTGGAGTGGCGCGGCGTGCGTATCGGCCTGCTGATCTGCTACGACACCGAGTTCCCGGAAACCGCCCGGGCGGTGGCAACACTGGGTGCCGAACTGATCCTGATCGCCGATGCCAACATGGAACCCTATGGGCATGTGCACCGGACCTCGGTCACCGCCCGTGCGCAGGAGAACCAGGTGTTCGCCGTGGTCGTCAACCGGGTCGGGGAAGGTGAGGGGAACATGATGTTCGCCGGTGGCAGTGCGGTGGTCGACCCGTTCGGGCAGATGTTGCTGGAGAGTGGGCGACAGGAGTGCCGTCATGTCATTCAGCTGGACATGACCCAGCTGGCCAAGGCCCGCGCGCTCTACGACTACCAGGCGGACCAGCGCTTCCAGTTGCCGGGTGAGCGCATCGAGCATCCCGATGGCCGACGCGAACTGCTGATTCCCTGAACAAGGCTTCACGTGCCCACGACCCTCGGGCTCGCGCTAACGACAACAATAATCCAGCGACAGTCAGCGGATTGCACGGTGACCCACCGGCACTCCGCCAGGAGCCATCCATGACGCTTCATCGTTTACTGCAGTTCGGCCTCATCGCCCTGCTCGGCAGCAGCCTGAACCCCGCCTGGGCGGAGCCTGCCCGGGTGCATCTGTACAACTGGTCTGACTTCCTTGCCCCGGAAACCCCCAGGGAGTTCCAGGCGGATACGGGTATCTCGCTGCTCTGGGACGCCTTCGACAATGCCGAAGTGATGCAGAGCAAGCTGATGGCCGGGCGCACGGGCTATGACGTGGTGATGGTTCCCGACGACCTGTTGCCCAGCCTGGTCAAGGCCGGGGTGATCCAGGAGCTGGATCGTGAACGCCTGGGCAACTGGTCGCACCTGGCCCCGGAGATCCTCGAAAAGCAGCAAGGCAACGACCCGGGCAACCGCTACGCCGTGCCCTACATGTGGGGCACGACGGGGATCGGCTATGACCAGGCCAAGGTCGAGCGACTGCTGGGGGCCAACGCACCGGTGGACTCCTGGGACCTGATCTTCAAGGAGGAAAACCTTTCCAGGCTCAGCACCTGCGGCGTGGCGATGCTGGATGCGCCTGTGGAAATCGTGCCGATTGCGCTGCACTACCTGGGGCTGCCAGCCAACAGCAAGAACCCCGAGGACTACCGCAAGGCAGAAGCGTTGCTGCTCAAGATCCGCCCGTACATCCGCTATTTCGATTCCTCGAAGTTCACCACCGACCTGGCCAATGGCGACATCTGTGTCGTGGTCGGTTGGGGGGGCTCGGTCTTCAACGCCAAGACCACCGCAGACCACGCCAACAATGGCGTCAAGCTGGCCTACAGCATTCCGAAAGAAGGCGCACCGGTCTGGTTTGAAAACATGGTGCTGCTCAAGGATGCTCCTCACCCGCAGCAAGGGTATGCGTTCATCGACTACATGCTGCGCCCGCAGGTGATCGCCAAAAGCTCCGACTACCTTGGCTATCCCAATGGCAACAAGGACGCCGCGGCCTTCATCAATCCGCAACTGCGCGACAGCCCGGCGGTCTACCCGCCGAAGGAAGTCATGGCCACGCTGTTCCCGCTCGAAACGCTGCCGCTCAAACTGGAGCGCGTGCGCACCCGGCTCTGGAGCAAGGTGAAGAGCGGTACCTGAGTGCCGCGCCGCTGGCGGTTGGCATAACAACAATTCGCTTGGCTGACGCGCCGCCCCGCAACGGGGCGAATCGCGCCACGCCTACCACCCCCATTTCGTTCCGGGCCTTCAGGCCGGGGTGGTCGTGTGTGCGCGACATCGGGCGGGTCATTACCACGCTTCATCGACGACAGGAACACCCGCATGATCAATTCCGCTTCCGGGGGCCGCGAGGCGCTCCTCTTCGCCATCTCCCCCTGCATGCTCGAAAGGGAGCTCTGACATGGCCGACAACTCCGTCAAATTGACCGCCCGGCTCAGCCTGACCTCGGTGGTGCTGTTCGGTCTGGCGTACATGGCGCCCAGCCTGGTGCTGGTGATTTTCGGCGTCATCGCCCAAGGCAGCGCCGGCACGGCGCCCAGTGCCTTCCTCCTGGCCACTGGCGCCATGCTGTTGTCGGCATTGAGTTACGCGAAGATGGCCAGGCTGTTTCCGGTTTCCGGGTCGGCCTATTTCTACGCCCGGCAAATGCTTGGCGGGCGCCTGGGGTTTCTGGTCGGCTGGCTGGTGTTGCTGGACTATCTGTTCATGCCCATGGTCGCCTGGCTGGTGCAGTCGATCTTTCTCAATGTGCAGTTCCCCGGCATACCGTTCTGGGGCTGGATGCTGGTCAACATTGGCCTGACCACGCTGGTGAACGTCCTGGGGCTGACCCTCGCCGACCGGACCAACAAGTTGCTGACCGGGCTGGGTATCGTGCTGGTGTTGCTGTTCGTGGTGTTGTGTGTGATCCACCTGGTGCATCAGTCTCCGGTTTCCCTGACCGCGCCCCTCTGGAACGCCGACAGCACCTTGATAGGGATATCGGCAGCGGCGGCCGTGGCGGCCTATTCCTATCTGGGCTTCGATGCGGTCACCACCATGGCCGAGGAAACGCGCGACGCCAAGCGCAACATCCCGCGTGCCGTGGTGCTGGTGATGGCAACGGCAGGCCTGCTGTTTGCGTTCGTGGCGTACATCATGCAACTGGTCCATCCCGGCGGCATATTCGAAGACGCCCAGATCGCGGCCTATCTGATGTCCGTCGAAGTGGGCGGGCAGGTCTTCGCGGATTGGCTGAACTTCGGTTTCATCATCTCCGGGTTCGCCTCGGGGCTCATCGTGCAACTGAGCACCAGTCGCCTGCTGTACTTCATGGGCCGGGCCGAGATACTGCCCAAGCCTTTCGGCGCGCTTGACCGCAGGACGCGGACGCCGGTCTTCAACCTGCTGTTCACGGCGATGATCGGGTTGTTGGGGCTGAACCTCACCCTCGAAATGGCCACCTCCTTCATCAACTTCGGTGCCTTCCTTGGCTTCACCGCGGTGAACCTGTGCGTCATCTGCTACTTCTACCGCGCTCGTCGGCAGCAGCGCCTCGGGGTGGTGAGCTACCTGGTGTTTCCGCTGCTGGGTATGTGCGTGAACCTGTACCTGGTCAGCCAGCTGAGTGCGACTGCGATAGTCATCGGGCTTTGCTGGCTGGCCTTCGGCGTGCTTTACCTTACCTGGCTGACCCGCGGTTTCCGGCGGCCTGCGCCCGAGCTGCAGCCGTGAGGGGAGGGGGCGGTGCAGCTTGCCAGTGTGAAACCGCCGTCCCTCGTAGGAGCGTGGCTTGTCGTGTGACGAACCACCGCGAAGGACCGCGCAGCGGTCCCGGACCTCGCCGCAATCGGGGACCGTTTCACGGTCCTTCGCGGGCAAGCCGCGCTCCTACAGAGGGGGGCGCAAGCCACGCTTGCTAGCTCAATGCACTTGCTCCGCCGTCAATTTCCCCCACGCCGACAGCACCGTGGCCAGGATGATCAACGCCGCCCCCGCCATCATCCGCAGCGACGGCTGCTCGCCGAACAGCCACCAGGCGCAGGCGATCGCATACACCGGCTCCAGGGCGATGATCATCCCCGCGCTGCGCGCCTCCAGCCCTTCCAGGCTCTTGACGAACAGGTACTGCGACAGCCCGGTGCAGAAGACCCCGAGCATCGCCAGGTAGATCCAGTCGCCAGGGCTCAGCCCCTGCACCAGCAGCGTGTCGAGGGCGAACGGCGCCACCAGCACGGCGACGGTGAAGTTCTGCCAGAACGCCACCTGCACCGCGTTCATGCCTTGCAGGCCACGGCGGTTGGTAATCGCCAGGAGGGCGAAGGAGAAGCCCGAGCCCAGCCCCCAGAGCAGGCCGACGGTGCCCTGGTCGAGCAGGTCGAAGGACGGCACCACCAGCACCAGGCCGAGGCTGACCAGCAGCAACAGCAGGCTTTCGCTGGCGCCGATGCGCTCGCGGAACACCAGCAGGTCGAGCAGGGCGATGAACGCCGGGAAGCTGGCGAAGCCGAGGGTCGCCACGGCCACGCCGCCGACCTTGATGGCGATGAAGAAACTCACCCAGTGCGAGGTCAGCAGCACGCCGCTGAAGGCCATGACCGCGAATTTGCGCCCGTTCAACGAGTGGAACACGCCGCGTTTCTGCAACTGCGCCACGGCACCCAGGGCGAGCACGGCGAATGCCGCGCGACCGAAGGTGATGACCGAGGCGGACGAGTGGATGAGAACGCCGAGAATGCCGGTAAGGCCGAACAGTACCGCGGCGATATGGGCCACGATCAGCGCGTTGCGGTGACCGAGGGTGGAGCTGTGGGGCGAAACGTTCGAAGCGAGCATGGGCAGTAGAAAAGTCTGTGCATGGGTACGCACGCGAGCACTCTGCGGTGGTCGTGCGCACGGGTTCTTGGGTCGTTGGATTGTGTGGCCGCCCGGCAGGAAATCCGGGAACCGTCAGCGCCGCAGCGTTGTAGTGGCCTGCACGGGCCGTGCTGCTCGTTCGCTGTATTGCGAAAGGAAACGGGGTGGCCACCGCCTGCGTGGGGCGGTGGCCGGGTCAGGTACCGAACTCCGTCAGAACAGCACCCGGGTTTCAGCTCACGAAGCGTCGATCCAGATGGTCTTCAGCTCCGTGTACTGATCATGCGCCCAGATCGACTTGTCGCGACCGCCAAATCCGGACTCCTTGTAGCCTCCGAACGGCGTCGAGGCATCGCCTTCGCCGAAGCAGTTGACCGTGACCACACCGGCGCGGATCTCCCGCGACAGGCGCAGGGCATTGCGCAGGCTGCCGGTGTAGGCCGAGGCGGCCAGGCCGTAGATGGTGTCGTTGGCCAGCGTGATGGCTTCGTCGATGCTGTCGAAGGTGGTCACGCTGAGCACCGGGCCGAAGATCTCCTCGACGAACAGGCGGCTGTCGCGGGCCACGCCGTCGACGATGGTCGGCTGCACGTACACGCCATCCTGGGTCTCGCCACCCAGGGCGATGCTGAGCTTCTGCTCGGCGGCGTATTCCAGGTAGGAACGGACTTTCTCGAAGTGCGCCTTGCTGACCATGGCGCCGAGGCGGTTGTCCGGATCCAGCGGATCGCCCAGTTTCCAGTCCTTGACGTGCTTGGCGATCAGGCCCAGCAGCTCGTCCTTGACGTCCTTGTGGACGATCAGGCGCGAGGACGCCGAGCAGTTCTCACCCATGTTCCAGAAGGCCCCGGCGGTGACGAACTGGGCGACCGAATCGAGGTCCTCGCAGTCGTTCATGACCACGGCCGGGTTCTTGCCACCCAGCTCCAGGACCACGCGCTTGAGGTTGGACTCGGAGGCGTACTTGAGGAACAGGCGACCGGTGTCGGTGGACCCGGTGAAGCTGACCATGGCCACGTCCATGTGCCGGCCGATGGCTTCGCCCGCTTCGCGGCCACCGCCAGGGACGATGTTGAACACACCGGCCGGGATGCCCGCTGCATGAGCCAGTTCGGCGACGCGCAGGGCGGTGAGGGTGGTTTCCTTGGCCGGCTTTACCACGATCGAGCAACCGGCGGCCAGCGACGGGCCGATCTTCCAGGCCAGCATCAGCAGCGGGAAGTTCCACGGCAGCACCAGGCCGACGACACCGATGGCTTCGCGCACCACCATGGTCACCGCGGCCGAACCGGTCGGTGCGGTGGCGTCGTAGATCTTGTCGATCAGTTCGGCGTGCCAGCGCAGGGTGTGGATGGTCTCCGGCACGTCGACGTTCTGGCACTCGCTGACCGGCTTGCCGCTGTCCAGGGCTTCCAGTACCGCCAGCTCGTGGGCGTTGTCTTCCAGCAACTGGGCGAACTTCAGCAGGACCTTCTTGCGCGCGCCCGGGGGCAGCGCGCTCCAGCGGCCGTCTTCGAAGGCGGCCTTGGCGGCGGCAACGGCGAGGTTGACGTCCTGCACATCGCAGGCGGCCACGTCGGCCAGCTTCTCGCCGGTGGCCGGGTTGGTGGTGACGAAGGTGCGCCCGCCGATGGCATCGCGGAATTCGCCGTCGATGAACGCCTGGTTGCGCGGTTGCAGTTTCGCGGCCAGGGCCACGTATTCTGCCTTGCTCAGCAGTTCAGCCATTTCACTTGCCCTCGACGATGCTGGCGATGGTGCTTTTCAGGGTGGCGACGACACGGGCCAGTTCGGCCTGCTCGCTCGCGTCCAGGCCTTGCAGCGGGGCGCGCACGCCGCCGGTGCGCAGGCCGTTGAGGCTGACGCCGTGCTTGATCGACTGGACGAACTTGCCGCCTTCGAGGAAGTCCATCAGCGGCATCATCGCGGCCATGATCCGCCGGCCCTTGGCGAAGTCCTTCTCGATCACGCAAGCCTGGTACAGGGCCACGTGCTCGCGCGGGATGAAGTTGGAGCCGGCGCAGACCCAGCTGTCGGCACCCCAGGCGAAGAACTCCAGGGCCTGGTCGTCCCAGCCGCAGGACAGCGAGATGTGCGGGTACTTCGTAGCCAGGCGGTGCAGCTGGTTCATGTCGCCCGAGCTTTCCTTGATCGCGACGATGTTCTTCACGTCGGCCACCGCGTCGAAGAACTCGGGGCCCATGCTCACGCTCATGCGGCCGGGGTAGTTGTACAGCATGATCGGCAGGTCGGCGGCGGCGTCGACGGCCTTCACGTGCACGGCGATCTCCTGCTGGGTCGGCAGGGCGTAGGGCGGGGTGCCGACCAGCAGGGCGTCGGCCTTGATCTCTTTCGCGTGTTTGGCGAAGGCCACCGAGTCTTCGGTGCGGATCGCCCCGGTGCCGATGATCAGCGGCAGGCGGCCGTTGATCACGTCCTTGGCCTGGGCGGCCAGCTCGACGCGCTCCTGGGCGGTGTGGGCGTAGTACTCGCCGGTGGAGCCGCCGATGATGATGCCGTGGATCTTCGACTCGACCAGGTACTCCAGGACGTCGGCGAAGCCGGCCTTGTCGATGCTGCCGTCGGCGTTCAGGGGGGTGACGGCCGGGGTGTAGATGCCTGCGAATTTCATGTGGGTCTCTCCAGTTGGACGCAAGGAAGTTTCGAGCCGCGATCAGCCAAGCGAGGCGGCTTGTTGCAGAGTCAGGGAACGGGTTTCCGGGGCCAGGGCCCAGGCGAACAGCAGGCCCACCAGGGTCACCACGGCGGCGGCGTACATGGTGTTGGCGATGCCGAAGCTTTGCAGCGACATCGGCACCAGCCAGGTGCCGACGGCGGCGCCGATACGCGACAGCGAGGTGCCGACGCCCACGGCCACGGCGCGGATCTCGGTGGGGAACAGTTCGTTGGGGTACACCAGCTGCAGCACCTGGGCGCCGCCGATGAACAGGGCGTAGGCACCGAACAGCGCCAGCACCAGGGTCGGCGAGCCGTCGTGCATCGAGGCGAGGCCGAGCAGGGCCAGGCCGGACCAGAGGAAACTGTGGATCAGCATGCTGCGCCGGCCCATGCTGTTGATCAGGCGGGTGGCGATGATGCAGCCGATGACGAACAGCAGGGTGATCGCCACCGAGCCGAACGACGCCCAGTCACCTTTCAGGTTCAGCGCTTCGAGGACCTTGGGGGCGAAGGAGTACACGGCAAACACCGGGATCACCGAGCACGACCAGAACATGCTGACGAACAGCATGCGTTTGCCGTAGCCGGAGTGCAGCAGGTTGAGGAACGAGACCTTCTGTTCCCGCGGTTGCTCGGGCAGGTTGTTCAGGGAGAACGCCTTGCCGTAGACCTGCTTGATGATTGCCTCGGCTTCCGTCGCGCGGCCCTTGCTCAGCAGCCAGCGTGGCGACTCCGGGGTGCCCATGCGCAGGGCGAAGAGGATCGCGCCGATCAGCACGGGGCTGGCCAGCACCAGGCGCCAGGCGTTGTCGCCGCCGGAAGCGAGGAGGAAGTGGCCGACGATGTAGGCGAAGGCGGCACCGGCGAACCACAGGATGGTCAGGGTGGCCAGGCGCGGGCCGCGGTATTTCTTCGGCAGGAATTCCACCAGCAGCGCGGTGGCCACCGGGTACTCGATGCCGACCGCGACGCCGATGAGGAAGCGCAGGGCGAACAGCATGGGCCCGGACTCGACCCAGAACTGCGCCAGCGAACCGAGGATGAACAGGGTCGGGCCGACGAAGAAGATGCGCTTGCGCCCGAAGTGGTCGGTCAGGGCGCCGCCGAGGAAGCCGCCGAAGAAGATCCCGATCAGCGCCGAGGCGGCGATCATGCCTTGCCAGAAGGCGGTCAGGGACAGGCCTGCGGACATCTGCACCATGGCCACGCCGATGATGCTGAGCACGTAGCCATCGACGAACGAGCCGCCGCCGGAGCGTGCGGTGAGCAACTGGTGAAAGCGGTTGAGCGGTACGTCTTCAACGGATTGATTGGAAGTTGTCATTATTGTTTCCTGCACTATCGAACCTGTTTTCCGGCCGAGCGGGTCCGCGGCGCTGAAAAAGAACTTCAGTCCGTAAACACGCGCCTGGCCGGCGCGACACTGTTTGCTGCTTCTTTACTTCAACTGGCCGTGCGATTTTCGGGAGCGCTTCGCACTCCATCGCGGGCAAGCCACGCTCCTACAGGGCTACCAGAACCTTGCTCAGCTTTCTTTGCCGGCTCGCATCTGTCCCCACTTCAGGCTCGCGTTCACGCCCAACGACAGGAACGGTTGCGGCGGGTTGGCGTTGGGGCCCGGCGAGCGCAGGAGGAAGTCGATCAGTTCGTTCTTCGCTCCGGCCAGCCAGTCCGCCAGCAGCTTGCCGGTGGCGGTGCCGCGGGTGACACCCAGGCCGTTGCAGCACAGCGCGCCATAGACGTTCGGGGCCAGCTGGCCGAAATAGCTCTCGTGGTTGCGCGACATGGCCAGCGCACCGCCCCAGGTGTACTCGATAGCAACCTCCGGGAGCATCGGGAAGCGCCGGTCGAACGAGGCCTTGTGGCGCTCGACGTAACGCTCCAGGTACTTGCGGTTGGCGCGGCCGTCGGGGTTGAAGCTGAAGCTGTTGCGGATCAGCAGGCGGTTGTCCGGGGTACGCCGCACCGTGGTGCCGAACGGGTCGGCGGGGATCACCCCCCAGTACGGCTTGCCGCCCAGGCGTGCCTGCTCCTGCTCGGTCATCGGCCGGGTCAGGCTGGCGTAGGTGAAGATCGGCAGCATGGCGCCCTTGAGGAAGCCGAAGTGGCCGCCGAAGGCGTTGTTGGCCAGCACCAGCTTGTCCGCGGTGATGCTGCCGCGGGCATGGCGCAGCACGGTCTGGTTGCCGTACTCGACGTCGGTGATCGGCGTGTTCTCGTACAGGGTGACGTTGTCCGGCAGGCTCTCGGCCAGGCCCTTGACCAGCGCCGACGGCTGGACCAGCGCGGTGCCCGGGGTGAACAGGGCCTTGCGATAGAAGTGCGTGCCGATATGGTCGGGGAGGTCGGCGCCTTCGATCACTTCGAAGGGCTGGCCGAGCTTCTCCAGGCCACGGCGGTAGGCGTCGAGCACGGCGATGCCGCGGTCCTCGACGGCGGCCTGGTACTTGCCGCAGAACTTCATCTGGCAATCGATGTTGTGTTCGGCGACCAGGTCCTTCAGGTAGTTCTGCCCGGTGAGGTTCAGGCGCAGGCAGGTTTTGGCGATAGCGATGTCGCCGATGTAATCCTCGGCGCCGATGTCGTGGGGCAGGTCGATGGCGAAGCCGGCGTTGCGACCGGCGGTGCCGAAGCCGACTTCCTGGGCCTCGATCAGCAGGATCTGCTCATTGGGGAAATTCAGTGCCAGCTGGCGCGCGGCGGCGAGGCCGACGTAGCCGGCGCCGAGCACCACCCAGCGGGCGCGGCTGGTGCCGGAGTGCGCGGGCCGCGGCGTGCGCCTGGGGCTCAGGTGATACCAGCCGCACGAGCTGTCGTCGGCTGGCAACGAGGTTACTTTTGTCATTTCAGGGACCTGGCTGTTCTTGTTTGATCCGGTGTTGCCACCCAGGCCGAGATGCTTCACGAAACCTCGCGAACCTTCATGCGCCGGGGTCTTTCAAAACGCGAGCGATACCTCCATGCCTTCCGGTGCGGCGTACTCCGCCATGCGCCGGCGCGACAGTTCCATATGCTCGCGAATCAGTTGTCCCGCGGCCTCGGTGTCGTGGCGGGCGATGGCCTCGATGATCTGGTCGTGCTGGTCGCAGGCCAGTTCGAGGTCCTTCTGCATGTCCACGGTGGTCGGGTGGCGGTAGAAAATCTTGCCCAGTCGCGCGTGGTCGATGAGCACACGGCGCAGGCTCGGCATCAGGTAATCGTTGTGCGCCATCTTGCCGATCTCGAGGTGGAACTCGTCGTTGTAGATGACGCGATTTTCCACGTGCTGCGCTTCGATGGCCTGGCGGAACAGGGCCTGGATGCGGCGCAGTTCGTCGATCTCGGCCTCGGTGGCGCGGCTCGCGGCCAACTGGGTGGTGGCGATGTACACCAGCGGCGCGGCGAGGAAGAAGGCGCGCAGCGACTCGTGACTCATGGCTGCCACGCGCGGGGCGCGGTTGGCTTCCAGCTCGATGTAGCCCTCGGCGGCGATTTGCCGCAGCAACTCGCGCACTGGCGGTCGGGACAGGCCGAACTCGTCGCACAGTGCCAGTTCATCCACCACCGCGCCGGGCGCCAGTTCCATGCTGAGGATGCGCCGGCGCAGCGCTTCGGCGAGAAGCGCCTTGCGATCCGGGCTGGCATCGGCAGTGGAAAGGCTGGTTGCGGTGGCTTTCATGGGAGCCTTTTTCGTACTCATCAGGTTGTGTCTACAATTTGTATAACGACTATAGGGGAGGATTAGACAATGTGTCTACAGGTAATTCGATGAGCGGCGTGAACCGACATCGAGGCGTCTGCGACAGGGGTCTGATCCCCGTTTTTATGGGTGTTGAGCCTGCATGTGGCTTCTTGTAGGAGCGGGCTTTGCCCGCGAAGGACCGCAAAGCGGTCCCGGATCGCGATGCCGGTTCCGGGATCGTTCGCGGGCAAGCCACGCTCCTACGTATGGCATCCACGAGACATGCCCTTATCAAATCCCGCCATTGGCATGTCAACCCGCGACAGCTTTTTTACCATCGTGGCTACCGTCAGAACCCTGAAAACACTGGGGAAAATAGCACTTCTGATGAATTCTTTTTGAATTCTGTTGGTATACACAAAGAATACAATTCCGTTGACCGTCCTCCAAACCCGTGCGAATCTCGGCTTAACACCCGTGTTCCCGGGGTGTGGCGCGGGTAATCAGGTCGCTCCTGGTGTCAGAAAACCCCCGCCAGAAAGTTGTGAAAGACGCAGTGCACGAAAAAACCAACAACAATCAACGGGCGACCCTCAAGCGCCCGGCCAGCACCACAACGGAGACGCACAACGATGAAATTCTTCCGCAAGGCCCTTTGCACCCTCGCGATGGTCGGTCTCACGGTGTTCCAGGCCCAGGCCGAGGAAAAGACCATCACCATGGGCACCCTGTCGTGGGAAGACCTCACGCCGATCACCACCGTGACCAGGAAGGTCCTCGAAGACGCCGGCTACACCGTCAAGGTGACCAACTTCTCCGAATGGGGCATCGCCTACGCCGCGCTGGGCAAGGGTGACATCCAGATCCTCGCCTCGCAGATCGACTACGCCGCGCAGGACTACTGGAACAAGAACAAGAACCGTCTGGAAAAGATCTCGCCGGTTTCCCACGGCCTCTACCAGGCCATCGCCGTGCCGAAGTACGTCACCATCGACTCGCTGGAAGAGCTCAACGCCAACGCCGACAAGTTCGGCAACAAGATCGTCGGCATCGAGCCGGGTTCGGGCCTGATGAGCGACGCCGCCAAGGCGGTCACCGACTACGGCCTCAAGCTCAACCTGCTCGAAGGCAGTACCGCGGCCATGACCGCCGCGCTGAAGTCCGCCGTCGATCGCAAGGAATGGATCGCCGTCACCACCTGGGAGCCGTCGTGGATGGCGCAGAAGTTCGACGTCAAGTTCCTCAAGGACCCGAAAGGCTCCTTCGCCCCGCCGCAGGGCTACTACTGGGTCGGCAAGAAGGGCTTCTCCGCCGAGTACCCACAGGCCCGCGAGCTGATCGCCGGGGTCTACCTGCCGCTGTCCGACATCACCGCGATCAACGGCGCGATGAAGGATGGCCAGACCGTGGAGCAGGCCGTGCAGGAATGGGCGTCGAAGAACGCCGACCTGATCAAGCGCTGGGAAAACATCAAGAAATACTGATTTCGAAGGACCGCGTTGCCTGGCCCTGCGGCGGGCAACGCCTTCAACACTGCCGAACTGAACGTAATAAAAAAGCCAACCAGATTTCTGGTTCGACGGGTGCGAGATGAACACAGCAAGCGAAGTAGCTGAAGACGTATTGGTGGAGTGCCAATCGGTCTGGAAGATTTTTGGCAAGAACGCCGATACCGCCATGCGTGCTTATAAAGAGCGTGGTTTGTCGAAGAAGCAGATTCTTCAGGACTACGGCTGTGTGGTCGGGGTGTCGAATGTCAGCCTCAAGGTCAAGCGTGGTGAGATCTACTGCATCATGGGCCTGTCCGGCAGCGGCAAGTCGACCCTGATCCGCATGTTCAACCGCCTGATCGATCCCACCTCCGGGCAGATCCTGATCAAGGGCAAGGACATCGCCGCCCTCGACGCTGCGGCCCTGCGCGAAACCCGCGCGCGGCACATCGGCATGGTGTTCCAGAGCGTGGCCCTGCTGCCGCACCGCAGCGTGCTGGAAAACGCCGCCTTCGGCCTGGAGGTGCGCGGCATCGCCAAGGCCGAACGGCACAGGATCGCCGAGCAGGCCCTGGCCAAGGTCGGCCTCAGTGACTGGTCCGCGCGCTACCCGGACGAGCTGTCCGGCGGCATGCAGCAGCGCGTCGGTCTGGCCCGGGCGATCGCCTCGGACCCGGAAGTGATCCTCATGGACGAACCCTTCAGCGCCCTCGACCCGCTGATCCGTCGCCAGTTGCAGGACGAGTTCCGCCAGTTGACCAAGTCCCTGGGCAAGTCCGCGGTGTTCATCACCCACGACCTGGAAGAGGCGATCCGCATCGGTGATCGCATCGCCATCATGAAGGACGGCGTGATCATCCAGGAGGGCACCGCCGAGGACATCGTGCTCAAGCCCGCCGATGCCTATGTCGCGGAATTCGTTGCCGGCATCTCGCGCCTGCACCTGGTCAAGGCGCACTCGATCATGTCGGCCGTCGCCGCCCATCCGCAGCTCGACCCGGCGCGCCTGCCCAGTGCCGGGCCGCAGGCTGACCTGGACACATTGATCAACCTGATGATCAGCTCCGGCGGCGATGCTCTGGCGGTGGTCGAGCAGGGCCAGGTGCTTGGCGTCATCACCCAGCAGGACCTGCTGCGGGGCGTGCAGGGCGCGCCAGCGCCGGAGCAGGCGACCGCGCAACTGGAGCGCGCGCTATGAACCTCTCGGGCTTTGCCGCGGCCTTCGACGCATTCGTCGATGCCCGGCTGGAATGGCTATCGGACAACGGCGCGTGGTTCTTCGACGGTCTCAACGACATCCTTCACGCCGGCTACCAGGCCATCTACGACGGCCTGACCCTGGTGCCGTTCTACGTGATCATCCTGCTCTTCGGCGTGCTCGGCTGGCGTCTGGTCGGCCACTGGCGCTTCGCCGTCGGCGCCATGCTCGGCCTGCTGCTGTGCGCGATCATGGGCCTGTGGCCGCAGACCATGAGCACCCTGGCGCTGGTCCTGGCCGCCACCAGCATGGCGCTTGTCGTCGGTATTCCACTGGGTGTCGCCGCCGGCCTGATGCCGTCGCTGGATCGCCTCAGCGAGCCGGTGCTGGACCTGATCCAGACCCTGCCGCCGTACATCTACCTGCTGCCGGCCATCGCCCTGCTGGGCTACGGCCCGGGCACCGCGCTGGTCGCCACCTTCATCGTCGCGGTGCCGCCGGTGGTGCGCCTGACCTCCCTGGGCATCCGCCAGACACCCAGGGTGTTCATCGAACTCGGCCAGGCCAGCGGCACCACCGGCGCGCAGCAGTTCTTCAAGATCCGCCTGCCGTTCGCCCTGCCGAGCATCATGGCCGGGGTCAACCAGGGCCTGATGATGGCCTTCGGCATGGTGGTGATCGCCGGCATCGTCGGTTCCGGCGGGCTCGGCGAGGTGATCTACGGCGCGATCCGCACCCTGGACATCGCCATGTCGATCAACGCCGCCATCGCCATCGTCATCCTCACCCTGATCCTCGACCGCATGGCCCAGAGCGCGACCCGCATCGGCCGGAGGGCTGCGCCATGAATCCTGCTGATATCAAGTTCTCCCCGGGCGCCTGGCTGGCGCCGTCGGTGGACTGGCTGAACGCCAACCTGCACGGCCTGTTCGCCCTGATCAGCCGCTGCATCGAGGCCGCCCTCGGCGGCATCGAGGGCGTGCTCCTGGCGATTCCGGCCTACGCCATGATCGCCCTGGTGGCGTTGCTCGCCGGATTCCTCATCAACCTGCGCGCCGCGCTGCTGGCGCTGGCGATGCTTGGTTTCTGCCTGCTTTCCGGGTTCTGGGTGGCGTCGATGCAGACCATCGCCCTGGTCACCGTGGCGGTGCTGATCTCGGTGGCGGTGGCGTTCCCGCTGGGCGTGCTGGCCTCGCGGATCAAGCGCCTGGATGCCGTGTTGAGTCCGATCCTCAGCGTCATGCAGACCGTGCCGCCTTGGGTCTACCTGATTCCCGCGGTGATGGTGTTCAGCCTGGGCAAGGTCCCGGCGATCCTCGCCACCATCGTCTACGGCATCCCGCCGATGCTGCGCCTGACCACCCTGGCCTTCAACGGCGTGCGCGCCGACCTGCTGGAACTGGGCAAGGCCATGGGCGCCTCGCCGCGGGACATCCTGCTGAAGATCGAACTGCCCACCGCCATGCCGACCCTGCTGGTGGGCCTCAACCAGTGCATCCTGCTGTCCCTGGCCATGGTCGTGCTGGCCGGGCTGGTGGGGGCGGGCGGTCTCGGCGCGGAAGTGACCCGCGGCCTGACCCGCATGGAAATGGGCCTCGGCCTGCGCGCCGGCCTGGCGATCGTCGCGGTGGCGCTGCTGCTGGATCGCTTGTCGCGAGGTGCCTTGCAAGGTCGTCGGATGCGTGCGGCAACATAAACAGAAAAAGCTGAAGGACAGTTGGACACCGCCACGCCGGCGTGCATCATTCATCGATGCATGCCGGCGTGGCGGTTTCGACGTTTCGGCGCTCACCCAAGAACAAGAGTGGAAGACATAACGTGGTCGAAAGAAGGCATTTCAGTGATGCCATGCAGGGTTCGAACCTGCGCTTCACTGGCGAGAAAGGACAGGCGGCGGGCGGCCAGGGCCGGGTCGGGTTCATCCTGCTCGAACACTTTTCCCTGCCGGCCTTCACCCAGGCCCTCGACACCCTGGTCACCGCCAACCTGATCCAGGCGGCGTCCTTCAGTCATAGCACCTTCACCCTCGATGGTGGTTCGCGGGTCAGCGACCTCGGCCTGGTGATCTGCCCCGACGCGCCACTCAATGCCGCCGCCCTCGACGAACTGGACCTGCTGGTGGTCTGCGGCGGCCTGCGCACCGTGCTGCGGCCGATCCCGGAACTCAACCAGATCCTGCACAAGGCCGCGGAAAAGCACGTGGCCCTGGGCGCCCTGTGGAATGGCGCCTGGTTCCTTGGCCAGGCCGGCCTGCTCGATGGCTACCGCTGCGCCGTGCACCCGGAGCATCGCGGCGCCGTGGCGGAGATCGCCAAGGACAGCCAGGTCACCAGCGAAAGCTACATGGTCGACCGCGACCGCCTGACCGCCGCCAGCCCGGCGGGGGGCTTCCACCTGGTCCTGGAGTGGATCAACAGCCGCTGTGGTCGCGGCCTGGTGGATGCCGTGGTGGATATCCTCGCGTTCGAGGAGTCGCGCTACCGCCGTGCGCGTCCGACCCTGCACGAAAAGATGAGCGAACCGCTGCGCGAAGCCATCAACCTGATGAGCGCGAATATCGAAGAGCCCTTGAGCCAGGACCAGCTGGCGCACTACGTCGGCCGCTCGAAGCGCCAGATCGGCCGCTTGTTCATGACCCAGCTGGGCACCACCCCGGTGCGCTACTACCTGGAGCTGCGCATCACCGAGAGCCGGCGCCTGCTGCAGCATTCCGACCTGCTGCTGATCGATGTGGCGCTGGCCTGCGGGTTCGTCTCGCCGAGCCATTTCAGCAAGTGCTACACCTCGTTCTATGGGTATGGGCCGTCGAAGGAGATTCGCTATGGGTTGGTCAAGGGGGGGAAGGGGAAGAAGGAGTAGGGGGGATCTGGATATTCGTTGGAGCTTGGCGGGAAACCGCATCGGGGCTGCCAGGTGCTTGTCTTGAGTCTTGCANNGCCCTGANASATTCTCAGCAATAACCAGAAAAACATTCCCCATCCATTTCCCCGCCAAACCCGCCAACAACAAAAACAACCCG